>NZ_JBXWOU010000016.1:0-96530 GCF_059611045.1 Ruegeria sp. CDSB113
CCCGTCACAAAATGGGGCAGAACAATCTCACAAATCACTCCATCACTCATAACAACACCAATAAACGCAGCAGTGAACTAACAGTGGACATGGTGTTGTCATATTGGCTTCACCCTTATCAACGAATGCTGATGCTCGGGCTTTTAGGGCAGAATGATGGGGTACGGAGGCGCGTCATACATCTGCACAATCTGGGCTTAAGAACCGTACCGCTTCACTATCGATACGTACCGCAAGATGCCGGTACTAAATGTCTTGTTTCGGCATCTGGTTGTCCTCAAACATGAAAAGGACTAATTGGAGACCTTGGTTTGAGAGGATGGCTGTAATCGGTGATCTTCTTTATTAGGATCGGCAAAACAACATGATAGACTTAAGTAAAATTCGGCCATTGCGAAGAAGCCGCAACTACGAAATTTATCAGCATCCGTTTATTGAGCGCGCGCTGTTGAAAGTCCGGGTGGATGAACCGGTGCGCAACCACGTGATTCCTCGTTATGCTGAGAGACGCTATGGCAACCTCCGTCAGTGGAACCGGGAAGCAAACGAATACTTAGCCGCGCTGACACGAGGCTGCCCCGAGATTGAACGCCTTGCGGATTTTATGGGGTATGCGGCGACATCTCAAGGACCCGCGCTGGTGGTCGAAAAGATGACCGGTCCTGATGGCGATTTGGCGCCAACGCTGGAGTCGGAACGGGCCGCATTGGGTGATGACATGTCAGAGCGCAAGCAGCTGTACGGTGAATTCATGGAACTCATGGACGACCTTGAACGTGGCCGGATTATCGTGGGCGACCTGGGTTTTGAAAACATTGTACGGGCGCAAGAGCGCAATGGAAAACTGGTCGTCATCGATGGCTTGGGCGAAAGAGTGTTGTTTCCGCTGACGCTGGTTTCTGACTTAGCATTCCGCAAATCCATCGAGCGCCGCCGGACGCGCATGGGCCAAGCATTTGGTCTGGGCTGATAGAACCCACTCTAGGGCAATCAAATGGCGTCGATTTGGCTTCGCTTCATAAGCCAACAGTCGAACCAAACAAGGACCTGTTGAATCCAATCAACTGGGCTAGTCAGACGATTGGCCCTTTGCGGCGTCTATCAATTCAAAGAACTTTTTTCGAACTTGGCCGAGCTTGCGGTCATTGTAACTGCGAACCCATCTTCGCAGAGGAATGACTTGTTTAGACCCAAAGCTGTCAATCCAAACCCATCGCCCGGATCCGTCGGGCCATGTTTGATAGACAAGATTGCCAGTGTTCTTGTTGCTTATGACGACACGTTCTTCTGACAATTGGTCGAAGTGTCTATTGAGATCGCTCAAATGCTGAGGGGTGAGGCGACTTTCGGCAATCAACTGACCCAGACTTGGGGAAAGCTGTCCATCCGGATCAGAAATGCGTTCATAGACCAACGCCAGACCTTTGTCTGTCGGTGCGGTGCCAAACACCCTACAAACGGGCATCACGTCCGGACTTTCCTGATGGCGAACCATCAGAAAAAACGCTTCGTCAAACTCACGCATGAAACCCTTAAAAGCGGTAGCTCTGCGAAACAGTCGGTCATACCACTTGTCGGTTACAAGCCTCGAACCTGCATCCATCGTGTGAGGTTGCGGAACCTTTAACAATAGCCCTTTGTCAAATGGGTGTTCATATACGAATTGCCTGTTTCCCTTTGCGATAACAGGGCTGTTTCCTAGTTCAAGCAGGGTGGGATTTTGGTGGAATTTCATAATTTCTGTTTAAGTTGATTCCGGACCAGCGCAAGTTGTTTTTTGACCAATGATATTGTTACGTTAAACGCCGGAGACAATTGCAATCATGATGCTTGGAATTCAAGCTGCTCAGGGACGGGTACCATCTTGAATGTTGCCGTGAGCCAAATGGGGTCGCCGCAGTACCAGCGGACGCGCCTGATCTCTGGAAAGGTCATGCCCTAACGATGATCACCTGGCTGCACCGTCCGACACTCTTTGCAAGCGATGTCAAAAAACTTGGAAATACCGGTTCGGTGTCCAGAGTTTTCAGATCTTGCGACCCTTTCGCACGCCCGTAGCTTTCCGTTTCGTGGGGGTTTCGGCAAACCCCTTCGGGGTTTTCAGGTTCAGCGCATGGCACAAATCGCGCGCCATTGCCTTCAGCTCTGGGGTTGGGGCCTTGACCTCACCGATGATCCGATCGATCAGCGCCACCGCCAGCGCCCGGTCTTCAGGTTGCGATAAAAGATCCGGCAGGGTCTCCACTGCGCCATCGGGGTCGAGCGTTGCTATAATCGATTGTTCATGCAGCAGATGCTGGCGGTGTTCTACCGATAGGTCGGCAAAGGGCTCTTCCCGAGTGAAGATATCTGACCACCGATCCAGCATCTCGGAGCGATAGCTGCGGTTGCTACCCCCAAGCAGGATCAATATCCGGACCACCGCTTCGGCCACGCCGCCCTGCCCCATATGTGCCAGGGCCGATTTAACTTCGGGCAGCGCGTGCAGGCTTTCAAGATCGGGCAATGTGCGCCGCTCTGCCTGCTGCTGTCCGAACGTAGCTGCCAGCGGGCCGTTCCAGAGCGCATGGAACGTCATCTCGTACCAGGCGTCACGCAGGTCCCGGCCCAGATCCATCGCCTGCTCAACCCAGTCCGCCGTCAGCTTTTCGACCGTCAGGAACGGGTTGTCGGGTGCGGCAGGTGCGCGTTGGGCACGGGCCGCCTGCGCCAGTTGCTGAATCCCGAAAGCGGCAGGCGAATGCGACGATTGAACCGCCCGTTGAACCCTCAGCGGGTGAAGGTCGCGCAGCGCCTTCGCGGTGCTCGGCGTGGTGAGTGCCTGCACCGCCGGGCGGGCAAAGGTTTCGTAGAGGCCAGCCTGCAACACGGACACCTCAGCCACTGCGGCAAAGCCGGTTTCGTCCCGCCGCCCGTCATCCAGCGCCGCAACATCGGTCAGCCGACGTTCCACAAACCGGATCTCGAACCGTTTTTCGGCCCCCTCACCCTCGATATTTTCGATCTGCATCTCGTAAAGACCGGGGGCCATTGCCTCGACGGTTTCCAGCGTCGAAGTCAGTCCGGAATGTTCTTTTCGAGCGACTTTCGAAGACACGAAGATGCCCAAATGCCCGACCTCTTCATGCAGCATGTAAATGATGCGCTGGCCGCGCAGGCGGATCTCTTCTTCTTCAGTATAGGTGTCGGCGATCCAGTTCAGCGCCTGCTGAGGCGGAGTGATATTGTCGCCGTGACTGGCAAAGACAAAGATCGGACCGCGAACCGCCTTGATGTCCAGCGGCACGCCGGGCTCTAGCTGAGCGGTGTTCCGGACCAGCCGGTTGCCGACAAATAGCTGTTCGACGATCCAGTGAATTTCTTTCTCGTTCAGTATAAAGAAACCGCCCCACCAGCGTTCAAAATCAATGAACCGTTCGCGCCCGCCTTCGGGGTCGCGATAGAGGTCGAAATACTTGCCAAAATAATTCCGGCTGGGGTTCAGCTGTTCGAAATTCATCACCAGATTGGCCCCGTCGAATTGCCCCGCCCCCAGATCGGACCAAAACATTGGCTGCCAGGTGCCGCCAAGCACCCCGCCATTGTAACGCATCGGATTTTCGCCGACCTCGCCCGACCACGGCGAAACCGGCGCGCCGTTCAGAACCAGAGGACCGGTCAGGTCGGGATTGCAGGCGGCCATCAGCAAGGTCGCCCAGCCACCCTGACAGTTGCCAGTCACAACCGGCTGCGGGCTATCGGGGTGACGGGCGCGAACGGCGCGAACGAACCCGGCCTCGGCATGCATCACATCCGCCAATGTTTGTCCCGGCACCGGATCGCGCCGGAAGTTGACGAAGTAGACCGGATGCCCATTGGCCAGCGCCACGCCGACCTGACTATCGGGTTTGAACCCGCCAATGCCGCCGCCATGTCCGGCGCGCGGATCAATGATCACATAAGGGCGGCTCTGATCGTCAACCGCGACACCTTCGGGCGGGATGATGCGCAACAGCTGGTAATTGCAGGGCCGCTCTAGATCTGCACCATCGGCTACTACTTCGTATTCATAGGCAAGCACAGGCGGGCAACCGGCAGCCTCATGTTCTAGAAATACATCGCCGCGTTCGCGCAGTGCGTCCAGCGTCAGAACCACCCGCTGTCCCGCATCCCTGAGGTATTCCGACCAATTCCGCGCCACCGTCGCCGGTGTCATCTGCGTGGCCAGATCGGCAAACCCCTGTATCAGACGGTGGGTGCGCTGTGTGTGGTTTTCTGCGATCCGACGCGCGTTCAGCGATGCCGCTTGGGACAGCATTTCCCATTGTAACCCGGACCGGTCCAGAGCCCGCGCCACAGCTATTGCCGTCCGGTCCTGCAAATAGCCCGTATCATCAGCCAGCGTCCGGCTGGTCCCCAAGGTGTCCGCCTGAACATTCGATGTCATGAGAAACTCCTGTCATTCGACAATTGCCGTACTCGCCACCGGTGGCGTTGAAATTCCCCACCAAACGGCTAGATCCCAGCAAAGATCAACGCGGTCAGATCGGGATCGCGCGCAACTCCGACGCTATTGATTTATCTTTGGCCAAGCCGAGAAGCGCGTTCAAACCTTCAAGACGGAACATGGTAGACGCTCCTTCGGCAAATCGCTGCGATGCAGCATACTCCTATATTGGTTGCTTCACACTTTCCACAACTGCGACATATTTGTGTTGGTTCTATTGCAAAGGTCTTGACGAAAGAAGAGAACCCGCCATCACACTGCGGGATCAAACACCTAGACAAATCCCCCTGTGCATAAGAACCTGTGACCAAACAAAAACAGGGAGAAGATTGATGAAACTGATTGCTGGCCCAGCTCTGGCCTTATTTTTCTCGACGACCTCGGTGTTTGCCGCGGGCGATGGGACCTGCGCAAAGGGCAAGACCCTTACAGAGGGCACCCTGACAATCGCAACAGGTAATCCGGCCTACTATCCCTGGGTTATGAATGACGCGCCCGAAAGTGGCGAAGGATTCGAAGCCGCCGTTGCGTATGCGATTGCCGAAAAAATGGGCTACGACCAGGACAATGTTACCTGGGTTCGTACAAGTTTTGACGAGGCGATTCAGCCCGGCGCTAAGAACTTTGACTTCAACATGCAGCAGTACTCGATCACGCCCGAACGGGAAGAAATGGTTGATTTCAGCCTGCCCTATTACACCTCAGCCATGGCGGTTCTGACCACCCAGAACGTTGTCGATTCCGGCGCAGAAGCGACGTTGGACGGCCTCAAGGATTTGAAGTGGGGCGCTGTGGCCACGACGACAGCGATCCCGATGCTGAACGACGTGATCCAGCCGTCTAGTGAACCGCTGCTTTACAACGACAATGCTGATGTGAATGCGGCCATCATGGCCGGCCAGATCGATGCCGCAATTTATGACCTGCCTACGGCACTCTATCTGTCGGCTGTCGTGGTCGAAAACGGTGCTTTGCTTGGTCAGTTCCCTGCGGGGCAATCCGAAAGTCCTGATCAGTTCGGCGTTTTGATGGAAGAGGGCAATGCGTTGAAGGACTGCGTCAACACGGCCATCACAGAACTGACCGAAAGCGGCGAGCTTGCCGCGATTGAAACCCAATGGCTGTCCGAGGCTACAGGTGTACCGGTCATCGAATAGATGGAAGAAACGTCATTGCAAAAAGACTCGGTTGAGCGCCCTGCCGCGACGCCCACGCGTCGCGAGGTTTATGAAGCTGAGGTACGGCGTCGCTCAAATCGCATCGCGCTGATTTCAGTGGTCAGCGTGGCTCTTGCCATCGTCGCCCTCGTCCCGCTCGCCCCCGGTTGGGAGGCCGTACAACGCTCGTTTTTTAACGGCCGGGTCTTCGCCGAGACGTTTCCCGGATTGCTCGAAGCCTTTCTGATGAACGTGATGATTTTTGCGTGGTCTGCACCGCTTATTGCGATCACAGGTCTGGTTATCGCGCTGTGTCGGGACACGCGCGCACCTGCGCTTTTTCCGCTGCGGCTGTTCGGCATTGCATATACGGACATCTTCCGTGGCCTGCCGGTGGTTCTTGTTATCTACATTATTGGCTTTGGCGTGCCCGGGTTGGGCCTGCCGAGGCCTTGGAACAGCCCCTACATTTGGGGCACGCTGGCGCTGGTTTTGGTCTATTCGGCCTATGTGGCCGAGGTGATCCGCTCGGGCATTGACTCGATCCATCAGTCGCAGCGATCCGCCGCGGCCTCGTTGGGGCTAAGCGATCAGGACACCATGCGCTATGTGGTCTTGCCACAAGCCATACGAAACGTCGTTCCTGCCAATATGAACCTGTTCATCGCTTTGCAGAAGGACGTGGCGCTACTGTCCTTTATCGGCCCGGTTGAGATTTTCCGACAGGCTGGTGTTTACAAATCGCTCTATGCCAATTTTACGCCTTATGTGGGTGCAGCGCTTATCTTTCTTGCGCTGACCATACCAGCCACGCGGTATGCGGACTACCTTATGAACAAGCAGAACAGGGCCCGTACATGACAGCAAAGTTATCCTTGCGAGGGGTGCGGAAACGGTTCGATGATCACGAGGTATGCAAGGGCATTGACCTGGATGTGGCTGAGGGCGAGATGGTGTGCCTGATTGGCGCCTCAGGCTCTGGCAAATCCACGCTCTTGCGCTGCATGAACCTGCTTGAACCCATCGATGACGGCGAGATCTGGCTGGACGGGAAGGACATCTCGGAACCGGGGCTTGACCCACAGCCCGTGCGCCAACAGATCGGCATTGTGTTCCAGAGCTACAACCTCTTTCCCCACATGACAGCGGCAGAAAATGTGATGCTCGCGCCACGTCGTGTACGAGGACTGAGCAGAGACGACCTGCGCCCACGGGTGACCCAGCTTTTCACGCGCTTTGGGCTGGGTGACCGGATGGAACACTATCCAGACCAGCTATCGGGCGGCCAGCAGCAGCGGGTGGCTATCATCCGTGCGCTGGCGATGGAGCCCCAGATCATGCTGTTTGACGAGATTACAAGCGCGCTGGATCCCGAGCTGGTAGGCGAGGTGTTGGACGTGCTGAGGGACCTGCGAAAGCAGGGTATGACCATGGTACTTGCCACCCACGAAATGGGTTTTGCACGTGAGCTGGCAGACAAAGTGTGTTTCCTTGATGCCGGACGCATCCTGGAACAGGGTCCGCCCGAGGTACTTTTTTCCCAACCAAGCGAACCGCGCACCAAGGCGTTCTTGTCGCGCGTGCTGTGATGTCGCTGAGGTCCTGCAGATTCATCTAAAGATAACCCGTTCAGCAATGTCCAGTCGGATCAAGCCGATGTTTGTCTGCGTGTCTTATCCACGTCGAATGCGTATTCTCAGGACCCACTGATTTCCGATTGACCGCATGATTCACAGCTCAAAAATGGGCGCCGAATAAGCCATATCTTTTTTTGTCTAACGGATGCGCAGATGGCGCGTCTCGTGCTTGATCTTTGTCACACGCCTATCAACCGGACCACATGGCCCGGTCTTCGTTCTCATCTTTTATCACCTTAAGAAGTACGCTGAGCGTAAGAAACTCAATGAGCAAAACTGCTGCCTGTCTCAAAGGACAGGACGGGTCACAATCACCAACAAAGTGGACACTGCGATGATCCACCTTTCACGCCAAAACTTGCCCGGCATAGCACCCATCTCAATCAGGTCGTCATTGGATAGGTCACTCACTGGTAACCGGCTGGATTTGATCTACGCATCGTCTACCGGGGATTGTTTTATATTAAGTCTAAAATCCCAAATACCCATCGTTATTTCAGCCGCAGCATTAACAGCTTTCGACATACTATTCAGACATACTGTCTAATTCGCCTCACAGCGGTCGACAGAACGTCGGTCCCCACGAGGAGTTGAGCATGTTTTCCTGATCAAAGCGTACGATCAGTTAGTGCGGCTTCAACGATTTCCTAAAATTATTCCAAGTGAGAAAAGCTCAACCCAGCCACGAACGGCCACGGGGTGGCATCAAGGTAAAGTGCGTAAATTTGTGATCCAAACCTCTGATCGCACAGCTCCAAGTGCCCATGGGGAAGGGTGGAAAGGACTGGAATGCAATCACGATGTTCAACACGTTAAAGACCAAAAATAGGTTCCGTACAGAAAACGCTGGTCCGGCTCGACTAGCTTCAATCGACAATACTCGACATCAATAAGGTGAAATAAAATGGGCAGTTACAATGATTAGTTTCAGTCTTTCCATCCCGTCCCTAGCAGTTCGCAATGCCCATCGTGGGATTGGAAGTCTGAACCCGTTGGTCTGGTTCGATCCTTCAGATTTGCATACGCTGTTTCAGGATGGTGCAGGTTCAAAACCTGTGACGAGCCCGGGGCAGCCAGTGGGGTTAATGTTGGATAAATCGAACGGTCTTGCCAGTGGCCGGGATGTCATAACAGACGGGGACTTTAGCGAGGGCGAGACACATTGGAACTCGAACGGTTCCGTTTCAATGATTGATGGCAAGGCGCGTATTTTTTCACCAGATGGCTCTTACGCGAATGTTGTGCAGATAGGCATCCTGACGATCGGCAAGTGGTACCTTGTGGAATACAATGTTACAGCCCACGGATTCGGTGGCCTGAGTATCAGCGGTGTTCCGGGTAACCCGTCTCTGCCAGTCACCCCGGGCCGACACAGCGTCATTATAAAAACGACTGTTGATTATTTCAGCATCAAGCGGCGCTCGGGTCCGGCGGACGTGACCATTACCGATTTGTCGGTCCGTGAGATTGCCGGATACCACGCTGTTCAAACCGTCAACGAAGATCACCGGCCTACGCTTGCGCGCCACCCAGAGAGCGGGATCAGAAACCTGATTGACAACTCTGAGTCCTTTGTTGGATGGAACGAGGATGCTGCAATTCTGTCTTCCAATGCTGGGACCGCCCAGCAATCACAGATGGTCAAACTGACCGCACGGGCGGGGCAAAACGGTCGGACATCTACTACATTACCGTCCTCGGTGCAGGCAGCGCAAACCGCCACATTCTCGATTACCGCGTCCGCGGCTGAGTATCCAATCCTGTACTTCACCGGTGGCAATGGTTTTGCTGCATCTCGTGGATCGTTTGAGGTCGACTTAACGACTGGTACCATTCTTTCTGGTGTGCCGAATGTCCAGGACCTTGGCGACGGCTTGTACAGGGTGTCTACGCAACTGGATTACACCGGCTCGGGTGAAAAAACTCTCCACCTTCGGCCCCGTCAGGCAACGGGGGTCGATGTTGTGGGCGATGGAACAAAAGGCGTCCTGATTGCACAGGCGCAACTTGAAATCGGTGCCACGGCAACGCCATACCAAAACCGCAGCAATCGTCATGACATCACCGAAACCGGTGAGCGGACGCTCTGGTATCTGTCTGATGATCAGGGGCACGATCGGTTGATCCTTGATTTGCCCGACACCAAAGTGGACGCCGTCAAGTTTTGGGCTGATGAGAATGGGGCCTCGGTCCTGGCTGGCCAGACCATCGCAGCCGGAGAAAGAGTGTTGCCAGGCGGAGCGCGTCTTTACACCTTCGGCATCATTGACAGCGTGTTGTCCACGTTGAAAACGGTCAAGTTGCAGCGTTTGCTAGAGACCAGGTCGCTGACCTCGGCCTAACACGCATTCCCGTAACCAGAACGCTCGATGCGAGCGCTTGGAACCAGTGACCATTACCGCGCTCTCGGGGCTGCATGTCCCGAGAGCGTTCATCTTTGCCTGAAGCTTTGGAATCGCAATAATCTGATCTTTGCTGAACCGTGATTTCTTCGATTTATGCGCCTCTGTACTTTCCCATAGATTAAAGGCGGGTAGCATGGTGCGACGCCCAGATTTAAGCAGAAAAACCTGAGAAATATGCCTGATTTTAGAGGTCACATGGCACCCAAAAGTTTGTTGTTTAGGTGTCTGTCCAAGGCACGCGAAAGCATATATGTCACGCGCAAACAAACTACTCTTTTTGTGGGATTTCGTCGTGACAGAGCGAAAAAAAATTCTTTTGCATGCTTCTTATTTCGCTCCAAATTTTGGCGATGTATTGCTGTGGCGCATAACCTTGAATCTCGTGAAAAACTCTTTTCCGACAAGCGACGTGATGCAGGCCAACCTTCCTCCGGAAATGCAGAGCGTTTACGACCCGGAAAATGAGACACGCCCCCTCGCGTCAGGTGAGATTCCGGACCTGACAATCTTTGCCGGCGGCGGCTATTTCTGCCCCCCCGCCTCGGGCACGTTCAAGTGGCACATTAGAAACTACTTCAAACGGCACCGCCGCGCATTGAAGGCCGCGGCGAAAACCAAGAATGTCGTTTTTCTGGGCGTCGGCTTTGGGCCATTAGGATTTGGCATGATGGGCCGCGCGGTGCGGGCCATTCCGGCACAGAACGTATCACTAGCCTTGCTGCGCGACACGGAATCCCTGGGTTTCTTCAAGGGTTACTGCCAGACGCCACAGGCCACCACCTGCGATGACCTTGCCTTTTCCTATCTTTCTGCAAACCCCAAGCAACGCGAACACATTACACCCGATGACAACCTGATCGGTGTGCATATGGGTGACGCGGTCGATGACCCCGAGTGTCAGGAGCTGTTTCTTAAAACTCTGAAAGATCTAAAAAAACGCAACAATTGGCGGTATCGGATATTCATCGACTGCGACATTGATAAGGCACGCGCGAGCATTCCGATCATCAAAGATATCATCGGTTCGGATTTCGAAACCACTGTTTTTAAAGATAACCCCGACACGTTTTTGAACAATATCAAGGAATGTGGTCTTGTGATGACCACAAAACTGCACGTTGGCATTTGCGCCTCTGCAATGAGGGTTCCAGTTTTGTCGATCCCCTCACATATCAAAACGGCTCGCTTCTACCGCAAGATTGGCCTTGAAGAAGCCCTTGTTCGGTCACCTGAGGTTAGCGCCGAAATGGCGGTTGCGCACCGCACCAAACTGCTGGCAAGCAACGACACGCTGGCGGCTGCAAGCAGCGATTTTGACGTGGTGACCCGGTTGTTGACCAACGCTGTCCCGGCTGACGCATCTCCGGCTCTCGAACATATGATGAACCCGCAGTTTTCGGAACAATGAACAGCAATAACCCGCCAAAACGGCAGGCCACTGAAAAAGTTAGCGCACTGGGACACGGTATTCTCCGCATGTCGTCGGGCGCGATGGGCGCGCGCGTCCTTGGCTTGCTCAGCCTGCCCATTCTAACGCGGTTTTACACGCCCGAGGATTATGGGATTCTGGCGTTGTGCATGGCGATTGGTCTGACGGCGGCGCCCGCAGCCGGTTTGGGCTTTTATTTGGCTATCCCAATCCCACGAGCCGAGAAACACGCATTCGAACTGGCGGCCGTTTCGCTTGTCTCAACGGTGGCTACCGTCAGTCTGTGCCTGCTGGGTTTTTTCCTGTTTTTCGGAAATTCGAACGCATCGCTGCGGTTTGAGGCGTTGGCAGCGGGCAGCCTGGTGACGGCCGTTGTATGTACTGAAGTTCTGACGATGCTTGCGCTTCGTCACAAGGACTACCGCTCGATCGCCACCTCTCAGATTGCCAAGGCAGGGGTTGGAGAAGGCACAAAAATATCGTTGGGATTTATGGCCGCAAGCGGTCCGGGGCTGATCCTGGGCCAACTTTTGGGTTACGGTGCGGGCCTTTGGTATCTTGGGCGCCTGACCGGGGCGGGAAGAAATCTGCGCGACGCGCTTCGCTCGCCGGTACGCCTCAGGAAAACCATGAAGCGCTACCGATCACATCTTGTCTACCGAACACCTGCGCAACTGCTGGCATCATACGGGGTGCAGGCACCGGTGCTGATTGTTTCGGCGCTTTACACACCCGCAGCTGCCGGACAGGTATCCCTAGCGATCATGAGCCTTGCTCTGCCGGTCAACATGATTGGGCAAAGCCTGAATCGGGCGCTCTATGCCGAGTTGGCCTCAATTCGGCATGATCGCCGTGGCCCTGAAGAAGCCGTCATGGCGATTAAATTTGTCCTTCTGCGCGCAGCCGCCGCAGGCGCGCCATGTGCAATATTTTTGTGGTTCTTTGCCGAGTCTGCTTTCGTATTAGCATTCGGTGAGGAATGGCGCCTAGCCGGGCAACTTTCATCGGCGCTTTCGGTCTTCCTGTTTTTCCAATTCATTACCTACCCCGCAATGGTCATCCTGAATTTCGCAGGCGGCCAGGAGGCCTTTCTGAAGGTCCATTTGCAACGCGCCCTGATCAGTTCAGGCTTGTTGGCAGGTGGTGCTCTGATTGGGATGGATATCCTGGAGACGGTTGAAATTTTTGCCTGGGGGTTGGCATTACACTACGCCATCACGATCACAGTGATTTGGTTTTGGAAATTTAGAAAAAGCTTGGACTCCGGGGATTGGTAGGACGTTTGAGAAAAATGATCAGAAACAGGTTTTTTTCCGCTATCCGCGCGGCCGTTCCCTCGCGGGAAAAGCTTGCCCTTGCTGCAGAGAGGCCATCATGAAGATATTGCATGTCACCAATGCGTGGCCCAATGAAAACAGCCCGATCAAAGGGATTTTTATTCGCGAACAGATCGAAGCACTACGTAGCTATGGGGCCGATATCGATGTGGAAGTCATTGATGGGGCAGCCGGAAAGGCTGCTTATCTCAAGGCAGTTTCACATCTGCGTTCGCTCAGAGGGCGGTATGACATCATTCATACGCACCACGTATTGACCGGGCTGATTGCAGTCTCTGCAGGCGTTGGACGCGACAAGCATGTCACCTCGTTCCTGAATGGGCGCGGCACAAACATCCTGCGCATCCCCACCGGCCTTTCGAAAGCACTCGAGCGTTTTCTCGCCAGACGCACTGCGGTGAACATCTTCAAAAACGACAGCTTCACCGACATCCGCCGGCCGCAAGATGTCACGATTGCAAACGCAGTTGACCCCGATCAGTTTCAGATCATCGACACGGCGTGCGCGCGCCAGGTCCTGGATCTTGAGGGGTCGGCCTTTCGACTTCTTTTCGTTTCGGCCAACAACCTTCACCGACCAGCAAAGCGCCTTGACCGGTTTCAAGACATCGTTTGCAAGCTTCCCGAACATGGCATCCATTGCGAACCGCTTTATCTGAGCAATGAGCCCCGAGACCGGGTGCCCTACTTTTTCAACGCCGCCGATGCGTTGGTGATCACCTCGGAGCACGAAGGCTCACCCAATGCGGTGAAAGAAGCCCTGGCGGTTGGCTTGCCAGTGGTTTCAACTCGCGTTGGTGACGTACCCACGCAGACCCAGTGGGTGAAGGACAGCTACGTCGTGGATCCGTTTGACGTTGATGTCTTTTGCGCGCATATCGCGGACATCGCACGCAACCGGAAAGCAGATCGGGCGCTGCGGCGTGCACAATACCTGGCGCACGCCAATGGCCCGGCGGATGCGGCTGAGCGTATTTTGAAGATTTACCAAAACGTATCGGAGCCAGTTCAGATATGAGTCTCAATAGGGCAGGTCTGATAGGGATCATTGCCTTTTCAGGTTCGACAGGACTGCTGCCATTGGCAGTGGGTGCCCTGCTGCTACTGCCTGCCCTCGTCGTCAGTTTTACCAAGGTCTTCAGTGGCAGCCTCCGTTTCAACTACACGTCGCTCACGGCTTTTTTTGCAGCTCTGGTCTGGATCGCTGCAATCTGGATATCAACGTTCTCAGGCGGGCTGACAGAATATCATTCTGGGGATTCAGTGCAGTCTGCTTTGCGATTTACCGGTTCCTTCGTCATTTTTTTGATGGCCTATTCCATGGGTCAGCGGGATGTCCCATTTCTGTTGTCCGGTTTTGTCATTGTCTCGGCTCTGCATGCGACAATTGCCATTGCGCAGTCTTATCTTGGGCTGGCCGCTAATATTCACGGGCAGGACCGCGCGTCCGGCGTGCTGACGCCCAACGTGCTGTCAAATCTGCTAGGGTTTGGCTTAATTTGTTGGTTCGCTTTGTGGAACCAGATGGTCCCCAACTCGGTCAGCAGGCGAAAATTACTGGTAACTGGGACATTAATTGCCACGGGGATGGTGGTGGCTGGGACATTGAAGAACATCGTGGTTCTGGCGGCCATTCTCAGCGCCTACTACGTGCTTTCGTCCAAGCGCGAGATCGTCCCGCGTATCATCCTGTTCGTAACAGTTGTGATACTGGCCAGCCCGTTGATCCTAATGTCGGAACGTATCGTGGTGCGGGCGCTTGATTCATTCCGAACCCTGTTCAATTACTTGGGGTGGATCCCGTCCTTTTCCTCGACAGTCGAGGCAACCGATTCACTGTTGTGGCGCTATCGGCATTGGGAACTGCTGGTTTCGGATTGGCTGCAAAACCATTTCTTCACCGGCTCCGGCATCGGGCAAGCCAGAAACATGGCGGGCGTACGCGCCTTTTACAACGAAGATGCGACTGCACATAGCGACTGGGTGGCAGTCGTGGTCGAGGGCGGTGCACTATTTATGCCAATCTGGGTCGGATGTGTATTGATCATGTATCTTTGCGTTTTAAACGCCGTCAAACGCCTGGGCGAGCGTCACTTGTTCATTCTCCTGATCGCCTATCTCTATTTCATCATGATCGCTGGAAATGTGGTATACACAATTCCATTTCTTTATTTTCTCTGGGCGCTTATGGGCGTACTTCTCATACCGCAAAACCTGAGCACAAAAGCCCATTTCCTATCGCCGGATCTGCATTTGGCGCAGGATCGCCCAAAAGTGCCTGACCTTGCAAGAGAACCCGCGCGGGATCTGAGCGGTGCATTATAGGCAGCCTCAGAAATCCATAGATAGCATCCCGAAACTCAAGGTCTTAAAACGGCACCGTACTCCATTTCGTGAAGCCGCTCGAGGAAGGATGCATTCAGAATAATGATCGAGCGATCCTGAATTCGGATTACGTCGGCGCGCTCCCACTCTTTCAGGCATCGATTCACGTTGCTGCGGGTACTGCGGACCATGCTTCCGATATCGGATTGCGTCACAAACGCACCGATCCTGATCGCCTGCCGTCCGTCGATCGAGATCGGCTCGCCGATCTGACTGGCAACGCGCAACAAAGCTTCTGCAAGGCGCGCCGACAGGCTGTTCATCGTCAGACAGCGCGTAGCGTCAACGAATGTTCGGAACCTTTCCGCAACCAGATCGCTCAGAGCCTGGCAAGTCGACATGTTCGAGCGGCTGAGCATGTTCAAAACATCTCTGCGAATACGATAGACAGTGACAGAATTCAGCGCAGTTGCGGTGCCCGCATATTGGCTTTTTTGGAATACACCCAACTCACCAAACGTGTCACCGGGGCGCAGAATAGCATAGGTAAACTCGGAACTGTTCCGTGTCAGGCTGCTCAGGCGGACATAACCATCGGCCAGAAAGCCGTACCGGACTAAAAAGATCACTGCGAGCAAGATCACCTCCTTGGGAAATTGCCCGCCTCTTATCGGGATCATGAGCTGACTTTCGGACCAACTAATCACAGAGCCAATCACTCACTACATCTACGAGCGCCAATGGCCAAAACTCTGCAACAGATCCCGGCATAGACACTGCTATTTGCCTTAGATAAAGACATGTGACTCAGATTAGGGTTGAACAAAGGTCGGAGTTTTGAGGGCGGTGAGAACAATTTTTTCAAAGAAGCAAGATGCTCAAGGCAGTCAAGTATTGTTGGTATTTGGCGAAGGTGGACACAGGGAACAAATGGCTCGCCTTGTGAAGTTGCTTGAGTTTGATGCCGCCTATTGTACCGCGATTGTAGATCGTGCTGAACTTGCCAACGGCATTGCTTCCACCGAGTACGTGGCACTTCCAATGAGAGAAAAGGAAGCAACATCGTTACCAAAATCCGTTTCCTTGGCGTTTAAGTCATTCTCTCGTCTGCTGTATCTGGCCGCCAGCTCCAAATGCCGTGTTCTTGTATCAACGGGTCCGGGTATTGCAGTGGTTCCGGCCTTAGTTTTCAGGCTTACAGGGCGTAAAGTGATTTACTTGGAAACGTGGAGTAGATTTTCCAGCAGATCAGCGACAGGCAGGTGTATGTACCGTATCGCCAACCTGTTTTATGTGCAGAATAAATCTCTTTTAGAGCTTTTCCCCAATGCTGATTATTCGGGGCGGTTATGAAGTTTGTGACCACGGTTGGAACCACCGCTTTTGACAGTCTAATTGAAAATGTAGACACGCTTGCCAAGACGTTTGAAGAGTATGAATTCCTATCTCAAATCGGTCCGGGGCATTACCAGCCGCGCAATCATCCCTGGATAATAAGAGAAAGAAATTTCCTCTCCCGCCATCGCGATGCCGTTCTCATCACCCACTGCGGTGCTGGTACGGTTTACTTTTTGCTTGAGGAAAAAATTCCTTTCATCGCGGTCCCAAACCTTGGGCGCGCAGACACTCACCAGATCGAACTCGCCCAGTTTCTGCACCAAAATTCCTATGCGCCGGTCTGCTTCGATGTCGAGGAGCTATCAGCGGTTTTCCAGAATCGAACATGGGAGACTTTTTCATTTAAGCCGTATGAGAAAGAGAGCTTCTTCCGAGCTGAAGAAATACGTCAGAAGATTTGCCAATGGCGGCAGTAGAAGAAATGCCGTTGCAGCGCGATACCATGTTGAACCAATCTGATCTATCCCGCTTCAAGGGTTTCCGTTTCCCGCATTCGGTCGTCGGCTGTGCAGGGCATCACTGTCTCCTCCGAAACGGACCGGGGCTGGATAGCGCGTTTTGGTATCCAATTCGCCGCGAAGGTTCGACGGGACCGGCCATACCCGGCGGACAATTGGCACCTCAACGAGGTCTTACCTTGATAAAGAAACCGAGTTCTGGCTGGTAACTGCGAAGGTCACCTCCAGCGGAATATCCGGCATCAGCACTTTATTGTCAGGGGCCTTCATCAATGTCGACTGGGACGCAGAACCAGGCGACAAAGAGCGCCGATTTGTAGCAAGGAGCGATCCGCCGGTCATCCGACCCGGGCAGAAGGGGATCGAAATTACACTGAGCTCACCGGAAAGCGGTTCGGTATCAGTTGGCGCACCTGTCTTGCACAAGGGCGTAAATATGGGTTCTGTCGAAGCTGTAAACTACGACGAAAGCACTGATACGGTTCTTGTCACAGCTTTCATAAACGATCCCTATGGCAAACTCATAAATACTGGAACGCGTTTCTGGAACGCATCTGGTATCGGACTTGAACTCAGTGACGCTGGAATTCAGTTGCAAGTCGGGAGCCTAGCATCGTTATTGCAGGGCGGCATGGAATTCGACACTGCAATCTCGGGCGGCAAACCAATCGAGAGCCGCGCGGTGTTCGACCTCTACCCGTCCGAAACACAGGCCAAAGAAAGCCTACTGGATGACGATCTGCGGGCAACCGTGCGCCTGTCATCGTCGTTTGACGGCTCGCTCAATGGCCTCAAGGAAGGCTCGGATGTCCTGTTCCGCGGTCTGAAAGTCGGGCAGGTCCAGAATTTATCGGCCCTCACAATAGTCGATGATCAGGGCGGCCCCTCTATTCGGATACTTGCGACCTATACCGTTCAGCCAACCAGACTTGGCCTGGAATCCGTTGCAACATCCGACCAGACGATGGAATTGCTGGCCGGCATGGTCAAAAAATCCGGTCTACGCGCACGACTTGCAGCCAACTCGTTGTTTTCTGGCGGGCTGCATATTGAGCTTTATGAAGATTCAGAGGCAAAACCAGCTGTACTGAAGCGCGATCAAAAACCTCATCCGCTTATGCCCACGACGCCCACCCCGCCAGAAACTCTTGCAATCGCGGCAGAAAGTGTTCTGGACCGGGTCGCAGCACTTCCTATCGAAGAGATCATGGATCGGACGATAAAATTGATCCGGGATGTTGACGCGATCATATCGGACCAGAACACCAAGGCTATTACCAAGGACGTGCGGGAACTGCTTGAGAACGTGAACGCGGTTGCGGCGTCCGATGGTATTCAGAACCTACCGGCAGACCTGCAGGGCGCGGTTCATTCGGTCAATGATATCCTGAGACGCTTTGACGAAAGCGACGGCGTCGAGAATATCGTGCAGTCGCTTAAGGAAGTGCGGACTGCTGCGGCGAATGTTTCGACCGCCAGCAACGGAATTCCGAAACTGCTGGAAGACATCGACGCCTTTGTTGCGAAGGCGGACGCGTTGCCGCTCAACACCGTTGTCAATTCGGCGGACGAAGTATTGCAGTCTGCCAGCAACTTCCTGCAAAATCCGGAAATGGACAATGTTCCTGGCGCATTGTCGAGCGCATTGGAACAAGCAGGACTAGCTTTGGAAGACCTGCGTGAGGGAGGTGCCGTCCAGAACCTCAATCAAACTTTGAGTGCGACCAATTACGCAGCGAGCAGTATCGCCGGCGCAGTCAAAGAATTGCCTGAACTGGCCGAGCGTCTAAACACGCTGGCGGATACAGCCGAGGCAACCATCGGTGCTTATGGACCAAATTCTCCGGTTCATCGTGAAGTTCAGGCCGCAATCGATGACCTGCGCGAGGCGGTCAATTCGATCAATGCTCTGGCCCAGGCAATACGGCGCAAACCCAATTCCCTTTTGGTAGGGCGGTGACATGATACAAAAATACATTCGAAATCTCTGCCCGCTGATATTCTGTGCAACTTTGGCTGCTTGTGGCGGGAATGAGGAACGCTATCTTTTGCCTGAAATCACCGGTGCCAAGACCTATCGTTCGGGGGTACGCACGATCGAGGTACTGCGTTTGGATCTGCCAGCGTATGCCGAAGACAGCGAGATATCAATTCTGGGCGATGATGGCGTCCTGCGCCCCACCAAAAGTGGTTTCTGGGCCGACTCGCCCGAGCGTGCCTTAAGCGAAACATTGGCAGCTGGTCTTGATCAGGCGTTGAACGCCAGCGTCGCCACGGAACCGTGGCCGTTTGATACACCGCCGCAGGTTCAGGTTGAAGTGAAGGTGCGAAACCTGACCGGTGTTCCGGGGCAAATGCTGACTCTTTCGGGGCAGTATTTTGTGAAATCAGTTTCGCTGGGTTATCTGAACAAAGCGGCGAGGTTCTCGTTCGCCGTGCCGTTGGCCGATAGCTCGGTGACCGCGCTGGCAGCGGCGCAAAGTGAAGCGCTCAAACTGCTTACGGATAATATCGCCCGAACTATTGCTGGCGTAAAATAGTGGACAAAAATTTGCGCCGCATCGTCCATCCTGCTTAAGCAGGATGGTCCTGCCCCCCCAGCAAGAAGGTTGTCACGGGGTCGGTACTAAATGGTGGGACATGTACACCGCCAGAAATTGCCGGTTAGATTGTCCACCAATACCCTAGTTGGAGCAACTAGAGTGAAAGACCGTGGCAAATCCGAACCGATTGTAGCGACACGAAACCTCCTATCCGCCATCAGTAGGTAAATTGCAGGTCATTTTGTTCTTGCCGACAGGGCGACAGATGCGGACAAATATGAACCCAGCACAAATTTGGCGGCTATTCAACTTTCTGGCGCCTTTGACGTACAGCAAAGAATTCAAAACGGATCTAAAGGGATAGCTCATTTGCGCACACGGCCCGAACAGGTCGGCTCAAATACTTTTCAACTGATCCGTCATTGTTCCGAACCCGACCGCATCTTGTGATGGGCGACAATGCGGCGGGATACATCCGTCGGATTGCCACAGTGGTCAATTGCGCCAACTCTTGCGAAGTAACCGCGATCCACATCCGCAAGCGTATCGCAATACACCCGTAGCGATGAAGGCCGTTCAGAAAACGCCAAAACCTGTTTGATACGTCCAAGCAGGTTCTTCCGGTCCGTCGCAGGTTCGGCCGGGTTCGCGGCACCGCATTTGAAATGTACCGAGGCCTGCAGACCGCGTGCCGATGTAACTGCATTGATCTCGGCCAAGCCCGACGGCACTTCCTGATCAGAACCAAGCCGGAAAACAGCACCCGATATTCCCTTGTCCCGATGGTCTGCCAATGTGTCCAACATACCGATATCAGATGCGGAAAAACCGTGATTGATCACATGGTAGTACACTGATCCAGCTACCAGATCGTCTTTGGACCTCATCCGGGAAAGATAGACCGGCAGCCCTGTGAACGCCTGCGCAACCGAAATGGCGGGTAGACAGTCTTCAAACTTATCCCAGTCGATGGTGATCTCCCAGCCTGTAAGGACTCCGTACAACGATTGGACCAACCCAACATCCGCCTCCGACGGGGCACCAAAACTGAACAAAGTCGGGCGGATACCCAAACCGTGCAGCGCCCGCAGCCTGTCGACGCGATCGGGGCGTCGGATGTCGGACAAGGGTATTCTGATATCGCGGATACCCATCTCAATCAGGGCCAGCAGCGGATAGTCATTACGGGCCAGTTTTCGGTCGAACTCATCCAACCCGCCGGACGGGGCGATTTCGCTGATTTCAGCCCAGTTGGCCCGCAGGTCGAAACCGATGAGTGGACACGTGTTTTCCAATGGGGTTGGTCCTGCCGGACATGCAAGTGCAGCCTCTTGTTCGACCCCCTGCTCTGCCCCCTGCGTTCTGACGACCTGAACCGTATGCCCATTTTCGTAGATGTTGACGATAAAATAGCCAAGCTTTCCCCGGTCATCCCGGCCATACTCGCTACCTTCCGGCGGCGCAGCGCGCAGCATTTCACTGTAGTCCTGCCGCACGAAACTGGTTGCGGGGGCAAGGTAATAGTCAGTCCCCAACACGCGGTCATACCAGAAGTTGTGGGCATGCCCGCAGAACATCAGATCCACTTTGTGTGTCTTGAGCAATCCAAGCAGCCACTCACGGCCCGGAGGATCTGTGTTGTCGTAATGCGGAGCCTCATCTGGCGTGCAGATATAGGCCGGATGATGATAGGCCAAGACAATGCGCCCAGTTGCCTGTTTCAACGTGGTCTCAACCCATTGGCGCTGCTCTGCTTCCTCGGGCAGGCCCGAATTGAGCAGTTGGGCATTAAACATCACAAATGTGATGCCCTTATGGACGATGCTTTGGTATTGTGGCCCGAACTCCTGCGTCCAGGCCGCGATCATCGGCGGCGTGGTCGGGGCGGCAGGGGCGCCTGATACGGGTGAATCCCCGATATCGTGGTTTCCCGGTGTGAAATAGATCGGCACCGAAAGGTCCGAAGCTATCCGGCGAAACGCCTCGGCGGCCTGACTGTATATCGGTCCGGCTTCGGGAACGGGGTGCACCAGGTCCCCCAGATGCAGAACAAAGTCGATGTCACGTTGGTTGAGGTCGGACACCACGTGCCGGAACCTGCGATTTGCGCGCAAGTTTACAGGGAAGGGTGAATTGCAGCTGTTTTCATCGACATTGACATGTGTATCGGAGATCACGGCGAACGAAAAAACCCGCTCGCCGTGATGTGTTTTTTGCGGAATGGCCATCGCTCAACCGCCCGTGGTCAAGACTGATGCCTTACCAGTGCGTGCTGCCTCGATCCGGCTGCGGATCAGGACAAATACCGACAGCGCAGTCAGACCCCAGAAGACAATACAGATCGCATTGCGGAAGAAGATCGTCGGATCACCATCAGAGATCAAAAGCGATTGTCGGAAGTTGTCTTCAAGCAACGGCCCCAGCACGAAGGCAATAAGGAAGGGCGCCACTGGAACATCCAGCTTAAGCATCAGATACCCGACCAGCCCCATCGACAGCATGATGAAAACATCAAACAATGTGTTGTTCACCGCATAGGCGCCGTAGACACACAATACAAACACGATGGGGTACAGGATTCTGTTCGGCACCGTTGCGACCCGGCTGAAGAACTTGATCGCGACCTTGCCGACCACAAACAGGTAGGCCGAGCTGAGCAGGATGCCCATGAACAAGGCATAAATCATCGGCAGGTTCTGGTCGAACATCAGCGGACCAGGGCGCAAGCCGTGGATCATGAACGCCCCCAGAATAACCGCCGTAATCACATCGCCCGGAACACCTAGCGCAAGCAACGGGATCATGGTTGCACCGGCAACCCCGTTGTTGCCCGCCTCAGCGGCGGCAATGCCCTCGATTTCGCCCTTACCGAAGTTCTCCGGGTTCTTCGAGTTCCGGCGCGCCTCGGAATAGGACAGGAACGCTGCTGGCGCACCGCCGATCCCGGGAATTGCACCCAAGATGACGCCAAAGATACTGCCGCGCACAACTGATTTCAGCACGCGCTTGAAGTCGGCAAATGTCGCGCCTGTGCCCAATTCCTGCTTGGACGCTCCGGGCGGACGCGCACGTCGCGTTGCGCGGTCGATGATTTCGGGCAAGGCAAAGAGACCGATCAGAACCGGAATAAAACTTAGGCCGCTCATCAGGCGATAGTCGCCAAAGACGAAACGTTCCGTGCCGTAGATCAAATCCAGACCGACAGTCGCCAAGATCAGGCCAAGCGACGCGGATACGATGCCTTTTGACAGGCTGGGACCGGACACACCGGCGATGATTGTCAGAGAAAAGACAATCAGCGTGAAGAACTCTGGCGGGCCAAACCGCAGCGCAAAGCTGGCCAGAACGCCAGCAAACAAGATCAGCGCGACGTTTGAGATCAGGTCTGCCACACAGGACGAGTACAAGGCGATGTCCAGTGCCTTACGCGCTTGCCCTTTCTGTGTCAGCGGATAGCCATCCAAAACGGTACAGGATGCCGCCGGTGTCCCTGGCGTCTTGATCAGGATCGCGGTCAGAGAGCCACCATAAAGGCCGCCCTTATATACACCCAGCAACAGCAAGATACCCGCCACCGGAGGCATGCTGAACGTAAAGGGAAGCGCCAGCGCCACGCCCATTGGCGTGGTCATTCCGGGGATTGCACCAATCACCGTCCCAATCGCAACACCGATGCCTACGACAAGAATGTTTTGAAGGCTGAAGAAAATCGAAAAGGCTTCGAGAATAATATCCATAGGTTACGACTCCTTTTCACCCAAACATGCCAAGCGGAATTGGAACGTTGGCGACATAGCGAAAGAACAAATACAGCAACACCGGCACCCCGACGCTCAGACAGGCGATCATCACGTATTTGCGTTCGCCAAAAAACAGCATCATCGCGGCAATCAGAAACACCGACGTCACCACCATGCCAAGGGTTGTCAGGCTGAAATAAAAGCCGAACAGGACGACAATCAAAACAAGTGTGCGCAATACCGCCGGGAGAGTGGCCAACTTGTATTGGGCCGCTGCCTCGGCATCTTCCTCATCATCAGCCGGGGGCTGTTGCAGAAAAATGCTTTCCAAAATCAGGGCCACTGATGCGAGCACTGCTCCCCAGGCGATTATTTTTGGCCAGAAATCCGGAGACAACGCCGATATCTTCACGCTTCCCGGCACCGCAACGCCTTTTGGAATAAACAAGAATATCGCCGCAAGCCCCACCGCGCAAAAAATGACCCCGGCCAAAAGGTCTTTGCTTTTGGTGAATTGCATTTCGTTTCCTCCCTGGATGGCCATCATCTGCACAGTCCGCAAAGACACACCACCTTTGACTTTCGCCTCCGCGTTGACATCCAGAACCGCACCTCACCCAAACCCTCCGACGGTATGATGTGCTTCACTAAATAGTTGCCAACGGTAAGTAAATAACATATGGTTTTGATAAGGGCAATAAAAAAAACACGTCCAAACAAACCTAGTTAAGGGAGGTAACCTTATGGTTTTTTTAAATAAAATAGCTGCAGCCGCTGGATTCGCTGTGGCGCTTACCGCATCTGCGGCGGTGGCGGAGTATCCATCCAAGCCCGTCACGCTGGTTGTTCCATACGGCCCAGGCGGCGCAGCTGATCTGGCGGCCCGCATCATCGGCGCCGAGGCCCCGGAATACCTGGGCAGCAATGTGCTTGTGGTTAACCAGGCTGGCGCCGGTGGCGTCACTGGCTCGACCATGGTGGCCAAGGGAAACCCTGATGGGCACACTCTGCTGATGTCACGCGTTGGCTCGCAGGCTACGGTGCCCGCCATGAACACCACCATTCCCTACACGTGGGACGAGTTCACCTTTTTGGGGCTGGTGGAAACCAACCCCTTTGTGATCGCAGTTGGCGCGGATTCCGAATACCAGTCCTTCGAAGATCTGGCCAACGCGATCCAAAGCGGTGAACGTCTGACCTATTCCTCCGCTGGCGTCGGAACATTGCTGCACATGGCTGTTTTGATCCTGCTGGATGATCTGGGCGTCGATCCCGAAGCGTTGATCCACGTGCCCTTCAAAGGAGGCGGTGCAGCAACCACAGGTGTTGTCAGCGGAAATGCCGACTTCATTTTCCACAACCTCTCAGGTCTGATCGGTCCGATCGAAAGTGGTCAGCTTCGCCCCCTGCTGACCAGCACGACCGAACGCGTACCATCTCTGCCCGACACGCCGACCGCTGCAGAGGCCGGTCACCCGGCGCTTGAAGCGGTGGTAGGCTGGTCTGGCGTTTGGGGTCCAAAAGACATGCCGCAGGAAGCTGCGGACAAGTGGATCGCAGTTCTGAAAAACCTGTCCACTGATGAAAGCTGGATCGCATCCACAGAAAAGCTGGGCTCAATCCCGCAGGTCATGTCTCCCGAGGACACCAAGATCTTTGTCGAAGCCCAGTATAACAAATTCCGCGAAGTGGCGGATAAGTTGGGGATGGTTGTGCGCTAACGCCACCCGGTAACCGATGAAGACAAAATGGGCCTCTCGGTTAAGCCGGGGGGCCTTTTTTCTCGGAGAGTTTTCACTCGGGGGTGCGCATAATGACAGCCACAATCATTCAGGCAATCTTGCCGTTGTGGGGCTATCTGATCGCTGGCTACCTGCTGCGCCGGGCCATCCCACGATCGCAGGTTTTCTGGCGCTGGCTGAACCAGATAAGCTATCTGGTGCTGTTGCCGTTGACCATCTTCGCCCTGCTTGTCGGGGCTGGAACGCTGGCCGCCCTATCGCTCAAGCTGGGCTTGGTTCTGTTTGCTGCCTATCTGATCCTGTTCACGGTGCTTGCCCTGTCTTACTGGGGAATTCCCGCTCTGCGCCAACATACCGATGCCTATAGCAGCATGGTGCAGACGGCTACCCGTCTGAACGTGCCCGCTGGGGTGCTGCTCACTACCACTCTGGTCGGAGTATCAGCGGATGCGACGGTTGGAACGATCATTATCGCAACCGTACCTCTGATCAATTTCGCCAATGTTCTGATGGTTGTGATCTGCCATCGGCCGCCGCATTCCTCAATCCTGACCATCGCGCGCATGACCGCGTACAACCCGCTGGTCATCGCCTGCACCGCAGGGCTGGGGTGCCTTTTATTCCGCGTTGAACTTCCTGCTGCTTCCGCCGAGCTACTAACCCTCATCGCCCAGATCGGACCCCCAGCAATGCTGGTGGGGATCGGGGCATCGTTGGACGGGCTGCGAATGCAAGGGCAGATGCGCTTTGTTGTGGCCGCTAATATAGCCAAGTTGCTCACACTACCGATGTTGGTTCTGACATTGGGGTGGATGGTTGGGTTGGGACCACTGCACTTGTTAGTTGCCGTGATCTTCGCCGCTCTGCCAACCGCACCTAACGGCCTTGTGCTGGCGTTGCAGTTTGGCGGGGACATCCGAACCTATTCCGCAGCCCTGCTGTGGCAGACGGTGGCGGCAATCGCAACGCTACCATTCTGGATCTGGCTTGCCACTGCTGCCTGAGGACAAAAAGACGGCCCGCGCAAACGGGCCGCAGACACAAAGCCGAACCAGAATCAGACCAGATCAGGCTTTGCCGGAGGAACATAAGGAAGCCGCGCCTTGGCTTTGGTATCAGCGGCACCCGCGTTTCGGATGTAACGGTTGTCATCGTCGGCCCGAACGATGTTAACCCAGGTCGGACTGCCTCCGGTGGCGCGATGAATCATCAGACGGCGCTGCTGATCCAGTGCGATTTCCTTGGACAGTGCCTCTGGGTCCCAGTTGCGCATTGCGATTTCACGCAGCTCGGCCAGGGCTTCGGCATGGGCAGGGTCGTCGATCAGATTGTTCAACTCATTGGGGTCGGCATCGATATCGTAAAGCAGCTCGTCCACACCTTCGAGATACATGTATTTCAGCGGCCCTTTCTTCACCATACGACTGACACCGGTCGACCCATCGGCAGCAAATTCCGAGATACAGATGTCATCCATCCCGGAGGTATCGCCATTCAGCGCAGGCACCAACGATTCACCATCAATACCGCCACCTGCATAATCATCGAACGGCTTTCCTGCAGCCAGATCCAGCAATGTGGGCATCAGATCGATCAGCGAGGCATTCTGCTTTACACGCCCCGGCTTGAAACGGTTGGGTGCATGAACAACGAAAGGTATCTTTGCGGCCCACTCAAAGAAGTGCTGTTTGAACCACATGCCACGCTCACCCATCATGTCGCCGTGATCGGCGGTCAGAATGATGATCGTGTTATCGGCCAGCCCACATTTCTCAATCGTTTCGCGCAGCTGAGCCACTTTGTCGTCGACATATGAAATCATACCGTAATAGCCATGCCGCGCGATCCGGCGGTTTTCCGGGGTCACCGTGAATTCGTGGCGGCCCTGACAATAATGAAGGTTCCGGCTGAGGTGATCTTTCTCATCCAACGGGATCTCGTCGACCGCCGGATATTCGATCTCATCATGATCGTAACGGTCCCAATAATCCTGAGAGATGACGTAGGGAGAATGCGGTTCCGTAAAGGAAACGGTCAGATACCAAGGCTTGCCGTCACCTTTGCGAGCCAGATCGTAAATCGCCTGCACGCCGTTATAGGCGACCTCGTCATCGTAATCCATCTGCATGGTCCGGATCGCAGGGCCACTTTCCAGGATCGGCGCCATGGTCAGGTTGGTCGGGCGATACTCGCGCCCCTTTGTCCAGTCGACTGTCCAGGCAAAGTTTGCAGGGTAAATCTCGGTCGTGTGCCGCTTTTCATAGCCATGAAACTGATCGGCGCCGACAAAATGCATCTTGCCGCTCATCTCGACATGATAGCCCAGTGACCGCAAGTAATGCGCAAATGTGGGAATCGATGACTGGAACTCGCTGGCATTGTCATACATGCGGATGTTGAACGGCAATCGTCCCGCATGCATCGATGCACGCGAAGGTCCGCACATGGGCAAGTTGCAATAAAAGTTTTCGAAAACAACACCCTCTTCGGCCAGACGCGCCATATGCGGGGCCTTTACGGTTTTGTTTCCCTGAAATGGCATGGCCGGTCCGGCCATCTGATCCGCTTGGATAAACAAAATATTCGGTTGTTCAGTCGCCATTGTCTTGCCTCGTTCAGCTTCCAGTCCCGAAATTCGCCCCAACCCAATTCGTAGGAGGCACATCGCCGGGAATTGCACCGGGTCAGGCCGGCACTATTCGCGGGCATTAAGTACGCGGGCAGCAATAAATTCGAGCCATCAGCAGGGTAACTTGCTGTGTTCCCCACCAAAAATGATGCTTTTGCCGCCTCAAGTCATTGCGACCAAAGGTCAATCTTACGAAACAGATTATCTCTGCGCTTACGTGCAGTCAATATTTAATTACCGTCTTTAATTAATTATAAAGCGGTTAGAATACATTTCAAGAAGTGAATTGCAGGAGAGCGGCTGTGCAGGATGGCAAGCCCCAAGAACACGGTCAGCCCGAAAAGGGTACAGCGGCCTTGCGACGACATAACAGGGAATGGCTGGTCAGCCTCATTGCCCGCAGCGGGCCGGTGACGCGTGGTACACTCGCAGGTCTGACCGGCCTGACTGGCGCGGCAATTTCCCGAATTACGCGCGAACTGATCGACGCCAAACTGGTCAGAGAAGGAGATCCCATCGCCGTACCCGGCCGGGTGGGCCGAAGGGAATACAACCTGTCGATCAATCCCACAGGGGCATTTTTTCTGGGCATTTCACTGACCGCCAACCGACGCAGTGTAAGCCTGGCCAACGCTGATGGCGAAGTTTTGCGGGCAGCGGATTGCAGCGACATCCCTATAGATGATCCGCTGGCCTTTCTTACTGAACTGGGGAACCGGGCCAAGACGCTGGCCTTTGACGAAGCGATGGAGCGCGATCGCCTTTTGGGTGTCGGGGTTTCTTTTGCCATGTCAGCAGGTCCCGACAGCAGCTCGGGTAACGGCCTCGTTAGTTCAGAACCTTTGGGCTGGAAAGACGTCCCCGTGCGTGACACGCTTTCGCAGTCGCTGAATTTGCCAGTGCAGGTGGAACATCGCGCAAGTGCAATCCTGTGCGGTGAACTTCTTGGGGGGCAAGACTTAAATAGCGTCTATCTGATAAACGCAGCCCTTGGCCTGGGCAACAGCGCCTATTTCGATGGTAGATTCCTGACCACCTCGGATCGCGGGTTTGGAGATCTGTCGCACTATTCGACATCGCATTCGGACAAACTTTGCACATGTGGCCGTACCGGTTGCATGGAAGTTGCCGCCTCGGGGAAAGCCATCCTGAACGCACTCGGGTCCGAGTTTGCACCTTCAGAACGTGTTGCGACGCGCTTGGCAAAAGCGATAGAAGCAGCGAACGCCGGTGACCCGAATGTTCGCGCCCGCTTTCGCGATGCCGGCACACAGCTGTCCTATGGCGTTGATGCAATCCTGGCCCTATTCGATCCCGAGAGTGTCATCGTCGCCGGTGAAGTGGGGCGTCAGGCTGATTACTATCAGGGCCTTGTTGACGGGCTCGGAAAAATCGGCCGGCCAAATGCCCGCGACATCATCATGCAAAGTTCAATAACCTCGGAAGAGGCCGCCGTCAGCGTAGCACTGCAGAATTTCCTCTATTCAGGAAGCCTGATCGGTTCATTGACGCATGCCCTGTAAGCAACCAACCGGCCTGAACCTCAGAAAAACAGGTTCAGCGCGGCGATCGAAACGATCAGGAACAGGATCGTCATGACGCCGCCAGCGCGTACAAAGTCAACGACACGGTAACCGCCCGGCCCCATCAAAAGCGCATTGACCTGATGGGTCGGGATCAGGAACGAATTCGAGGTAGCAATCGCCACAGTCAGCGCAAAAATTGCCGGATCAGCCCCGGCGCCCAGTGCAATATTGATGGCCAATGGCACCAGCAGGACCGTGGCACCGACATTTGACATCACCAGCGTAAAAAAGGTCGCAAGCGCCGCCACGCTGGCCTGAATGACCCAGACCGGCATACCGTCCAGAACCACCAGCACCTGATCAGCGATCCAGGCTGCCGTCCCCGAGGATTGCACCGCTTGGCCCAGTGGAATGAGACTGGCTAACAGAAAAACAGTTGTCCAACTGACGGCGTTATAGGCCTCATCCATCGACAAGACACGGCTGACGACCATGCCCATCGCGCCGACCAGCAGACACAGCGAAAGACGCAGGTCGGAAAACAGGATCAGCGACACCGCAATAATAAAGAACAACAAAGCCCAGCCGATCTTTTTCGGGCGCAGGTCCTCATGGGGGAAATCGGTGGTGACCACAACGAAATCGCGGTCTTTCTCAAGCCTCGCCAGTGCTTCCCAAGCAGTGTGGCAGACCAGTGTATCACCGGCCTGATACGGGATCTCGCCCAGATCTTCCTGGTCTCGCGACAATGTATCGCCACCGCGGTAGATCGCCAGAGGTGACAGGCCATAGACTTTTCTCAGCCACAGCCCCCTGCCCGTTTGGCCAATCAGACCAGAGCCGGGCGGGATCACCACCTCGGCGATACCTGCCTTTCCAGCACCCAGCGTTTCGACAAATTCATCCAGCTCCGAACTTTCGGTAAGCCCGTATTCATCCAGAAACGCGGTTACGGCCTCTTCCGCTGCGATCACGGCGATTGTGGCGGGGGCGACCAATTCAGTGTCACGCGGCGGCGCAGGATAAGTGCGCCCCTGATAGTGTGTGGCAATGATTTGCAGGTGATACTTGCGCTGAACCTCATCGATGCTGTGACCCACAAGCGTGCTGCCTTCGGGGATCCGTATCTCATGGATCTGGCCATCCAGCCCGTAGGTGCCGTTGACATAGTCCAACATTGAGTTGCCCGCTGGCCCGTCTGTTGACTTGGTGCTCGGCAGAACGAACCGGCCAAAAATGATGAAATACATCAACCCGGTCGCCAAAAGACACAGGCCGATAGGGGTTACGGAAAACAGTGAAAAGGTGGAGATCTGCGCTTCAGCTGGCAGGGTGTCGTTGATCGACAGGATCAAATCGTTCAGCAGGATCAAGGGGGACGAACCCACCATGGTCATTGTTCCACCCAGAATGGCACAGAACCCCATTGGCATCAGCAGCCGGGACATCGGAAACCCGGTGCGGGTTGAGATGCGGCTAACCACCGGCAAAAACAGAGCTGCCGCGCCAACATTCTGCATAAAGCTGGATATTACCCCAACCGCACCCGAGATCATCAGGATCAATCGGTTCTCTGTCCCACCTCCGACCCGCGTGATCCAGGCTGCGACAGTCGACATCACGCCCGTTCGGTCCAGCCCCGCGCCGATAATCATGACTGCGATGATCGAAATCACTGCGTTACTGGCGAAGCCGTCAAACAGGCTGCGCACATCGATCAGGTTTTCAAGCCCCGGCACTGCAGTCAGCACCCCTAAGGTGACCATGACCAGCACTGCCGCGATATCGACGCGGACAATTTCGGAAATAAATAGCCCGATCGTCGCTGCCAGCAGCAACAATACGACGACCATCTCAAATGTAAGCCCCAGCGCGTCCATGCCTCACCTCACTTATTATTATCCGTACGTGATATTGAGCCCGGGCCCGCCCGTAGCAGAGCTGACTGACACGCTCTGCCCCGCTTCCATCACCGCACGCGCGGCGGCCGCATAAACACCTGGATGCTGGTGCAGGGCACAATAATCCTCGGCATAGGCGTTCAGGTCTGGTGAGACACGCGGGTTGTAAATCTCAGTCCCCTCGCCAATCGCCCTGCCGGTTTCCGCACGGATTTTTCCCGCGCAACAGACGAGCACGAAACGGGCAAGCCCGTCCTTGGTGGCACGTGATGTTTCGAAGATCTGATCAATCAAAGACATGGTCTATCCCGTTTGGTCAGGGACAGGGCGGCACATGGCCGCCCCGCTCTGGTGAGTGGTCACAGCCGAGGCTGCTGGGGAATAAGATCATCCTTGTTGATGCCCGCCACCGAGACGGGTTTTTTCATCGCGTCGCGACGGAATGGCTCGCCCAATTCCTGGTTCAGAACGACCTCGATGAAAGTGGTCACGTTGTCGTTCATCTGCTCTTTGACGGCTGTACGCAGCGCCTCGGTCAGATCGTCCATCGAAGTGACCTGCACGCCCTTCAGTCCGCAACCTTCGGCGATCTTGGCATAGTTCACGTCCAGGTTCAGTTCGGTGCCGACAAAGTTGTCGTCAAACCAAAGCGTCGTATTCCGCTTTTCCGCACCCCATTGATAGTTGCGGAAGATCACCATGGTAATTGGCGGCCAGTCGTCGCGACCACAGGCGGTCATTTCGTTCATCGAGATGCCGAATGCACCGTCACCCGCAAACCCGATAACCGGCGTGTCGGGGTTGCCAATCTTTGCACCCAATATCGAGGGCAGACCATAACCGCACGGTCCAAACAGGCCCGGCGCCAGATACTTGCGCCCTTTTTCGAAGGTCGGATAGGCGTTGCCAATGGCGCAATTGTTGCCAATATCCGAGCTGATGATCGCATCCTCGGGCATCGCCGCCTGTATCGCGCGCCATGCCATACGGGGGCTCATCCGCTCGGGGTCGCGGGCGCGGGCGCGTTCATTCCAGGTAATGCCCGGATCATCTTCCTCGTGATCCATTGACGCCAGTTGCTGCGCCCAGGTGGATTTCGCAACGGCAATCGCGTTTTCACGTTCCTTGCGACCAGCGTCGCCTGCGTGTTCACCCAATTGGTCAAGAATCTGCTCGGCGACCATGCGTGCGTCACCCTGAATGCCCACTGCAACCTTCTTGGTCAGACCGATCCGGTCTGCATTGATATCGACCTGAATGATCTTGGCGTCGTTGGGCCAGTATTCGCTCTGATAGGCGGGCAGCGACGAAAACGGGTTGAGCCGTGTGCCGAGGCATAAAACCACATCCGCTTTCGAGATCATCTCCATCCCGGCCTTAGAGCCATTGTAACCCAACGGGCCACAGGACAGCGGATGCGAGCCGGGGAAGGCGTCGTTGTGCTGATAGTTGCAACAAACCGGCGCCGAAAGGCGCTCGGCCAAACGTGCGCTGGCATCAACGCCGCCGGACAGGATCACGCCCGCACCGTTCAGGATTACAGGGTGTTTGGCGTTGCTAAGCAGGTCCGCTGCCGCGCTGATCGCGTCAGCATCACCGCGCGGATGTTCGATCCGGACCACCTGCGGCAGTTCAATGTCGATGACTTGCGTCCAGTAGTCGCGCGGGATGTTGATCTGCGCCGGGGCCGAGCCGCGGAACGCTTTCAGAATAACCCGGTTCAGAACCTCGGCGATCCGGGTTGGATCACGCACCTCCTCCTGATAGCAGACGGCATCCTTGAACAAGTTCATCTGCGGCATTTCCTGAAACCCGCCCTGTCCGATGGTTTTGTTGGCCGCCTGGGGCGTGACCAGTAACAGAGGCGTATGGTTCCAGTAGGCGGTCATGATTGGTGTAACCAGGCTGGTGATGCCCGGACCATTCTGAGCGATAGCCATGGACATCTTGCCTGTGGTGCGGGTGTAGCCGTCGGCGCTCATCCCGGCGTTGACTTCATGCGCGCAGTCCCAGAACTTTATCCCCGCCGCCGGAAACAGGTCTGAGATGGGCATCATGGCTGACCCGATAATCCCGAACCCATGTTCGATCCCATGTATCTGCAGAACTTTGATAAAGGCTTCTTCAGTCGTCATTTTCATGGCACTGTTCCCTGTTGAGAGTTGAAGTCAGATTTGGACCCGGCGGTTCGGTATCACCTGTGATCCTCAAGGATCATGTCGCTGGCTTTTTCACCGATCATGATGGCCGGAGCGTTGGTATTGCCGCTGACGATCGCGGGCATGATCGAGGCGTCCGCCACCCGAAGCCCGCGTATCCCGTGCACGCGCAATCGGTCGTCGACCACGGCCTGTGGATCATTGCCCATGCGGCAAGTGCTGGTGGGGTGATAAATCGTCTGGCTGATGTTCCGCGCGGTATCCAGCAGCTCTTCGTCGGTCTGTGGGTTGTTGTTGGGGACATGTTCGCGCACGACAAAGGGCCGCAACGCATCGGTTTTCGTCATCGCCCGCGCAAATTTCACAGCCCGGATCGCGCACAGCTCATCCGCAGGGGCCGATAAGTAGTTGGGCACGATCTTCGGATAATCGGTCGCGTTGGGGCAGGTGATATGAATATGGCCACGGCTTTCGGGCCTAAGCTGGCAGACAGATGAGGTAATACCCGAGAACGGGTGCATTTCGATCCCAGGCTTATCGGCGCTCAGCGGCTGAAAATGGAATTGGATATCGGGGGTTTCAAGCCCCTCCATCGACTTTGCAAACACCGCCACCTGGCTTGCGCCCAGGCTCATCGGTCCTTTACGGCGGAACATATAGTTCATACCGATCCCAATGCGCGGGATCAGCCGGTTAATCGCGTCATTCAATGTCGGCACATTGACTTCGTAAACCAGACGAATTTGCAGGTGATCCTGCAATGCCTCACCAACGCCCGGCAACTCGTGGCGCACATCCACGCCAGCTCGGGTCAGAACCTCACCACGACCGATTCCCGAAAGCTCAAGTATTTGCGGCGAACCTATCGCGCCGGCGCTCAACACCACCTCTCCGCCAGGTTTGAGCTGAGCGTGCTGCGGGCGCCCCTTGATGCTATAGCTGACGCCATCAACCCGCTTGGAATCCTCTGCGTCAAAGGTCAGCCCCTCGGTCAGCGCATGGGTTATGATGGTCAGGTTGCTGCGTGATTTCGCCGGATTCAGAAAGGCACGCGCGCTCGAACATCTAAAGCCGCCACGCGCAGTCTGATGAAAATATCCCGCACCCTCCTGATCCTGACCATTATAGTCTTCGGTTCGGGGGACGCCCATTTCATTGGCGGCACCAATAAACGCCTCGGCAATGTCACTTTTGGCGCGAATGCGCGACACCGACAATCCGCCACTGGCGCCATGCAGATCGGTTTCACCATCCTCATGCTGCTCGGACCGCTTGAACAACGGCAGAACCTCGTCCCAGCCCCAGCCCTTGTTGCCCAATTGGGCCCAATGGTCGTAATCCTGCTTTTGGCCGCGGACATAAAGCAGCCCGTTGATTGAACTTGATCCCCCAAGTGTCTTGCCCCGCGGCCAATCCAAGGAACGGCCGTTCAGTCCTTCGTCAGGTTCGGATTTATAGCACCAGTCTGTGTTGGGGTTGTGCAGCGTTTTGAAGTACCCGACCGGGATATGAATCCATGGGTTGATGTCCTTGCCACCCGCCTCGAGCAGCAACACTCTGTTTTTCGGGTTCTCTGACAATCGGTTGGCCAGAACACAGCCTGCGGAACCCGCCCCGACAACGATGAAGTCATACGACATAAACTGAAACCTCGCCCAAGTTTGCGGCACGGCGCCAATAGGCGCACCATTCTCGCTGCACATGTCCCGGTGAGCGAAGAAATGCACTTGCGTCCAAACTGGAATCACCGCAGCTCGTTATTGATTACCGTTGTATATTAATATTCGCTGGGGAATCAATAATTTTTTCAAACAGCTACTTTCTTGCACAGCAGCGTACCTAATGGCGGCGGTTTCAAACGTTTTTTGGAAGTTTTCGCTAATTCTCCATTCCCAACACCCGGTTTGCCCTTAGATCGACAGAATTTTTTACTTTCTGTAACTTTATCAGGATTCAGAACGTATCTTTTTGTTTGATGTTCCAAACAAAGGCGACTTCCCCAGTTAGCATTGCCAAATTGCACCCCGTTATCGCCGGGGTAAGCGGATGCGGATACAGAGGCTGGCGGCCATACCATGCACGGCAGGCTTCCGTTTTCCTCGCGAAATCACACCATACGCGTTTTGAGCATATCACCGGACCGCGCTCAGCGCGGATGAATTTGTGGATTGGCTCGCCGTGCGCTATGTGAGGCGCTGTCGCCGATCAGCGCCACGCGGTCTTTCTACATTGTAATTTCCACGCCCAATCACAAACACTGAGCGCCTAGACGGCCTTATGGCCGCCAACTTTCTGAAACAGAAATGCCGATGATCTTGCGTTCTAGTATAGATGGTATCTGGGCTCAGGACCTGGCAGGCATCGGCGCGAGCTTTGCCATGGAACTTGGGACAGACAGGTTCCAGACGGAGCCATTCACTTGTCGCTCCGCCGAAAAAGGTCAGGCTTGTTCACTGCTCGATTTATTCAATCATGAATCATGCACCAAACGAAAAACAATGAGTCCCGAGACAGGTCATTAAAAAGTTGTGAAACTTGGCGCTCATGCGTTTCGCGAACGAATTGGGGCCTGGATTGGAAGGAACAACTTTCATTGCCCTGGCTCAATCCACCTTTACAACCATTTTCCCAAAGTTTTCTCCGGCCAGCAGTTGGTTAAATGCTGCCGGAGCATTTTCAAGACCTTCAACCACATGCTCTTTATACGTAATTGAACCGTCCTTCAGCCATCCTGTCATGTCCCGAACAAACTCGCTGTAAACCTCGGGACCGAAATTGTCGAAAATGATAAAGCCCTGCATTTTGACCTTCATCCGCAACAAGGTACCCATGATCACCGGGCCCATATCCGGTCCGTCCGGCAAACCCGGCAAGTTGTACCAGGCCACGACGCCGCAGACCGGAACGCGCGCAAACGGATTCAAAAGCGGCAAGACCGAATACAGCACCTTGCCACCAACGTTCTCGAAGTAGACATCAATGCCATCAGGGCACGCGTCGTGCAATTGCGCCGAAAGATCCGCCGCGCGGTGATCTACACAAGCGTCGAACCCAAGGTTCTTTACCACGTGTTCGCATTTTTCCGGGCCACCCGCGATACCTACAACGCGGCACCCTTTTAGCTTGGCGATCTGGCCCACGGTTGCGCCCACCGGTCCAGCCGCAGCCGCCACGACAACGGTTTCACCGGGTTTTGGTTCGCCGATCTTCAGCAACCCCGCATAAGCCGTGTAGCCGGGCATTCCCAGGATACCCAACGCCCAGGACGGATTGTCCGGCGTCTTGCCAAGATTGACGACCTGCTCACCAGTTGAGATCGCATAATCCTGCCAGCCACTCGTGTTTAGAACGTAGTCTCCGGCTTCGTACCCTTCGAGGTTCGATTCCACTACCTGCCCCACAACCTGAGCCGTCATGACGCCACCGATCGGAACCGGTTCAGCGTAGGATTTCGCGTCATTCATACGACCCCGCATATAAGGGTCTAGAGACAGGTACACCGTGCGCACCAGCATCTCTCCGTCGTCGGGTGTTGGAATGTCCGTGATTTCAAGCCGCAGCGTGTTTTTGTCCGGGTGACCAGTGGGGCGCTCTGCAAGAACTATGCGACGGTTGGTGTCGGATGCTTGGGGCATTGAAATCTCCTGACGAATGAGTGTGGCGCAGCGCACCCAAACAAGATTGTCAAAAACTGTCCAGCCCAAAAACCTCGACCAATAACGCAGGCACGAATTGCGCGTTTTCACGCCACCCATTCAATGCAGCCAATTCCCAAAGCAAATCGAACGGCCGCTTTTGTAAACCTTGAAAAAAGCTGTTAATCATCTTCGCCAATTCGCCGATCCGCCAAGCGTATCGGAAGGACAAAGAAACGCTACATCCCAACAAGTTGGTCAAATCTTTCTTGGGGGACTGACCGAAGGCGCAGGCCTGCGCCTTCGGTCATCAAGGGGTGATCGCACCCTTTGATGAATCATATTTTCTTTAAGCGATCAATCAAACACGGATGCGATCTGATCGACGGTCACGCCTTCCTTGATCTCGCGCAGACGGGCGTAAATCAGGGCGATCGAGATGCCGGTCAACCCCGCAGAAAGTGCTGCAATAATCGAGAACCCGACAATCATTGCCCAGCTTCCAACATCAGCCAAAACACCGGCAAACACACCGGCGAGGAAATTGACGATCCCGGCGCAGATCCCGACCAGAAGCAAAGCGCCGAAGATCGGCCAGCGATATCCTTTGGTCAGAGCCGCGCTGCGTCCAAGTCCGCCAAACCCGGCCCCCTCGATCACTACGGCGGGCGCCACCATCGAAAAAACCGCGTAAACCCAAATACCGGGAATAATCAAAGCAAGTGATGCAAATCCGGCCAGAATACTACTGATCGTCGTTAGGATCGCGATCGGGAGGGCCGCTCGCAGAGCTGGCGAAAAATAACGGCCCAACTGCAGCGGGCGTCCGAGCTTGGAATCATAGGCCAGTTGCACCAGAAGGGCTGTTGTAAGGGCGTAGAACACAATCTGCAGAACGATCGTCAGCACCCATGTTGTGACGCTTGAAGACGTGCTAAAATCTGGATCTGCTGCACCCAAAGCAACATCCGCTCCGACCATCGCGCCTGCAATTATTGAACTCAGCAACATCGGTGCGAGCGCCAGCAGGATGACGGAAATAAAATTTTTGAAGAGGATCGAAAAACTCTCACCCACGATACTTCCGACGCCAAGAGACTCTCTGTCACCATATTCTGTCGTACTGGTCATAGTTTAACCTCACTATACCTTTGTGTCTTTGCTGCTGCATAACAATCACCCGAAGGTTGTTCGCAGTATCCTTATGACACCTGTAATTGAGCTTGAAAACGGCCTCTGCAAGTCGATTTTTGGTCAGAAAAAGGGCAGCCATCGGTTTTGATCACGAGGGGCTATCTTCGGCCGCGTAATTTTTGTCTTTGCGGCGCTCGCCGAACAATTGGCGCTTTTCAAGATGTTCACGCTGCGCATTGTAGAACGCCCTGAGGAATTTCAGCCGCTCGGCCTCGGGCACCTTATTTGCGTAACCGATCTTCTGACGGATCTTTTCGACAACGCTTTCTATAGTAGCCTTGTTGTTTTTTGACCTAACCAACACACCGCCTTTCTCCTGCGCCCTCAAAAGCTTTTCCAAGGCCTGCAACTCGAACGCCCCGTAGTGATCAAGCTGATGGGTTAGAAAGGCATAGCTTTTGGTTGCTGCCGTCGATTTGACCGGGTCCTGAGCCAGATCCTTCAACAGCACCGGTACCGGCAAGTGGATCACGTGGGTGCCCGCCATAATGTCGCCCAGCCTTTGTCTATGGCGATTGAAAAATGGCACAAGCAGGCCCCCCAGGATCCACGCCAACGCCAACCCAGTTGCCACTGGCGATCCGGCATCAAGGGTCAACAGCAGGGTTGCGGGCAGAAATATTTCGGCCTCTTTCATCAGGTTCCTTAGCACCAGCGCATGGGTACTAAGCGACCTGCCGTCATGTGAAACAACCTTGATCTTCATCAGCCGCTTGCCCAAAGTCTGCCCGTTCCAGGCCAGCTCGGCTATGACGTAATAGGGCACCCGGATCACAAAGAAGAGCAAACTGCCGATAGCGAGCAGCGTACTCGGATTGCCAACCCCCAAAGATAAGATCAGGACCAGTACCGCGATGGCGGCGATCAGCGTGATGCCAACATCCGTGATTTGCGCGGCAAGGCGAACCCCCAGCCCGGCCACCTCAAGGTAAATGGGTACGCCTTCTGGTGGGACCAACTCACTCGGCGACGGGATTGCCGCCTTGTCTGTGCGTCGCCACAGCTTCATTGCCGCACCCTACCGCCCAAGGCAAACCAGGCCAGCCAGCATAGTCCTAGCCCCCAGCCAATTACGTATCTTGTAGATTTGTCCTGGATAAGCTGGCGCCCGAACCCTTCCACAAGGGCGGCGACCACCAGCATAAAAGCCGCAACTAGCGCAAGCTTCACGGCATCCCGGCCCGCGTGGCGCAAAGCAGCGCGGCGGCTTCTTTTCCCCGGAAAAAGGATCGCTGCCCCCAGTTGCACCCCACCGCCGCATGCAATGCAGATCGCCGACAGCTCGGTCACCCCGTGGATAGACAACCACCCCCCAAGATCACTGCCCAGACCGCGTTCCACGTGCAGCGCATAAAATGCGCCCAGCGACAGGCCGTTATAGAAGGTCAGCAAGACCGCCGGCGCACATAAGAATACCCCAAGGCCAAACACAAAGATCGCGATGCGCGTGTTGTGCGAGAACAGGAAAGTGGCAAAGGCCCCAAGTCCCGAGGTGCTGGGATCCTGATCATAAATCACTTGCCGCAGCTCTTCGGTCGTCGATGTTGGCCCGCGCCCTCCGGCCAGTTCCGGCGGCATAAATACATGATACCAGGCTGGGTTTTCCAGAAACAGCTGATATCCCGCCAAAACCCCCAGCCCCATACACAGGAAACCAATCAGGATAAACAACCAGGATCGACGTATCGCAATCGGCGCGCCGCTTACAAAAAACTTGCGCACAAGCCCGCCCAGACGCTCCTGAGGGGCATAGACTGACAGATAGGCGCGTGCGGTCAGCGCTTCGAGATAGTCCAACAGCGCCTTGTCCAACGAAATTTCGCGGGCAATGGCCAGGGATGTGGTCGCATTTCGGTAAAGCGCGGCCAGATCGCGAGCGGCCGCGAAATCCATTCGCTGTAGGCCGACACGCTCGGCCTGGGTGACCAAAGTTTCCAGACGACGCCAGTCGGCTTCGCGCTCTTTCCGGAACCGGGCCGAGCGGATGAGGTCGCTTTCCGCCATCAGATCAACTCCCGCGCCTTGATTTCCAGATAGGTCGAGATCAGCTTGGCAGTCACCGTATCGGGACGCGCATCCAGCACCGTGACCCCCAAACGCGCCAACCTTTCCAGCACCAGACGACGTTCGCTGATCGTCTGGTTCGCGGCCACCAGCGTGGCGACCCCGTCCAGATCCTTGGGTGCGGATTCCACCAGCGCCTCGACCTCTGGGTCGCGGATGGTGACGAAGATCAGCAGATGACGCTTTGACAGAATGGCGATGTTCTCGATCAGAAGCTCGGCCGAAGTCGTGTCGATGAAATCCGTGAATATGATGATCAGACTGCGTTTTGGGGTGCGGGCATTCAATTCAGTCAGGGCCAGGGTATGGTTGGTCTCGTGGCCTACATAGGCCAGCTCGCTGGTCCAGCTGCGCAGGCGCGCGAAGGTCTGTCGCCCCGCCCGTGGTGCCACAAAAGATCGCGGACGCACGTCATAGGCGTAATACCCCACCAGATCACCGCCAATTGCCGCCGCCCAGGCCACGGCCAGCGCGGCAGTAACGGCATGGTCAATCTTGGGCAAACCGGCGATATCTTCGCGCATCAGATAACCGTTATCCAGCGCTACGATAACGTGGTGATTGCGCTCGGCCCTTAACTCTTTGGCTACAAGCCCCCGCCGTTTGGCCGAGCGTTTCCAGTCGATCGATTTAACGTCCATACCCTGTACGAAATCACGAAGCTGGTGAAATTCGGACCCTTCGCCGATGGCACGGTTTTCCTTCACGCCATAAAGCGTGGACTGCACCGTCGTGGCAATCTCACCCGACTGAATCATCCGGATATTGGGCACCACCCGAACCTCCAGCGCGAAATTCAATCGAGGCACGAAATCAAAAAGCTTCAGGCGTGACGACCAGTGAAGCCAGAGATGTTCGAAAGCCCAGATACCGCGCCGCACGCCGCGACAGTCAATCTCGGCTGATCCGGTCCCATCCGGTCCGATCCTGAACTCGAACTCCGCCGCGCCGCTCAACCCTTTTGGCCATTCTAGCCGCGCCTGCAAGTCTTTCGGAGCGTCCGGAACCTGCAATTTTAGCGCCTGTATTTCGCCCACAAAAAGCTCGGGCCGCATGTCGAAAACCAATTGCTTTCGACGGTTGAAGGACATCAGCAGATCCGCCGCTGACAAAAGCGCCAACAGGACCCACGGCGCCAGCGCCAATTCACGCAACCCGCCGAAAAATGCAAGTCCCAGAATCGACAACACAAGGGCGACGCAGGCAGCGCTCAGCAATCTGGTAGATGGACGTATCAGCGGGGAGCCTCGATCTGGTTGAGGATATTTTCGAGAACCATAGCAGAGCTTCGGCCCTCGATCTCGGCCGAGGCACCCAGAACTACTCGATGGCGTAACGCAGGTACGAAAAGCCGTTTTACGTCGTCCGGGATTGCGAAATCCCGTCCGTTTAACCCTGCCTGTGCCCGCGTCGCCGCTGCCAGTGCATCAGCCGCGCGGGTAGACGCGCCAAAAGCAATCTCGGCGCTTTCCCGTGTCGCCCGGACCAGCCGCAGGATGTAGGCAAGAATATCGTCATCGAGGATAATCCCGTCGATCATTGCCCGGCATTCCGCCAGGGCGGCCGCATCCAGGGTCTTCGACAGTACATCCGTTTCCATACCGCTTTCGATCGGGGCATTGGCATGCTGGCGCAGGATCGCCATTTCGATTGCCTCGGGCGGGAAGTCGATTTCAAGCTTAAAGAGAAACCGGTCCAACTGCGCCTCTGGTAAGGGGTACGTACCTTGTTGCTCGATCGGGTTTTGGGTGGCGACTACAATGAATTCACGGCCCAGGGAGTGATCATTGCCATCAATGCTGACCATCCGTTCGTTCATCGCCTGCAAGAGCGCAGCCTGCGTTTTGGGAGGCGCGCGGTTAATCTCATCCGCCAGAAGCACCTGGGTAAAGACCGGGCCGCGCGTCAGGACAAAATCATTGGTCTGAAAATTGAAGATCGAGGTGCCCAGTACGTCTCCTGGCATCAGATCGGGGGTGAACTGGATACGCCCGAATTCCAGATCCAGTGCGGCGGCAAAACTGCGCGCCAACAGGGTCTTGGCGGTGCCCGGCGGCCCCTCAAGCAAGACATGGCCACGCGCAAAAAGCGAGACCAAAAGCAGCTCAACCACATCCTCCTGCCCCAGCACCGTCTTCCCGATCTCGGCACGCAGCGCGTCCGAGCGCGCGCGCAATGTTTCAAGTGTCATTCGTTATCTGCTCCAATAGCGCTTCAAGTTCGTCCACATGACGCATTGCTTCTGCCGGTGGGATCCGATGTGGAAGGTTCCGGATATCCCTTAACACTGTTTCCAGGTCGCGAGAGAGATCCGGATTGTGCCGCGCCACATAGCCCAAAAAGACCTTGGGTTCGGCATAGTGATGGGCAAGCGCCGGGCCAAACAAAGCCGACGCCGATACCGCAATCCGGGCCTTTGCGTATTCGCCAGCCAGAGCCCCGTCTTGATCCGACAGCCGCATCAGACGTGCCCGCGCTCGCACCGCCAGCGATTTTGCGCTTGTGTCGACACCGTCCTCAGCCTGCACCGGGCCATAACGCTGCCATGAGCGCCAGATAAACAGAGCTAACACCAATACCCCGCTCAGCCAGAGCGTCAGAAATGGCGGGCCAAAAAATCGCTTCAGATCGGCCCAACTGCGTTCATAGCGCACAGTCTCTTCAGGCTCCGAGAGCCAGACCTCGCGGCTATAGTCGATCATCACGTTGCGCTCGTCAGCGAGTGCGCTCAGAAGATTGCCGGCGATTGTGGCATTATCGCCCAAGCGCAGCCCATGATTGTTCAACAAATCGGGGTCCGACAGCACCAACACCCGCGCGCCGGCCGCACCGCCCGCCAGCGGGCATTCCGCCAGAAGCATCGCATCCGAGTTTCCAATCAGCGGAGAGCAATCAGCGCCGGTGAACAGTTGTGCCGCATAGATCTGAGCCGATTGCCGGACGTCTGCGCCGTCAAAAAAGTCGAAATCCCTAAAGGGCGTGCGCGCATATTCGATCCGAGCGCCCCTTTGACCGATCAGCTGTTGCAGCAGTGTTTCGATCTGTTGCTGCCGACTTATCAAGACCGGATGCGCCCGACCGGTTAGCCGCACCCCGCTGCGCCATTTGGGCAAGATCACCAGGGTCTGTACCCGACTGGCCTTTTCCAGCACCGCATCAAGCCGCAGATCGTATTCATCCTGCTGTAACAGCAGTTCTTCTTTTGTGCGCGGATGAACCCTATCCTCATCCAGCACAGTGTCAAATAGCGGCAGCACCAACAGGCCAACGGTTTCCTGATCGACCTGCCAGCCCCCAAGAAAGCTCTGCGCACTTACCTCATTCGTGTTTAGCCAGATCCGCAGGCCGTCAAACCCCGACGGAGAACTTCTCAGAACCTGCTGGCGTTGCGATATAACGTAAAAGATCGTGAACAGCAGCAACGCCACGAAAGCCAGAATAATCAGGGTTTCACTTCTGGGGCCGCGCCTTGTTTCTTCGGTGGCTGTGGGGTTCATTCGGGTGCCTCAGTCAACAGCGGGCGGATATCCGCGACATGGGCCTGAAAGTCTTCCTCGCTTACGTCCCGTCCCCCAAAATGTACCCGTTCGCTTGCCAAAACCAAATTGCGCAGTGCGCCAAGACAATGTTGGTCCTCTGGCAAGTGGCGCAACGCGTCGCGTGCGGTCCAGCTGCGCTGCAGCAGCACCCCATTGGCCTTGATCGCCGCGCCCAGGGCGGCCTGCGCCAACCGGATCAAAGCTTCGCGCCGGTCGCCCATGCGCAGGATCGCATTCAAGCTGCCGGGAGTGGGCGGCGTTCCTAACCCCGCACGTGGTGTCTGTCCGTTACGCCCGCTTTCCGTATTCTCACCCTCACGCCCGAATGTGACGGCAAAGCCGCTGCCGTAGCGGACAAAGACAAAAGCGATCATCATCAGGATCGCGGCGGAAATAAGCAGTGTCGCGAAATTCACATCGCCGCCCACCGACCATTGGTTTGAACTAGAGGGTGGTCGCGGCTCTTGCGTTGTCTGCATCGGGGGCGGAGGGCTTGCCGGGTCGAAGTAGGCCACATCTGCATCGACACGGCTTAATCTTATCGCCTTCAGATAGGCTTCGCCACTTTCGCCGATCTCAACGGGGTTTTCGGTAGCCTCTAGGGCGGCTGTCAAATGCGGCACAAAGAAAATGCTGGTTAAGTAAATCAATCGCAAATAACGGCTCATGTGCATATCGATAGTAGAATGCCAGCCGGCACGCAATCTTAAGTTGTTAACTGATCTCGCTTGGTTCTGGCACAAGATCTACGTGTCAGCGCGCAGCGATTCAATGCAGTGATAAGGTTAGGCATTTGCCTTAGTGGTACACATCGAAATCCGCGACGTAGTTCAGTATTTGCCTATAGGACCTTCTGGATCAAACTAAGTACCGCTTACGCACCAATCTGGAACCGGGAAAACCGAAGATCGCAGTGTTCCATCCACGGCAGAGGCCTCAATGCCAACCTAGGAAGAAACGTTCATCAAACATGGTTTTGGGAATGGTCTTGAGGAACCTGATTGGTTACTCAGGTCGCGCCGCAAAGAAACAAACACGTCGCAGTTTAGCCAAGTTTCCCGAATAAGCCCCACCTATGAATTGGTTTTTACTAATAGCTCATCATTTATTGCTGAGAATTGTCATCGCGATCACCACTTTGACAGTCGCATTGTCAGTGTCGTATCTGGTGCAACAGCTTGATTGGAATATCAGATCCGATCTGGGCATTATTCCATATTTCACCGTTGCCGGCCTTGTCGCCATCCTCGCGCTATTTAGCGTACCTGGGCTGAACGAAAAGATCGTCGCGCCCTATAAGGTACGACACATCTTAATTCAGGTTGCAGTATGCCTGTTCGGCGGTGTCATGATCACTTTGACAGGGGTGATAGCATTTGACGCGCCCTTGGTGGCTTGGCTGGCTCCAGCCAACATCGCACCGCTTCTCGCGTTGGGATGTGGAGTCTTGTACATTTGTCTGGGCACTATCGGCAGCCTTCATGCGCTCTGGCCGATACCTGATGAAGATGTATCCGACGATATAATCGCACTGCGCAAAGTTCATTTTTCTGCCCGTGCACTCGCTGCTGTTTTTGCATTTACCACCAGTGGAATAATCTTGGGGTCAATCTTTGTTCTAAATAGCCCGACAACACCGATTACGGTAAAATGTTCCATCGTCATGTGGTTTTTTGCAGTTGTACTTGGTTCATCGCGGCTTAGCGTGGCAGATTTTGGGAAACCCGTCAGAACTTGGAATATTGTTCTGCAGTTTTTTGTCGTTGTAACAGCGATCTTCATCATAAAGCTCACCACTCGGGCATTGGTTTTTCACACACATCTGTTCGAACGTTTGTCAGAAATTGACGCCGTTTACCCCAGGCTTGAAAATTTGCTGATGCTGCCATTTATTGTTTTCGGACTGACAAGCATCGCTCTTAAGCTGACGCGTGAAAAAGAAACTAGCGATGACGTGGCCAAAGTCTTCGCTTAGTTTTGGTCCTGTTTTGCGGCCGCGATTCCTGACCAATACTGTATCCCAGACTTGGCGCCCAAGTCCTTGACCGTGCGCGAAATAAGCACGTGGACTTCGGCTACATCCCAGAAAGCCCTGCATTCGTGTTCAATAAAAACTGGCGGAAAATCGGGCTGCTGGCCGCCCCAATACCGCGGGCGTTTTTTCCAACCGCAGCGGCTTCGACAACCGGTGGGATCAATCCGCGTTTGTCTTGATTAACCAGATAGCGGCGCACGCGTGAGACCAGTTCTTCCCGCACATTCGTCGGAAACGCACCGTCTATGAAAATGGCCTCAAAGTCGATGACAGCACAAATTGAAAGCGCGGCCTTGGCCAATTCCTGTGCAGTCGTTCCAATCCATGGTTCGACATACCTGGAAATGCTGCTCCAATCCTGTGGCGATTTCCAAAGAACACCCGGATCAACACCCGCTTCGATCAGCCTGCCCTCAAGCAAAAACAGCGAAGCGCTATCGATCAATTGCTGGCTTTCGCCCAATGGCCCTGTGGTGCGCATCGCGCCCAACGCCCCGGCATTGCCCTGATTGCCTTCGAACACAGTGCCATTCAATGCAACCCCGCCGCCGATCATCGAACCGATGAAGAAGTAGAAATAATCGCGATATTCAGCCCCGCGGCCATAGAGGTGCTCGGCGTGACAAGCGGCTGTTGCGTCATTGACGACAAATACCGGTAGGTCGCTGAATTTGGCTACCTCGGAGAAGAAGTTCACATTTTTCCAAGAGCTGAATTTCTTGGCCGCCAGCCCCGACAAATCATGCCATTTCCAAAGCTCGAATGGAGTTCCAATTCCAATCCCGCACACGCGATCGCGAAGTTTTTGGGGTTCATGGGCCAGAAGCGTTTCCAAACCTGTTTCCAGAAACCCGAACACGGCCTCAGGCAACGGATAATCGTAGGTCGTTGAAATCTGATGGCGGGGCTTGCCGGTGAAGTCGATCAAAAGCAGATCGGCGCTGCGCCGACCGATTTTCATTCCGACTGACAGGATGCCTTCCGGGTTCAGCTCCATGGGAACCGACGGCTTACCAACCCTTCCACGCAGAGGAGTTCCACGCTTGAGAATCTCATCCTTTTCGAGCTTGCGCAAAATGATTGATACGGTCTGTGGGGACAGGCCGGTCAGCCGCGCGACGTCGGCACCTGCTGTCGGTCCATGTCGTTGTAAAACCGTCAAAATCAGACGTTCATTGTGATCGCGAACACCGCTTTGGCTTACCCCGCCGGTCAGTATTTTTAGCGCCTCTTTCTCCATAACCCTGAACATAACCACCTTGTTTTCTTATGAAAAGACGCTCGGGCAAATTAATAAATAAACTTTATTTATTTATTGACAGGCAGGCCAGAATCACAGTTTCTTGAACAGGACCTTCATTTAGGGATGGAGGCGAGTCTTGCCGGCGCGCCGCGCGGGGCCACAACAATTTTCTGGGAGGAGAATATGAGAAGTCTACTCAAGCTAGCCGCATCTGCGACCGTTCTCACGTTTGGTGCTGCATCTGCTCACGCTGCCGGGGAAACCGTCTGCCTGATCACTAAGACCGACACCAACCCCTTCTTTGTAAAAATGAAAGAAGGTGCGACAGCCAAGGCCGAAGAACTTGGCATGACGCTGAAAGCCTTTGCCGGTAAAATTGATGGTGACCACGAAACTCAGGTTCAGGCCATTGAAACCTGCATCCTCGACGGTGCAAAAGGAATTCTGCTTACAGCATCCGACACAAGCTCAATCGTGCCTGCCGTTAAACAAGCGCGAGACGCCGGTGTGTTGGTAATCGCGCTGGACACGCCCCTTAGCCCGATTGATTCAGCCGATGCCACATTTGCGACGGACAACTACAAGGCCGGGTTGCTGATCGGACAATGGGCAAAGGCTAAAATGGGCGATGCTGCCGCAGACGCAAAGATCGCGACGCTGGACTTGAATGTCAGCCAGCCAACCGTGGACGTTTTGCGCAATCAAGGATTCCTTGAGGGCTTTGGCGTTGAACTGGCGGATCCCAATGTTATTGGCGACGAAACGGATGCACGTCTGGTCGGCAGTGACGTGACCGACGGCAACGAAGAAGGTGGGCGCCGTGCCATGGAGAACCTTCTGGCCAAGGATTCGGCGATCAACGTAGTTCACACGATCAATGAACCCGCAGCGGCGGGCGCGTACGAGGCTTTGAAATCCATCGGACGTGAAAATGACGTGCTGATCGTTTCGGTCGACGGCGGCTGCCCCGGCGTACAGAACGTACAGGCCGGAGTCATCGGGGCCACAAGCCAGCAATACCCGCTTTTGATGGCGTCATTGGGGGTTGAGGCCGTCAAAAAATGGGCCGACGAAGGGACGAAGCCGGAAAATACACCCGGAAAAGACTTCTACGACACCGGTGTTGCTCTAATCACCGATCAACCCGTTGACGGCGTGGAGTCAATTTCTGTTGCAGAAGGTTTGGAGCTCTGCTGGGGTTAAACGCAGACCTATCAGGTGAGGCGCGCAAGGGCGCCTTACCATTCCTTTCACCAGCAAACTGAAACTTCCTGTAAGCTGATTTCGTGGTCACGGAGCCAGCCACGAAAAGGGGGAGATATGTCCGAAGCGAACCAAAGAGCCCAAGAATTTGAAACTGCCACCAGTCGAGCCGACACTGTTGCCGAGTTTGACGACCCTCGTCGTGGTGTGCTGGGCAAGCTTCAGCATCTGCTTCACGTCAACCCGTCCCTCGTACCTCTGATCGTTCTGGTCGGAGCGATTTTGATTTTTGGCCTGCTTTTGGGGTCAAAATTCTTTTCACCCTTCGCAATGACCCTGATCCTGCAACAGGTTCAGATCGTTGGTATTGTGGCCGCCGCACAGAGCCTTGTCATTCTGACTGCAGGCATTGATTTAAGTGTGGGCGCGATCATGGTTTTTTCTTCCGTTATCATGGGACAATTCTCGTTCCGATACGGCATACCAGTACCTATCGCAGTCATGTGCGGACTTGGCGTCGGAACCCTAATCGGTGCACTCAACGGCTGGCTTGTCAGCCGCGTCAAACTTCCTCCATTCATCGTCACGCTTGGAATGTGGCAGATCATTCTCGCAACAAATTTCCTGTATTCCGCAAACGAGACGATACGCAGCCAGGATATCGAAGCAAACGCCCCGTTTCTGCAATTTTTCGGCACCAAATTCAGCATCGGCGGTGCAACATTCACTGTTGGCGTCCTATTCATGCTCGTCCTGATCTTTGTATTGGCCTACGCGCTTAAACACACAGCTTGGGGGCGACACGTCTATGCCGTCGGCGACGACCCGGAAGCAGCCGAGCTATCCGGTGTTAACGTCCACAGAACACTCATGTCTGTTTACATGCTATCCGGTCTTATCTGTGCCTTTGCCGGCTGGGCTTTGATCGGCCGCATCGGGTCAGTCTCACCAACATCTGGCCAATTGGCCAACATCGAAAGCATCACAGCGGTCGTGATCGGCGGCATCTCGCTTTTCGGCGGGCGCGGATCCATTCTGGGGTCGCTGTTTGGCGCACTGATCGTCGGCGTGTTCACCTTAGGTCTGAGGCTGTTGGGCGCGGATGCGCAGTGGACCTTCCTCCTTATCGGACTTCTCATCATCGCAGCGGTCGCGGTCGACCAGTGGATCAGAAAGGTATCGGGCTAATGTCAGACACTACGCCAGTCGTCCAGGGCCGTGGGATCGTCAAACGCTATGGGCATGTGACCGCCATAGACCATTCCGATTTTGAATTGCGTCAGGGTGAAATCCTCGCGGTCATCGGGGACAACGGTGCAGGCAAATCATCCATCGTCAAAGCAATCTGCGGCGCCACGATCCCGGATGAGGGCGATATTCTGATCGAAGGGAAGAAGGTGAACTTCACCTCACCGATCGACGCCCGGAACATGGGGATCGAGATCGTCTATCAGCAACTTGCCATGTCTCCTGCCCTGTCGATTGCGGACAACATGTTCATGGGGCGTGAGATCCGGAAATCGGGGTTCATGGGCAAGTATCTACGTCAGCTTGACCGCCCCGCGATGGAAAAATTCGCCCGTGAAAAACTGACCGAGCTTGGCCTGATGACCGTTCAATCCATCAATCAAACGGTCGAGACTCTGTCTGGCGGACAGCGCCAGGGCGTGGCCGTCGCCCGCGCCGCAGCCTTTGCTACCAAGTTCATTATCATGGATGAACCGACGGCTGCGTTGGGGGTGAAAGAGAGCCGGAAAGTTCTCGAACTTATTCAGGATGTGCGGGCACGTGGCATTCCGATCATACTAATCAGCCACAACATGCCGCATGTCTTCGAAGTCGCCGATCGCATCCATGTGCACCGACTGGGCAAAAGGCTCTGCACGATTGACCCCAAGGACTACACAATGTCCGACGCCGTGGCTTTCATGACCGGTGCCAAAGAACCTCCGGAGGAGGACGCCGCTTAAACGAACAGGACGCAATGCGCGTTTGTGAATTGATCTCCTCCCAGAAACAGGTTGGGGTTTGGACGATTGCCGCAACCTCCGCTCCTCACCCGGCCAGTCGACCCTGTCAGAAGCCGCTGTGCCATCGCTAAATGCGCAACAGAGCTCAGCGGTTCCGTTAACCACACGAGGGCTTAAGGACGGCTAAACAGACATCCCAGTAATAATCTCAAAAACATCGTTCGTCAGGAACCCATAAGACCGGGGACAAGAGGTCTGGGGCAGGATTTCGACGTCATAGAGTTCAGCGATATCGCTGTCGATACGAAACCATTGCACACAGGTTCCGGTGTTCAGATCAATCACCTGCACACCACACCACGGCGCGCTGTCTGCGTCCTTCAACCTCTGGTCCAGCGCAAGCCCTTCGAACCGCTCGTACCGAGGCTTGGACAGGCCCACAAATGCGAAATTTTCATAAAAAGCCAGGCCACGCAAAAAGCCCGGGCAGAAGGCCAAGGGTTGAAACCGTTGGCGCGGGTCCTGCTGGGTCATGTCAATCCAGCCCAGCTCGCCCGTTCCCGAGTTCAGAACCCACAGTTTTCCCTGATACAGCCGCGGAGAGTGCGGCATTGACAATCCCTCGCACACGATCTCGTCCCGCTCAACATCGATGACGACGCCGCCATCTGCCCGGCGATCACGCCAACCGTCAATCGTATCGGATTTGCTGACAGCGGTGACATAGCGTGGTTTGCCGTCCTGCATCGCCATACCGTTCAGATGACAGCGATCCTCGGCCACAATCGCGGATATGAACCCCGGTTTCCAGACCGGTTTGAATGCGTGCGTGTCGGATAGTTCGGCGATGCAGTTACAGCGCGTGTTGACGAACACCACGTTTCCATCCGCCTGAACACCGATGTCGTGGGCATCCAGATATCCTGTCAGATGCGTCGTGCGGGGGACAAAACACTCGGTAAATTGCCCGTCCATGACTTGATCGGAGCGTAAAATATTAGGCATCCGATAGATATTGGCCTGAGTAGCGAGATAAAGTGTTTCGTCGCGATAATGCAGCCCCATAGCGTGCTGGAACATCTGCTCGTTCACCATCAACCCGCCGTTGGGGTTGCGGCCCAGCAGATAAAGCCGCCCAGACTGGTAGGACGTCACACCGACCGAAATATTGAGGGCGTCCAGCAACCGCACAAACCCGCCCGAAACCGAGAACTGTGCGGCATGCCGCGCCTCGGGGCTTTCGGCAGGCTGGGACGCAGCGCCCTGACCGATAGGTATATTTTCCTGCACAACGGTTTCCTGCATTGTCATTTTTTTCTTATCAACGACGCGGCAGGTGGATGCAAAATCTGCCTGCCGCGCCCCGGTACGATTTGCCTGAAAGCGGTATTAAAACCGAATACTGCCTTTGATAAAGGCACCATTGACCTTTGTATCGCCTGAAAAGCGACCTTGATAACCCAGTTGGAGGGTCGTTTTGTCCTTTTCGAATAATGATAGACCGACCTCGATATCTCCAAACACCCGGTCAATATCACTGGTGTTGTCGAAATTCGGGCCATCGCCGATCCGGGCCATCACAGTGGTGTCGGTGTTGGCAAAGAAGGTCGCTCCAATTTTACCATAAAGGCGCAGTGACCTTGTGTCGCTGAGTTGCCGATCACGACCAAATTCCAGCGCAGGCGCGATCGAGACATAGGTCTCGCTGCCGTCCTGAACCGTCAGAGCGGTCGCCGCGCTGCCGCTTTCTGTAACACCGTCACGTTTGATGCGCGTCACATTCACATCGACCAGCGGCTTTAGGTAGCCGGCATCGTATTCGATCAGGTAAGCCCCACGTATCTGGGCCGAGAGATGACGCAGGTCATAGCTGGATTGGTTCGTTCCGTTGAACCCGCCAATGGTCACCGCTCGGGTCGTGTCGAACTGCCCCACCCCGCCCGAGATCGCACCGGACAGGCTGAAGCGACCGAATGTACGCTTCAGGCTCAGCCCGACCGAATAGTTGTCGACATCGCTGCGCACGCCAGAGTCGGTGGTGATATCACCCATCTGATAGCCAAGGGCAAAACCCGCAAACCAGTCAGGCTGAAACTCGATCTGGCCGCCAAGGCTGATCCCGCTGGTCCGGCTGTCAAACCCAACTGTATCCGAGTTTCCATCGCGATTGATCTGTCGGGTTTTCGGACGCAGCCACAGGCAACTACCTTCCGAGATTGCAGCATATTCAACGCCGCTGACCTGGCATGAGAACAACTGATCCGTAAAGTTCTGTGCGGTTAATAGTGTGGCCTCGTTGCTGGCCAGATAGCCTTGCGCGCTGAGTTGATCATAAGCCTGCTGCAGCTGTTGCGCATTCGAAACACCATTTAGCAACGCGTCGGTGACAGGGGCCAGGGTCGCGTCATTGTTCTGGAACGCGGTTCCGATTGCGTTGGCTGTGTTGGATTGGTTGGCGTTCAGATCGGCACCTGCGGGTGTAAAATCTACATTGGTAGACAAAACGACGTCATTTGCGTTGGGGAACAGAAGCTCTGCCTGCAGGATCGGACTGATCGTGAAATTATCAAGCGTTACGCCACTGTTTGTGGCACCGCCCTGCGCGGAAAGGATGGTGACCTGTTGCGTTGCCCCGGTGCCGCTCACGACATTGACCTGAACCTGCCCGCCCAGATCGGCGATTTCGGACACATTTAGGCGATCCGCAGCCCCGGCATCAAGATCGAGGTCGACAACAAAACGTCCGTTTTCACCCTGTACCAGTCCCCCGGTGACCGAGGTTGTCGCAATCGTGCCCTCCCCGCCGGGTGACAGCACACCCTCGTTGCTCAGCACACCGCCTGCGCCCAGATCAACCGTTTCTCCGGCGTTGAACGTTGCACCAGCGCGGTTGTTGAATGCATTCGTGCCGCCACTCAATCGGATGGCTCCGTTCTCTGCGGTGTTCAGCGTGCCGATGTTGTTGATCGTGGTGCCACCGGTGCCAAGAATGGCAGTTCCGCCAAGCGAAGAGATCGTCACCGCGCCCGCGGTGTTCAATACGTTGCCCCCTTCGCCTGCGGCCTCAAAGCTGATCCCGGCACCCTCGCCCAAACCACCCTGAACCGACGCGTCAGCGATTTCGACCGTCGAACCACTGAGGTCCTGGGCGATAACACGAACGCCGTCCGCGTTTGTGCCTCGTGCAGTGACATCACCACTGACGCGCAGCGTCGTGTTCCCGCCATCGCGGTTCAGCGCAAAAAGTCCGTGCGCAATGTCCCCGGCAGTCGAGACCTCAGAGGTCGATGTAATGTTGATATCCCCAGACCCGGCTTCGTTGACGAAGATACCGCTGGCCCCCAGGCCAAGTGTTGTGATCGCCTCGTTCGAGGTGACGTTGATGGTGTTGGCCGTCCGGTCCAGTGCGGCAGATGCATCAATACCGTGCGCGTCTTCGCCCTCTGTGCTGATACGCACATTCGAGGTGATTGTTACGGCACTGCCTTCGCTGTCCACAACGGCCGAGATCCCATGTGCATCCTCGCCCAAAGTCGAAATGTTACCCGAAGCCTCGATCTGGATGTCACCACCGCTATAGAGGTGCCGAGTATTAATCCCCACAGCCCCATTCCCAGAGGTCGAGATATTGCCGGTCGAGGTGATCCGAGTGTCTCCGGTACCGTTCGTTCGTGCCCCGATGATACCGTCAGATCCGATGCCACGCGTCGTGATATCAGCATTCAGGTTGATCGTCGCATCCCCTCCGTCACGGTTCCGAACGACAACTCCTTGCGAATTTTGACCTTCGGTCGAGATGTTTTCCGTCACGTTCACGGTGATGGAACCGTCGCCAGATTCAATCACATCAATACCAGCGGAACTGTCGCCCGCTGTCGAGATACGCCCTTCCGAAGTGATCAAAATGTTATTGACGGTGTCCGAATTCTGCGAGTTCACGAAAATACCGCCGGCACCTAAACCTTCGGTGGTTATGTCACCGGCGTTGGTGACAGACACGTCGCTTGTCGTGTCAACTTGACGGATTCCGATTCCCGCCGACAGGAATCCGGCCGTCTGAATTCGGCCCTCAGACACAATAGAAAGGCTGCCTGTCCCATCTTCCTGCCGCGCGGCAATCCCATTGGAATTCTGCCCTTGGGTCTCAATATCGCCGGTCGCGTTGATGGTCGTCGCACCGCCGCCAACGTTTTCACCGAATATACCGTGCGAGTTGGCCCTCACGGTCGAGATGTCTCCCTCCGATGTGACCGAGATCGAACCTTTGGTATCGTTTTCTGCATCAATACCAGCCGAAGAATTGCCGATGGTCGACAACGCCCCTTCCGAGACGATCTCTACATTGGTGGTGTATTCATCGCCCGACGCCGCGACTTCAATGGCGTTGGACAATTGAGCCGCAGTGCTGATGTTGCCGGACGACCTAACCGAAACCTCACCATTGCCATCGTTATGGTCTGCCCGAATTCCTTCAGAGTTGCTGCCCTGGGTCGAAATATCACCGGTCGAGGTAATCCTCAGATCACCGTCGCCGTAATCCTTCAGGACGTTGATCCCTCTTGAATTGACCTGCGTGGTTCCGATTGCGCCACTGACCGAAACCTCGACGTCACCGCCATTGAGGTTTTCGACAAACACACCGTCAGAACTGCGTCCTTGGGTCAAAATATCGCCATCGGCTGTGATCGAAACGTTGCCGTCCGCTTCGTGGCTGACACCAATTGCGTCTGAAAACTCGCCCATTGTTGAGATCGAGCCATCGCCCGAGATGGTCACGTTCCCTGCGGTGCTTTCTTCGTCTACTGTCGCGAGGATCCCTTCAGATGCGCGTCCTCGGGTTATGATGTCGCCTTCAACTGTGATCGAGGTATTGCCCGAACCGGAGTATCGCACAGCATAGATACCCTCTGAGGCGCTGCCATCCGTCTCGATATCTCCGGTGGAAACAATCAGTATATCGTCATCGCTATTATACTGATCGACACTAATTCCATCAGAAAACGACCCCTCAGTAGTGATGTTGCCGCTGGATCTAACAACCGAACTGCCAGCGTAAGAGTTATAGACATCAATACCGTCAGAACTGTTACCTTCGGTGGAAATATCCCCCGACGACGTAACCGTCAGGTTTCCATCCCCAAAGTTTTCACCTTCTATTCCCGAGGAAAAATCGCCCTGGTTTGTAATGTTGCTTTCTGAGACGACCAGAATATCATTCGCTGTACCTTGGTCGTCCGCGCGAACTCGGATACCTCCGGAGAGCCCCTGAGTGCTAATGTCGCCTGATGCGATCACGGTGATGTTTCCCGCGCCGGCCCCCTTTTCGACCTCAATCGCTTCGGCACGCCTTCCTGTAGTGGTGATTGCCCCGCTTGAGTTTACAAGGATATTGCCGCTGCCGTCATCATCCCGGACACGGATACCGTTTGATTCCTCGCCACTGGTCGTGATGGGTGCCGCAGAGGTGATCGTGACATTTCCCGCATCCGAAACTTCGGCATTGATCCCACGCGCGGTCTCACCTGCTGTTGTGATGGCCCCAGTGGAAACGACAGTGACTGCGCCGTCCCCCGATTTGGTCACCGCAATGGCGTCGGACCCGTCCCCTTGCGTCGTGATCTGCCCGTTCGACAGGACCCGAACAGTGTCGGTACCGTCAGTATCCTGTGCATCAACATTGATCCCTTCGGCGTTGCCGCCCTGGGTCCTCAGGTTGCCCAGCGTCGTGATTGTGACGCTGCCGCTTGCGCCGGACCGTTGCGCGGAAATCGCTCGCGCACCCGTCCCGTTTGTCGAAATTCCGGCCGTTCCCGCGGTATTTGCGATGATCGTGATATCCCGTCCGTCATTGACGTCAAAAAAGATGCCATCGGTCCCTGCTGCAGGCGCTATGCCAGGGGCATCGACGTTGTTGACAATCAACCTGTCGATAGGTGCGTTGACGACAATGCCCTCCTGCAAGTCGCCACTGCAATTGGCCGTGGTACCTGCGACCGTACATTGTGGCGCGCTGGGAACCATTTGTGCCTGCGCGACCGCAGTCAGGGGCATCGTCATCACGCCAGCAGCGGACCCCAACAGGGCCAATGCAATCTGTCTGTTGCGCTGCTTTTTGGACTGTCGAAGAAGCGCATTCGAGCGGCGGCGGGCTTTGCGGTTTGAAGTCATGTTTGTATGTCTGCTCTTATCAGGACGTCGGCGCGAGTTGTGCCGCGTTCACTACGGTTGCGAAGCAATACAGATTGGGCACGCATCAGCGCGGTCTCAATCTGTATTCGATTATGTATGTCGGGAATGAGTCTCTGACGGCGTGTTCGGATACGCCGTAAAACCTTTGAGGCTTACATCAAAAGGTGCCTGGCTGGTTTTTGACGTCAGTCAAAGACGTCGATTGCCTGCACCCAATGTTTGCAAGTCGATCTGTACACATTGCATGTTCCACTCCTATTCCCACTCATTACCTGTTCAACACATGGTTCGCGTTCACACTGGAACAATTCACCGCCTGGCCAACCCACCAGCTGTCTGATCCAGACGGCAGTGTGGGGCACTTCTCAACCCCGTGGGCAAACTTACGCATGTCCCAAACCGCAAAGAGGTGTTTGACCTGGATCAGTTCCATTTTTTGTTTCGCTCTTTCGCATCATGTGTCGGTATGGCCATGAGTAGAAAACGCCAATTCCAGCCTCAACCCACAGGTCCGCGACCTGACGGGTTTGTGCACCTGTCGTGATTGACAGAATAAAATGCCGCCCCAAGTGTTGCAGCCCCCAATCACACCCCTAAAAGGGGTTCTCCCTGAGATCCAGAAATTAGATAAACGCTTGGATTTCACGCAGGTCCGAACCGATTTTTTGTGTAAACGGTGTCAGAAGGTAACCGGATAGGCAGGCTCAATGATTGGAAATCCGATGCTCGCCAAAAGTATGTGCAACTGAACAAAATCCCAGGCTGTAACAATTCATGAGAACTCCAAGCGTTGTCACATTAACGGCGTGTCGAAAGAGTAATCTTGGTATTCGGGTTTCAAGCCGTCCGGGTGGCAGCCTTCCAGACGCCGAATGGGTTTTGTTGCACATATCCGGTATCGGACAGCCGCTGCCACAAGACCGTTACATCGGCTGACCCAGCGGTTCAGCGTAGCGTTACTCAGGTCCACGCATCGCTCGGCTATGATTTCATCAAGATCCCGGTATGACACGCCGTAACCGAGATAGAAGAAGACCGTGTGTAAAGTAACATCCTTTGGAATGTGCGCACCTTTGAATAAAGCCATCACACTCACTCCCAAGGGGAAACTCGGGTAGCTGAAATCGCAAAGGTTTCAATTCAAACAGAGAGCCCCAGATATTTGCGACAATACCCTTCCCCGTACATACCTTGATCTTGTTTCCGGTCGATTATCTTCGGTGACGGGACACGCGATGTTAACACTCTGCGGGACAAGTTGGGTAATTTCAGAATGGTGTATCGCCATCCTGCTGGGCGGCCTTCAATAACCTGACAAAGACCAATTGACCGAATGCTAAAAATGGACACAACTAAAACAAACAATCTTCTAAGCAACAACAGCAGTATCGGCACTGAAAATCGTGATCAAACAAAGAGATATCGAGCGTGACGTCGGGCAAACCTTGCAAAGGCTGCGGCAGGAACGCAATCTGATCCTCTCTGAGCTGGCTACAACATCGCAGGTCTCGGCCTCGATGATCAGCCGTATTGAGAACGGTAGCGTCTCTCCGTCTCTTGGCACGCTGCAGGCTTTGGCGGACGCAATGGATGTTCCTCTGATGGCCTTGTTTGCCGACACCGAAGTTTCGGCCGACGTACATCATGTCAAAGCGGGCGAAGGTCTCATGTCCCGGCGTATTACGCAGGGCCACGTGCATAACTACCTTTTGCTTGGTAAACATGGCGGGCCGGGAGGTCTGTTTCAATCTGCCCGCATCACCATTTCAAAGGACCAATCTGGGACGTTGCCCAGGTACCAGCACGAAGGCTGTGTTTTTCTTTATATGATAAAGGGCGACGCAATATACAGGTGTGGCACCGAGGACTTTGTTATGGCAACTGGCGATACCCTAAGCTTCGATGCCAAGCTGCGTCACGGGTTTTGCAAGATCGTGTCGGATGAGATCGAGTTCATCACTGTATCAACTCGCCCGCAGTAAATTCAGACCGTGATTTGGCGCTCTCAGACGGTATAACCTATCGGACCCGTTTCATATTCTTGTATTATGTGAAACTATGAATAATCCGTCCGCATATCCCAATCAAGCACTGAGCCCCCATGAAAATTACCTTCAAACAGGTTGATGCATTTCGAACCGTCGTCTCCACCGGAACTGTAACCGAAGCGGCGGCGATGCTGGGAATCTCACAACCCGCAGTCAGCCGCTTGATCTCGGATTTCGAGGCCGAAGTTGGTTTTCAGCTATTTCAGCGTTCTGGCCGGGTCCTGGTTCCCACGGATGAGGCACGCTTGCTGGTGGAAGAGGTTCGGCAGGCCGTCAGCGGCATGGAGCACATAAAGGAATCCGCCAATGCAATTGGGAAGTTCGGTCACGCGCGACTTAACCTGGTGATCACGCCGGGGGTGTCCTCTCAGCTAGCTCCGGATCTGCTTCAGGTGTTTTCTGCTACTTGGCCAAAAGCCATGGCCCGAATGGAAATCGCGCCCAGCGATGACGCCGTCGAATGGATGGTTTCGCAGAATTACGATTTCGGGATCACGACCACCCAACCCGCCAACCCGTCCTTTGACAGCCTGGTTATCCGGAACAGCGACGTCTGTTGCGTCGTTCCAACCGGCCATCCTCTGGCAGAGAAAACCATAGTTCAGGCGCAGGACCTGGCGGGTAAGAACTTTATCTCATACATGCCGTCCTCACGTTTCCGGTTTGAGATTGACCAGTTTTTTGAGGCCAAAGGCATCTCACGTCAGATGCAGTATGAGACCCGCACCACCGACGCGGTGTGCCGTCTGGTCGCGCGCGGTCTAGGAGTTTCGGTTGTCGGAGCAAGTCTGGATTATCTCAAAACCATTCCCGATTGTGTCGCGCTGCCTTTTGCGGCGCCTATCACGTTTCGCGCAGTCCTGTTCTGGTCCAAGAACAAGCCCCTGTCCGCCGTGGGACAGTCCTTTTTGAAGATCGTGCAATCGCAGGTCAGCGACGGTTAAGCGCCTCGCGAAAACTGGCCCGCGCCTGCGCGCTGTGGATATAGGCGTAGTCCCGAGGGTAAGGGGCACCTGCCGTCAGATCCATCGAGACGAATTGCGGGCCGGTGGATGACAGAACCTGAGGTACCGCAGCTGAAAACTGATCCAGCTCGGTAAAGCGCTGCACACTGGCATAACCGGCAGCCCAGGCCATGGCGGCGAAATCAACCCTATCCGCGCCAGGCAGGGGATGCGACCCGTTCACCTCATAGACCCGGTTTGCCGACAGGAAATGATAGAGGTTCGTCACTCCCGCATTGGCAATGGTCACCAATGTCCCAAGATTCATCAGTAGGCTGCCATCGCCATCCAGAATAATGACCCGCCGGTCAGGATTGGCCAGCGCCAGACCCAGACCATGGGACGACGCCTGCCCCATCGCCCCAACGGCAACATAATTCAGGTCGCGCGGGTTCAGGGCAAGCCAGTCGAAACAGCTCTGATACACGGCAACAACAATATCGTCCTCGCGGACATGAGGGATCAGGGCCTTAAGCGCTGCGTCGCGGTGCATGGTCATGATGCCTCCGGTGCTCGGCCGATCAGGAAAATATGGGGTCTCGAAGTTGCATAAGCCGCTTCAATCGCCTGCGGGATATGCGCCTCGTCCCCCGGCCATTCGATCAGGGAATGTGACAGTTCCATCGCATCCAACACCGGCCGAACAATCCGCACCCCGTAAGAGGCAGATTGGTCCGGGTGAATATGTGGCTCCTTACCCTGCAGGCCAACCATCATAACGACCGGCAGTTCATAATCGACGCCAATGGCCCGGATCGCATTCAATGAATCCATCAGCCCCGTTTGCTGCATCATCAGGATTGCGCGCGTGCCGTTATAGGACATCGCCCCGCAGATGCTGACGCCCTCATCCTCCTTGCAGATCCGGGTCAGGCGAAATTCGGGATCTCGCGAGATCGGCCAGAGCATCCCGTCACTGGTAACGATGTCCGGCAATGCAACGATTTCGCCGACACCCGCCGCCTTGATAGCAGCGATGATAGCCGCACCGGACGGATGCCTGACCTGCGGCGTACATTCGGTCGGTAGAGGGGACGCAACCATCACGCACCTCCGTCCAGAAATGCGGCGAGCCCATCCCGTGCCGCTTGCAGTTCATGCCTGTGACCGATGGTGATGCGAACATAATCACGATAGGCGGGTGAGGCGAACCGGCGCACAGCAATTCCCCGTCCCCGTAGAAAAAGATCAGCCGCTTCGGCAGACTTCCCGGGGTTCGGAAAATGAACCAGCACGAAGTTGGCCTGACTTGGGACAACATGCAGACCCATCTCCGTTAGCGCGGCGCTAAGCCAGGCCCGGCTGTTCAAATTGGTCTCTCGCACGAAACGGGTATGTGCCGTGTCTTCCAGCGCCGCAACAGCTGCTGCGACCGAAGAGGACGCCACCGGGAAGGTCAGGCCGATCCGACGCACATTGTCCACCACATCGTTGGACCCGTACATCCAACCAACACGCGCCCCAGCCAGCCCGAATATCTTGGAAAACGTCCGACACATGACCACGTTATTTGCAGCCTCAACCAGCTTATGTGCGGGCTCATAATCTGCCGCATCGACATATTCCTCATAGGCAGCGTCGATGATCAGCAGGACGTTTTCCGGCAACGCGGCATGCAGGCGGCGCAGCTCTGCGCCGTTCAGATAGGTGCCTGCCGGGTTCTCGGGGTTGGCGAGGTAGACGATCCGGGTTCGTTCGGTCAACGCATCGATCATCCGGTCGACCGAAGGTTTGAATGCGTCATCCGCGACCGCCACCACCTCGGCATCGTTGGCAAAAGCATAGTTAGGCACTTTGAGATAGCCATTGGCGCTACGGATCAGCTCGGTACCCTGCCCTAGATAGGCGCGTGCCAGACGGGCCAACAGATCGTCCGATCCCTGTCCTGTGGTGATCCGTGCCGCATCCAACCCGTTTTGCGCGGCAATCGCCGGGGCCAAGATATCGTCAGGGTTTTCCAAATAGCGCTCGACATTGCTGATTGCCGCACAAGCGGCAGCGCGGGCAGACGGGCTGGGACCAAACACGCTTTCATTCGAGTTCAAAAGAATCGCAGGCGGTGGACCGTCAGCAGATGCTCCACCAACCATATGAGGCTTGATCCTGCCTATTCCTGATTTTGCGAGGGTAATGCCCATCCAACTCCTCCGGCACCACCAGACGGCGGTAATGGCAATTTTCACTATATATCACATAGCATCGCATATTAAGCAATTCACTTTCAAAAAAATTATGATATGAAGACTGTGACTCAGCAAAAGAACCCGGATGACCGATACGTTTTCGCCCCAACCCAGCAGGCTTCACCTGACCATCGATCTGGACGCGCCAGGTCGACAGTCCGGTGATCTGATGCTGAAATGGTCCGACAATGCTGTACCGCTGGGATACCACCCGGTCCCGATCATCAGCTTACGTGGCAAACCCGGACCTTCTGTTCTGATTTTGGGCGGCACTCATGGTGACGAATTCGAAGGACCTGCCGCGATCCTGCGGCTTGCGGCACAGCTGAACCCATCTGACCTGACCGGACAGGTGATCCTGATCCCGGCCTTGAACGCCCCCGCGTTTCTCGCCTCATCGCGGGTGTCGCCATTGGATGGGCAAAACCTGAACCGGGCTTTTCCTGGCACCGCGAATGGCGGCCCTACAGCGATGCTGGCGCATTTTGTTGAAACTGTACTGCTGCCGCGCGTAGATGCCGCCATTGACCTGCACTCGGGTGGCAAGGCATCTGTATTCGAGCCCTGCGCCTTGGCGGCGCGGGGGGATGACGCGGACCTAACCGCTTCCAATATGGAACTGGCCCGCGCTTTCGGGTTGCCTCTGATCTGGGTGCTGGGCGCACATAACGACAACCGAAGTGTGAATGCCGCGGCCGCGCGGGTTGGGGTCCCGGTGATCGCAGCTGAACTCAGCGGCGGGGGTGGTGTCGATCCCCATGCCGCGGACCTAGCCGAAGCCGGGCTCAAACGCTGTCTGAAGCATCTAGGTATCCTGCCCGGCGGTGCTCCGAACCCAGTTCCGACGCAATGTGTCGAAATCGCCGATCCGTTGCATTCGGTCCATGCACCCGCAGATGGGCTGTTCGACCGATGCTGCACCGCAGGACAACAGGTTAAAAGAGGCAATCTGGCAGGCACGCTGCATTTCCCCGCCGAACCGGAACGCTCGGCCGTCGAACTTACCTTCCCCACAGCCGGGCACGTTCTGGCTCATGGCAATCGGGGCATGGTGCGCCGTGGCGATCTGTTGGCATTGGTGGCTCAACCGGTGTCCGGGGAACGTTGAATGAAAACCTATTCCCCGTTCATTTCCGGTGCCTTTGTCGATTGGGATGGTGAAACCCTGCCCAGTATCGACCCTGCCACCGGTCAGGTGTGGAGCATGATCGCCCGCGGCGACACGCAGACCGCCGACATAGCCATCCGGGACGCCGACCAGGCCTTCCGCAGCGGGCCATGGGCCAAAGCTGGGCCGACAGAACGGGCGGATATGCTCGATCGTTTAGCAGACACGTTGGAAGCCAGGTGGGACGACCTTGTCACACCCGAAATCCGCGACAACGGTAAACGCATTACCGAGGTGCGCGGGCAGTTTGCCGGGTTGCACAGCTGGTTTCGATTCTTTGCGACAGAAGCACGCAAGCTGCAGCCCGAACCTCAGGCCAATTCCATACCCGGTGTGCATAGCGTGGGCCACTTTGGGCCCTATGGCGTCGTGGTCGCGATCACGCCCTGGAATTCCCCGCTGATGATCCTTGCATGGAAGCTGGCCCCGGCACTGGCAGCTGGCAATACGGTTGTTGTGAAGCCCTCGGAAATGGCTTCGGCCTCAACCTTGGAATTCGCCCGGCTGGCACATGAGGCAGGATTACCGCCCGGAGTACTCAACGTCGTCACCGGACTGGGTCACGAGGTCGGCGAAGCACTGGTTCGCCATCCTCTAACACGCAAGGTCACCTTTACCGGTTCGGACCTTGGCGGACGAAAAGTGGCCGAGGCTGCCTCGGCCGGCGTAATCCCGGCGGTGTTGGAACTGGGCGGAAAATCTCCGCAAGTGGTGTTTGCCGATTGTGAGACGGAGAATGCGGTCAACGGAATTCTGTCCGGCATCTTCCTGTCAAATGGCCAGACCTGCGTCGCCGGATCGCGGCTGATCATTGAGGCCGGGCTGAAGGACAGGCTGTTATCCCGCTTGATCGATCGCGCCCGCAAATTGCAGATGGGGGATCCGATGGACCCGGGTACTCAGGTCGCACCGCTGGCCAATGAACCGCATCTGCGAAAGGTTACGGCAATGATCGAACGCGCCAAAGCCGACGGCGCGGTTTGCTTACTGGACGGCACCGCCACAACGGCAGGCCGAAATGGGTTCTATATCGGACCAACGGTATTCGACGATGTAACCCCCGGCACGCAGCTCTGGCGTGAAGAAGTGTTCGGACCGGTTCTGGCCGTCACCTCTTTCACCTCCGAAGACGAAGCCATCGCGCTGGCCAATGACAGCGACTACGGGCTGGCTGCAGGGGTCTGGACCACCGATGCCGACAAGGGCGCGCGGGTAGCTGAGGCAATCGAGGCGGGCACTGTTTACATCAACCATTATCGCAGCGTTGACCCTGCCTGCCCGATTGGTGGGATCAAACTGTCAGGCTATGGGCGTGAATTGGGCCCGGACGCCATAAGGGATTTCTGTCAGGTCAAATCGATCTGGACCGGCACCATGCCGGTGCCCGATCCGTTTCCCTGACCACCGATACGCACGGAGGACAGCATGAACGATCATTTCTCAGCCCCCAAGGGCAATTTCCGCGGTCACGACCAACAAAAAGTCTGGCAACAGCAACCTGACCCGGAACTGACCGAGGTTGGCCCCGGCACGCCGTGCGGCGAATACCTGCGCCGGTTCTGGATGCCGGTGGCAATGACCGATCAGATTGGCGACCTGCCATATCGCCTGCGTATTCTGGGCGAAGATCTGGTTCTGTTCCGCGAAAAGAAAGAGGGCAAGCTGGGCCTGACCCATCTGCATTGCTGTCACCGCAACATGAGCCTGGAGTTCGGCATCGTTGAGGAAGGCGGAATCAGATGCTCTTACCACGGTTGGAAATACGGCTTGGACGGCACCATTCTGGAAACCCCGTGTGAGCCGCCCGCCTCACAGGTTAAGAAAAAGGCCTGTCTGGGGGCTTATCCCGTGATCGAATACAAGGGTTTGGCCTTTGCATTTATGGGCCCCCCCGAGGAGCAACCCCCATTCCCAGTGATGGACACATTTGATGATGAAGGCGACGAGTTGGTGCCTTACCTCATCAAGTCCCCGTGCAACTGGCTTCAGGTGATGGAAAACGCATGGGACCCGTTCCATGTTGTCTACCTGCATACACTGGCCGTACGCAGCCAGTTCATCGACGCCTTTGCTGAAATGCCGATGATCGAGTTTCACGATAGTCAAACGGGCGATTTTTACACCAATGTCCGACGAGTCGAGGATATCGTCTGGGTGCGCATACATGACCATATGTTGCCGTCGTTCACGCAAAACGGCGGCCATTTCCCGGTGCCAGACGAGCCGCGCTATTTTGGGCGCTGCGGGCTGTCGCGTTGGATAACCCCGATTGACGACACCAACACGATGGTCATTGCATGGCGCCACTTCCGGGATGCGTCGGCGAATGACGATCCAAAGGGCCTGACCGACAAAAGTAAAGTGGGTTTTGGGATGACCGATTTTTATGGCCAGGATCCCGATCGACCCTACGAGATGCGCCAGCGGGACCCCGGCGACTATGACGCCTGGGTCAGTCAGGGGCCGCGGAACATCCATGCCCGCGAAAACCTCAGCTTTACGGATCGCGGTGTGGCCAAGGCACGCCGCTTGCTGCGCAACGCCATTCGCGCGTTGAAAGACGGTCAATCCCCTCCGCAACCGACCGATGGCTTTGCTGGTCAGGTGATACCGACCTATGCCGGGGACACAATGCTGCGCATTCCGCTTCAGGACGGCCGCGATGATGGTGCTGTGCTCAAGGAAATCTCGCATCAGGTGGCTGAGATCTACAAATCTGGCGACCATTTGCAGGGCGAGGCACGTGAGACGTTCATCGTCGATGCGCTGAAAAAGTATGAGGCAAGCTGGTCATGACCAATCGTGTTCCACATAATCCGGGTCGGGTCGACTGGTCCGGCGAAAACCCCGGCATTTATCTGAAACAGAACTCGACGCAGGACCACTATGACACTCTGGCGCTGTTCTTCCGGGTGGTTTTGTCGCCCTATGGTCGGGGCAATGCCGCATTGATCCTGGGCGCGCCGGATCAAGCTCAGGGTTGGCCGCAAGCACCCAATCTGATCATGACGGACAACCAACGCATGATGCGCTGGATCGTGGATGGTTGGGTCACCAAGATGCCCACCTTCATCGGAAAGGCAGGCCTCGACGCGATGACCTGGCTGGACTGTGACAGCGTCGAAAAACGCCCAGGCGATTTGAGATCGCGCTATTCCGAGACCCTGCGCGGCTCGGGCGTCACGGTCGAGATGATCTGGCAGGAAATGGGTCCACCCTTGCCAGTAGAGGTCACTAAGGAAAACTCTGCAACCAAAGAGCATGAGATGTATTCGGTTTTCCTTGAAGCCAAGACGGCGCAGGTCGTCATCAACGGCACCCCGCTCCCCGGTCAGGTTGCAAGCCGCCAGTTCTTTGGCCGCACCATGTCGACCGCCTTTCTGGCCTTTTCCGAAACCTGGGTGACCCCGCAGGAGGATCTGTAATGCCGTTGAACGAACCGATCACCCCCGGAACCGTCGACTGGACAGGCGAGAACCCCGGCATCCTGCTGAAAGACGACAACAACAATTTCACCGCTATGGCGCTGTTCTTTCGCGTGGCGTGGTCTACGGTGGGTCAGGGTCAGGTGCTGCTGCTGTATGGAACACCGGATCAAGTGGACGGACCGCCCGAGGCACCGAATGTAATCCTGAGCGACAATCCCGATCTGACCGCCTTTCTGAAGACCAATTTCATTAGAAAACTGGCGGCTTTCGCAAATGCTCCCGCTTTTGCCTCCCTGCCTGAAATAGGCGCGCAGGTCGTCCGTTCCTCGGGCGATCCGATGAGCCATCGCTATACCGAAACCATCGCCGGGGAAAACCTGACGGTCGAACTGGTCTGGGAGGGGCTCGAGCCACCCCGCGCGCTGGAGCTGTCTCCGCATGAGGTCGCTTCTGGCGAGCAGAACATGTTCTCGCTACTGGTGCCCGCACATTCGGCCCAGATCATCGTTAATGGTCACGCATTGCCGGGCAAGTTGGGCACACGGGTGCAGGCCGGGTATGAAACGACAACTGCCTTCCTCTATTTCTCGGAAACATGGATCATCCCGCCGGAGGATACTTGATGCTGCATCCGGCTGATCAGCTGGCGTTCGACCAGGCCATGGTGACACAACCGGTCTGGAACCGGTTCAATACTGCGTCCGAAGCGCTGAGGTTGGATGAAAATGTCCTGCTACATGCCGGTCCCGCCTTCGCCAGCCCTGATCAGATCACCGCGCCGATCCTGAACTCGGCCTGTGTCGCTGCCGTCTGGCAAGGGCTGGCACAGAACTTCGATCAGGCCGAGGCGATGATCAACGCAGGCGAGGTCATCCTGAAACCTGCGCAGGACCATGATGTCGTGACACCTCTGGCCGCGGTCGTCTCGGCGGATATGCCGCTGCACACAGTCTATGACGCGTGGCGTGGCCAACAACGTGTTTACGCGCCGATCAATGCAGGCAACCGCCCAGCGATGCGTTTAGGGCTGCGGTCCGAGGCGGTGCTCAACCACATTCGCTGGCTCAACACCCGGTTTCTTGATGTTCTGGAGAAAGGGATTGCCGAAGGGATCGCTCTGGTCCCGCTGGCTGTGATCGGCCTGATGGGCGGGGATGATTGCCATGGCCGCACACCCGTGGCCGCACAGGCGTTGATTGCTGAACTCAAGGATCGCACCACCAGCGGGATCACGGATGACGACGTGTTGGCCTTTATGGACAGCTCGCCCTCACTGTTTCTCAACCTTTGGATGGCGGCGACCAAATGCATGATGAAACTGGCGGAGGGTATTGAAGGGTCAAGCTTCGTCACCGCTGCAGGCGGTAATGGGCGTGAAGTAGGCATCCAGATCTCGGGCCTGCCGGGCCGTTGGTTCACAATCCCGGCCAGCCCTCCCAAAGGAGCGTTTGAAGTGGATCTGCCGCAGGACCGCGCCCTCGGAGCGGTCGGGGACAGTGCCGTGGTCGAGGCATTCGGGCTGGGGGCAATGGCCATTGATCTGAGTCCTGAACAAAAGAAGGGTCTGGGTGCCTATCTGCCCGACGACGCACAAGCGCGTATGTCTGGACTGTCAGTCGGGGCGCATCCGTATTTCCGGGCCTTGGATGTTCGGCTGGGCAGCACGGCGCGTGGTGCCGTGGAACAGGGTTCGGGGCCTGTGATCGGGTTAGGCATTCTTGACCGATTGGGCGAGGCCGGGCGCTTAGGCGGTGGCATCTACGACATGCCAGTCGCCCCTTTTGCCGACGCGTTGAAAGCGCTGGAGGCATGACCGGGCTGAACCATCATTCTGCCCATGAACTTGCCACATTGATCCGGGCAGGTGAGGTGAAGCCTTCCGAGGTGATGGCGGCCCATTTGGACCGGATCACAAACCGTGAACCCGTCATCGGGGCTTTTCAAACCCTCGATGCGGACCGCGCCATGGAGCATGCAAAGGCCGCCGATACTCTCCCCGTTGGTAGGCCGCTCCATGGCGTGCCGTTTGTGATCAAGGATATCATCGACACCGATGACATGCCGACAGGATGGGGTAGCGACCTGTATGCCGGGCGCCGCCCCGACCGCAATGCAGCTTGCGTTCAGACTTTTTTGGACGCGGGCGCGATCCCAATCGGAAAAACCATCTCCACCGAATTCGCCTACTTCAAACCCGGCAAAACTGCCAATCCTACGAATCCGGCGCATACGCCGGGAGGCTCGTCATCCGGCTCTGCCGCAGCTGTGGCCGATTTCATGGCTCCGCTCGCATTTGGTTCGCAAACCGCAGCCTCGCTGATCCGACCAGCAGCGTATTGCGGGGTCTGCGGGTTCAAGCCAACCACCGGCCGGTATGTTCTGACGGGTGTCATGGGCTTGTCTCAAAGCCTGGATACACTTGGCCTGTTGGCTCGTGATCCCCGCGATTTTGTGCTGACCGACGCGGTAATGTGCCAAACTGACCCGGCACCGCCAGTTGAGTTCGACGAGGTTTTGCCTCGGATCAGCCTAATGCGCGGCCCGCACTGGCGGGACGGTTCGGTCGAGATGCGGGACACCTGCATGCGTGCGTTGGCTGCCCTTGCCGCAACGGGGGCAGAGACCGGAGAAATTGCCTTTCCACCCGTTTTTGCCGAACTCACACAGGCTCAGATCACCGTCATGGGCTATGAGGTCGCGCGGCAGCGCGCTGCAGAATACGCTATCGGCATGCCCGCCATCAGCCCGCAATTTCATGACCTTGTCACGGCGGGGCTGGCCGTCACCGACGCAGAATACCAAGCTGCGCTGGACCTGCGCGACCGGGCGGGCGCGATGCTGGACCAGATGTTCCGCGATGTCGACGCTCTGTTGGTCCCGTCGGCCCCCGGATCAGCCCCTGCCGGTTTGGGTGCTACCGGAGATCCGCTTTTTTCCCGGATGTGGAACCTGTTGCAGGTGCCCTCGATCGCTTTGCCATTCGGGAACGACCAGAATGGCCTGCCGCTGGGCATTCAATTGATCGGTCGAAAGGGGGATGACGCCCGCCTGCTGGACATCGCGGTCTGGGCCCATGAACACCTGTCGCAATAAACGCCTAAGGAATTATCGGCAACAGCAAAGCAAGTGATACGGGAATGCTGACGGCTGCTATCAACGTCTGCAACGTGACAATGGCCGCCATCAGCGGCGCGTCTCCACCCAAGTGCTTGGCCAGCGTGTACGAAGACGCACCGGTCGGCACCACCGAATAGACAACGGCAATCTGCAGAACCTCCCGCGGCAACCCCACCAGCAGTCCGATCACCAATACTGCAAGAGGGAAGACAATCATCTTGCCCGTGAATGCCAGAATTAAGGGCAGCGCACTGGCAGCCATGGCCCGGACTCTCAGATTGGCACCGACAGCCAGCAGTGTGATCGGCAAAGCGCCCGCACCCAGTACATCCGTCACATCATGCACGACCGCTATCCTGTCACCGATCAACTGGTTGGCACAAACCGCCAGAAAGATCGAAATCACGTATGGATTGCGTGCGAGTTCTCGCAGGATTGCAACGGCTAGACTGTTAGTCCGGTCGCCTTTGAGCGCACCAACCATCAGAACCACCATAACAATATTGGTAGTGGGCACGAGAATTGCGGTCGCCAGAATCGCGATATCCAGCCCCGCTGGCCCATACAAGTTGGCAGCCAGCGCAAGTCCGATGAATGAGTTATGTCGCGCGCTGCCTTGCAGGATCGAAGTGGCCTGCGGCGGCGCAAAACCCATCAAACGGGCGCTAAGAAGCGCAAACAGAAGCGCCACAACGAACCCGCCCAGAATGGCAACCGAGTAAAGGCCCAGCGCCGACTTGTCCAACGGCGACAGGGAAATTTTGCTGAACAGAAGGCATGGCATCAGAACCCAATAGACAAGCTTGTCATTCAGGTTCCAGAAATCCGTACTGGGAATGCCGCCTTTGCGCAGGGCCAAACCCAGCGCAATGATCAAAAAGATCGGCAGTATCGAGGTGAGTGTCGAAAGCATAACAATTCGCAGACAAAACCGGACCGGCTCGACCGGACACTGTCATGACAAGCGTTTCTACGCAATGCGATGTCAGATAGACCCGACTCCTTCAGCCGGGGGTGTCAGCATCATCATCGATGACAGCCATCGCGTCGATCTCGACCAAAAGCGACGGATCGGCCAATCCCTGCACAACCACGCCTGTCGAACAGTGATGAACACCTTCGAACCAGCGATTGATCGCCTCGTAAACGGCTGGACGGTACGAAATATCGGTAACGTAGACTGTCAACTTGCAAACGTCGGTCAAGCTTCCCCCGGCCTCTTCCATCCAGCGCTGGATGTTGCGGCAGGCCTGATCTGCCTGCGCACCCGGGTCGCCTTCGCCAACCAGTGTGCCATCCATCAGCGTGCCGACCTGTCCCTGCATGAAAACAAAGTCACCACGGGCGCGGATCGCCTTGGAATAGGTTGCTTTCGCGTGATAGCGCGTCTGGTACTTGTGGATGTGCGTTCGAGCCATGCCGATCTTCCCCTCAAGCCGTTGCGCGGATCAGATAGTCTTCGACCATATCCGCAAAACTCTGTTCGACTGCGAACTCAATACCATCCTGACACCGCATCACCAGAGCCTTGAGGCCAAATACTTCGGTATAGGAAACCGCGTCCGTCCCGAACACGCTGTCATGCAGGTCCATCGGGCAAGCAATTGCCATTACTTGACCTGCATCTGGGCCGATTATGCGAAAGAAGGTCATCGTGTCCGAGACCCGAACAATACTGATTTCTGCCGGGCAGTCCGTGGGCTTCAGCCGGGCTTCCATCGCGTCTTCCTGTGCCAGTGGGGCGCGGGTGATCCAGTGGTTACGACCAATGTAGAACATTTCGACGCCGTCCTTTTCTGTTCGGCAGTTGGGGCGGATCGGCAAACTCGGCAAAGCGTCCGCAGCCCATTGCGATACCGCTTCAGGCGTGCCTTTGAGGTCGAACAGAGCCATCAACCCACACCGTTCAATTGTGACGTCATAGCTCATCTCAGGACCTCAGCAATTTACCTTCGGGGTCGTGAAAGACCGGTTTCGTAACCGTGACCGTGATCACGTCATCCTTTAGCCGGACATGGGCGGTTTCACCCAGCCGCGCGTGGCCATCTTCCAGCAACGCCAGCCCAACCCAGCGGTTGTTTATCACGCTCCATACACAGGCAGTGACCAACCCGTCGGTGGCTTCCTTCCGACCTCCGGGCGTCAGTGGTGCACCTTCGGGGATTTGCCGGTTGGTATCATCCGCCAGAATTCCGACCAGCTCGCGCCGCGTACCGCCGCCTGACCTGCGCAGCTGGACCGAGCGTTTGCCCAGATAGTCAGGCTTCTTTTTGGACATCACCCAACCCATTCCCAGATCATAGGCATCCACCGTGCCGTCGACCTCATGCCCCAACGACAGGAACCCTTTTTCGACCCGCAGCACATGGCTGGATTCCGAACCCACAGGCAGGATACCAAAGGGCGCACCAACCTCCATCACCCTGTCCCAAAGGGCCGCCATGTGGCGCGGGGCTACGTTGACCTCATAAGACAGTTCACCGGTGAAACTCACCCGCACCACCCGCGCAGGGAAACCGGCGACAGTGCCTTCACGGAAAGACATGAAGGGGAACGCCTCGGGCGAAAGGTCGATATCCGAGCCCACCGCCTGCAAAACTTCACGCGCCTTGGGACCACAGATAGTGGCGTTATTCCACTGGCTGGTGACAGTGGTGATCAGCACCTGCCAGTCGGGGAATTCGGTTTGCAGCAGCTTTTCCATATGCTGGTTCACCGCATCCGCGTGACCGGTCGAAGTCGAAATCAGCCAGCGGTGTTCATCCAGTCGGAAGGCCACGCCATCGTCCAGGATCAAGCCATCTTCAGACAACATCAACCCATAGCGCCCATCACCCGGTTTCAGCGTGGACATAATGTTGGAGTAGATGAAATCCAGGAATTTCGGAACGTCCCGCCCCTTCAGTTCAAACGTGCCAAGAGGCGAGCCGTCATAGACACCGACGCCTTCACGAACAGCGCGGCATTCGCGGTTCACCGCCTCTTGCAGGCCTTCACCCGGTTTCGGGAAATAGCCTGGACGCCGCCAGCGCGCCCCGGCTTCATACATCACAGCGCCGTTGTCTTTATTCCATTGGGTTACAGGGGTATGTCGATAGGGGAATAGCCGCCAGTCTTCCCGTAACCCGCCAATCGCACCGAACGAAACAGGCGTGTAGGGGGATCTAAAAGTGGTTGTTCCAACCTCTTGCAGCGGCACGCTCTTTTGCATCGCAACAGTGCCGATGATGTTGATATTGCCGGTCTTACCCTGATCGATCCCCATGCCGCCGGTCGTGTAGCGCTTGACGTGTTCCACATTGTCATAGCCTTCGCGCAAGGCCAGATGAACATCGCTGACCGAGACATCGTTCTGCACATCCAGAAACGCCTTCCCGCGCTGTCCCGGCACGTTGACCCGCCAGAGAGGTTCGATCGCGCAGGCCAGGTCTTCGCCGCCACCAACAATCCTATCCAACGTCAGATCACCAGCCGCTGCGCCCACAGCGCGACAATTCTGAACCGCCTCGTCAGGAACGAAGGCTGCCAGATCCTCATCAAATCGCAACGTGCTGCGGGATTGCGACCAAAGATGAACGGTCGGGTTCCAACCGCCGGAACAACCCAGCACATCACAGTCGATCCAGCGACCCGCCCCTCCGGTCACAGGAACGGCTTTGACAGCGCGCACGCCTTTGCGCCCGCGTACGTCACCAGCAACGGTTGCGGCGTGAACCGGAATATCCGGCACCAGCTTCAAAGCCTCAGGCGGAACGGTTTTGCGACAGTCGAGGATGGCCTCAACTTGCATACCGGCTGCTGCCAGATCGGCCGCCACGGCATAAACACTGTTGTTGTTTGTAAACAGCACCACACGCTGCCCGGGCTTAACGCCCCAGCGGTTGACATAGGCCTGTACCGAAGAGGCCAACATGACACCGGGTCGATCATTGTCACCAAAGACCATGGCACGTTCGGTGGCCCCGGTTGCGATCACAACTTCCCCCGCTCGCACGCGCCAGCTGCGTTCCAAAACTCCATCCAGTTCGGGTTCGCGTTCGTTCACGATCATCAGATTGTGCTCGCGATAAGCCCAGACGGTTGCATTCTGCAGATGGGTGACATTCTCCATCCCACGCAGCTCAGCCACCGCATCCGCGACCCAGTCCAAGGCTGAACGCCCACCGATAAACAGGTTGCGGTTCAACAAACTACCACCCGCCTCGGTACCCTCATCGGCCAGAAACACGCGTTTTCCGGCGCGACCAGCCTCAAGCGCCGCTTGCAGCCCGGCTGGGCCCGCCCCCGCGATCAGCACATCGGTATGGGCGTTTCGGGCCTCAAAACGGCCCGAAGCCGGGGGGCTTTCGGGTGCTGCCGCCAACCCTGCAGCCCGGCGGATCGAAGGTTCGAACAGATGCCAGTTCGGCCATTTGAACGTCTTGTAATAAAACCCTGCGGGGATAAACCGCGCGAGTAACTGATTGATCCCGCCCAGATCGAACTCGGGCGACGGCCAGCAATTGACCGAGCGTGCGCTGAGCCCGTCCCGAAGCGGTACCGTGGTCGCAGGACGGTTGCCCGAGGCATCCTCGCCGTCCAATTCCACCAGCGTCGCAGGTTCTTCGACCCCGTGCCCCATAATACCGCGCGGGCGGTGATACTTAAAACTGCGGGCGGTGACACGAATACCGTTGGCCAGCAGGGCCGAGGCCAACGTATCGCCCTCAAACCCTTCATATGGTTTGCCATTGAAGGTGAAATGCAAAGGGCGATTTCGGTCGATGCGCCCGCCCGAGGCGCGGCGGTTACGTTGTGCCATCGGGTGCCTCCACAATGTCATGGGTCCGTGTATCACGCCAGATGGTGAACCATTCACCGCATCCCCGTGCGTGCCACCATTTCTCCTGAACCGGACCCAGTGGATTCGGCGTCACTGTCAGATACTCGACCCATTCCTCATCGCTGACGGCATTGGGATCGGGGCGGACCGCCCCTACCGGGCCACCATGGATAAATTCGCTTTCATTGCGCTTGCCACAGAACGGGCAGGTTATTTTCATCATGATCCTGTCCTTTCCTATCGCGCAGTGGTGGTTCCGGCTTCCATTACGAAATCCAGATGCCGGAACCTGCCCAGTGTGAAGGGTGCCATCAGCGGGTGCGGTTCACCTTTGGCCACCAGATGCGCCAGCGTCAGCCCGCCCGCCGGGATAGCCTTATACCCGCCCCACCATCCGGCGGTGACAAACAGGCCCGGCACTTCTGTCTGATCCATGATGGGTGAGGCATCATGGGCAATATCCAGATGCCCGCCCCACTGCCGCATCAGTTTGAGCTTCTTGAAACTGGGAAAAAGCGACAGCATGGCAGTCACGGTATCCTCGAATACATGTTGCTTTATGTCTCGACGGAAGCTCTGACCCATATCGGGCGCGCCGCCGATGACCATCTCACCTTTGTCGGACTGGCTGAAATAGAACCCGCTGTCCGGGCAATTCACGATCACATCAACCAGCGGCTTGACCGGCTCAGACACAAAGGCCGTCAGGTTCATCGTCCGCAGCGGCAGTTTAAGGCCCGCAGTTTCGGTCAGCGTCGTTGTATGTCCTGAGACTGCCACGACCACTTTCTTTGCCCGAACGGTACCCCGGTTGGTCTCGACCCCTTCGATGGACCCATCAGCCTCGCGCAACAGGGATTGCACCGCTGTTTGCTGATGAATCTCAACCCCGCGCGCGTCAGCCGCGCGGGCATAGCCCCAGGCCACCGCATCATGCCGGTTCACACCCGCATCCGTATGAACCATGCCGCAGATCAAAGGCAGCCGCGCATCTGGGCCGCCGCCAGTCAATGCAGGAATGCGGCGGCGCAATTCCTCGGTTGTGATCTGTTCGTAGGTCGAGCCGTAGATGTCCATCACCAACTGTCGCCGACGCAGCTCGCGCAGCTTGGGCCAGGTTTGAACCACATCCACCATGGTTCGTTTGGAATGCATCATGTTGAAATTCAACTCGTCCGTAAGCCCTTCGTACATGGCAACGGATTTGACATAGAACGGGATCGATTCATCCCTCATGTAGTTCGACCGAATGGTCACCGTATTTCGCGCAATGTTGCCGCCGCCCAGCCAGCCGCGTTCCAGCACGGCGACATTGGTGATGCCAAATTCCTTGGCCAGATAATAGGCAGTTGCCAGCCCGTGACCCCCTGCCCCGATCACCACGACATCATAGCGGTCTTTCAACGGTGGGCTGCGCCAGACCTGCGGCCAGTTTCGGTGCCCGGTTAACGCATTACGGGCGAGCGAGAAAACAGAATAATTTTGCATGATGGTAACAATATTTATCACTATGCACATTTAGTCAATAAATTTATCGATATGCAAAACAACCCGACATGGGTTCTATTCCAATGCGGAAATTGCGGCTAAGGTATCGGAGAAAGGTGACGCAATGAGCTTCCGTGTGGAACAGTTCCATCGACGTCTTGCCGGCAAATGGTCGGCCCGGTCGCTTTGGCCCTGCTTCATCATAAACTGCCGCAGTTCACCCGCCTCGTAACGCCAGAAAAACCGGGCGCAACGCGCCTGCCCTCTGCAACCGCCTCTGTGAATGAGGTGACAGAAATGGACGTTACATGACACAAACACCTGACCTGAAAACCGTTCAGAATACCTATGCGCGCGACGGAGTTGTGCTGCTCAAACAAGTGCTGTCGCAGGATTGGCTGAGTAAGCTGCGCCAGGCCGTCGATGACGAAGTTGCCAAAGGTGACCGTTACTTTGCTTACAAAAACATGCGTGAAAATCCCGGCGTGTTTCAAGACTATTGCCTGAACTCTGATATTGGGCAGCGTGTGGCAGAGGTAGCAAACAGCCCCTGGACCTCGCTGATCTACGACCAGATATTTGCCAAAGAACCGGGTACAAAAACACAAACCGGCTGGCATACGGATCAACCCTATTGGCCGGTCTCAGGCCCGATCATGACCATGTGGATTGCGCTGGACCCCGTGGACCCCGACAACGGTGCGTTGGAGTTCGTAAGGGGCTCGCATGCCTGGGGCGCCAAATACCGGCCCTTCAGAACGGACCAGCTTGGGGGCTTTTTGCACTATCTCGAAGTGGACAACCCAGACTATATTGACATGCCCGATTTCGAGATGAACCGCGCCGACTACGACATCTTTCACTACCCGAAGATGAAACCCGGTGATGCGCTGGCATTTGACGGTATGATTGTACATTCAGCTATGGGCAACCGCACCTCAACCCGGCGCAGGCGCGGCTATGCGATCCGTTTCGCTGTGGACGGCGCAACCTATGAGCCCCGCGATACTGTCACCGAATGGCTGCACGACGACAGCTTACGCCCCGGTGCGCCCTTCGCCGGGGGCCGGTTTCCAGTGATCTACAGAGCGTCATAACAAGCAAGTGGTAAACTCCGCCCTTCTTGCCAAAAATTCGGTCGGCAGGGCGGGGTCAACTTCAAATAACCCGATCAATTGAAACTACGTGTGTAACCTTCGCAGACGGCGCCTCAAGCCGGAACTGTTGTACTCACAGGAGTGGTTTCGGCTTCGATCGCGCGATCAAGCGTTTTGCGGAACAGTTTGGCACCCGCGTCCAACCCGAGATCGATATTGGGCGTCTTGGCGTACTTCATACCCTTGTGGACTTCTTCCAGAACGTCCTTGTCCTCAAGAAACGCCATGCGCGCGCCGTCATTCATGAATTTGGACACTTCGGCATTTTCGGGGTCGGAATTTCGGTGCTGAAACCAGAAGTATCTGGTGCGGTCTTCATCGATTGGGGTCATGAAATTATAGGAGATATTGATGAACGTTTCAGCAATGGGTTGCTTGTCATACCCGCCGGTCCCGACCGGCGTATAGATGGATTTGTTCAGCCCGATCGCGGGCATGCACATCTCATAATGCTGTAGCCGGTCGCAATCGCCGTCAAATGCCACCAGTTTGGCGTAATAAGGCGATGGCGGTTTGTTCGCGATCCAGCGCGAGACGACGACGCCACGGTCGGTCCGCTCGACGTTCAGCGGCTCTTCATCCGTTCCGGCGCCCGCAAAAGAAGATACATGCACCCAGGCGACATGGCTGGGATCAAGCAGGTTATCGCAGACCCACAGGTAATGGCAGTCGATATCCATCACCCCACCGTCGGTCTTGCCCCAACTGTCATCGTCGAAATTATCGATCGGGAAAATCTTGTCAGGATCCGCCAGTTCCGGATCGCCCATCCATATCCAAAGGAACCGATACCGATCCACAACCGGATATGATCTAACCACCGCCCGCCGCGGGGTCATGCCGCGCTGCGTCGGGCTGTCCGTGCACTTGCCCGTGCAGTCAAATTTAAGCCCGTGATAGCCACATTCCACGACATCCCCGATCAGGTTGCCCTTGGACAGAGGCAGCTTGCGGTGCGGGCAAGCATCCTCCAATGCGACTGGCCTGCCATCCTCCTGCCGGTAAAGCACGATATTCTCGCCCAGAAACGTCTCGGCCTTCAGCTCGCGACCGATATCCTTGCTCCAGGCGGCGACATACCAGCAGTTTCTCAGATACATTGGAATGCTCTCCAGATTGTCAGATGGCTTGTGCAAGTATGGGCGGCTAGCCGATTTTGCGCCATGCTGGAATGGTAATGACTTGTATAAGTCAGGCTAATTCCCTTTACCCGCAGCTGGCGGAATGTCCGGCTGCGCCTCAACCTCGGAACGGATCCAGTTCAGAAACTCACCGACTTTCGGGCTGTCCTTAGTTTCATGGGGTCGAACCAGCCAATAAGACAGCGGAGACTGCGTCAGCTCCGGAATTGGTCGCACCAAACGTCCATCGCATAACGTGTCGATGACCAGAGGTTCCCGCCCTAAGGCGACACCAAGCCCCTCGATGGCCGCCTGAACGACCAGATTGGATTGCCCAAATCGCCGTGTTCGCAAGGGCCACGGTAGTGTCAGCCCGCATTGCCGCGCCCAAAAATCCCACGTGGGACTAGCGGGCCCATGATGCAGGTTCTCATCCACCAGCATCGTGTGTCGCGCCAAGTCTTCGACCCCGCGCAAGCTTGGTATCAAAGAGGGAGCACAGACCGGAAACAGCTGCTCGGTCATCAGCAAATCGACCTGATAGCCAGGATAATCACCCAGACCATAGCGGATGCCGATATCCGCATCCGCCCCTGAAAACGGATATTGCCCGGTATCCGTGGCAATGGAAATCGACAGGTCCGGATGAGCAAGATCAAAGTTCAAAAGGCGCGGAAACAACCAGTTGAACGCAAAACCCGGCAGACATGAAATCACGATGGTCCTGTCGGTGCGGGTCTTGTCCCTCAGCTGGGTACAAACGTCCGAAATGCGCCCCAAACCTTCAGATATGGCCAGCGCCAGCAATTCTCCTTCGCGGGTCGGGCGCGATGACCGCGCACCACGTACCAGCAGATCGCGACCAAGCCATTCCTCAAGCGCCCGCACATGCTGACTGACCGCACTTTGGCTGACACCCAGCTCAGCTGCAGCAGGGGAAAAGCCGGAATGCCGGACAACTGCCTCGAAGGCGCGCAGGGCGGAATAGGGCAGGTTTACGATCATATTAGTCACCCTAATGTCAGGCATAATCACTTTCAAATAGATTAGGCGCACAACCCGAGCCTAATCTATACTGACCGGAACCCGTAGGAGACGCGAATGTCGGACATCACACCCGAGCGCGGCGCGCGAAATCTATTGACTAACTGTGCCCACGCAACGGCAGGCGACCGGTTGTTGATCGCTTATGAACCTCCCGAACACGGCTATTTCGATGCGGATAGTGTCCAAATCGTCACGCATGCCGCGCGATCCATGGGGCTGTCGGTTGATGCAGTGAACGTAGGTTTTAATCCGGACAATCCACACCTTTCCGCTGACCTCCTGGCGCGGTTCGAAACCGCCGATATCATCCTGTTTCTAGCCCGTCTCGGGGATCAGCTCCGGTTCTCGGAAATGCCACAGGGCAAGAAGATCATCGTCAGTTTCGCCCTGAGCCGCGAGCTTTTTGGCTCTGGTTTTTCCAACGGGCATCACGATGCCTTCCTCGACATCAAGGCAGGGATCAACGGCGTTCTGAACAGGGCCACCGACGTGCGGGTTACCTGCCCTCTGGGTACGGATTTTCAGGGGCGGCCTGAGATGAACCTGGATACGACAGGCGATACGTCGATCCTGCGCTTCCCCATGTCGGTATTCACACCAGTCCCGGCGCACAGCTTTTCGGGCCGGGTGGCGTTGAAATTTCTGACGGGCACCGGATCAAAATACTATGATGATTATACGGTAGAGTTCGAAAGACCGGTGTTTGCGATGCTGGAAAACGGGCGCCTGACAGGGTTTGACGGCGATCCTGCCGACGCCGCACGGGCCGAGGCTCATTATGACCGGGTCGCGGGTCAGTTCGGCATCGACCGAAACTTCGTGCATTCCTGGCATGCCGGCATCCACCCGGGCTGCGGCTACCCATGGGATATGCGCGAGAATTTCGAACGTTGGGGCGGGTCCGCTTTCGGCAATCCGCGTATTCTGCACTTCCACACCTGCGGTGCTTATGCCCCAGGCGAAATCAGCTGGAACGTGTTTGATCCGACGATCGTAATCGACGGTGTGACCTACTGGGAAAACGGGGCTTTCCACGCCGACCGTTTGCCTGGCGGAGCCACCATTCTGGACAAGCACCCCTGCGCGGCTGCCCTGTTCGCCGACCCCGATCTGGATATCGGTCTACGCCGCACTGGTTGAACCTTCCCGCTTGATCGAACGCGTGCCATCGCGCTAAACTGATTGCAATAGGGCCACCTGACAAGGTCCTATGGTGCGGAGCACTCCCGTCTCCGGTGCCGGTAAATGCGATGAGGGCACGGCCCCCGCACCGGCAAAAATGTGGAACTCACATGTCACAAGCAATCGTTACGCCCCTGTCTCAGGCACTGGCCGAAGGCAAGCTTACGCGTGAAGAACTGAAAGGATTCATGCAACGGTCCGACGGCCCCGGCCTGCGCCATCTGGCGCTTTGGGTACTGGTACTGGCTGGCACAACTTCCCTTGTCACCCTAGCCTGGAACAGCTGGCTAATCTGGCCCGCAATGTTCCTGCAAGGCATCGTTCTGGTGCACCATTTCTCACTACAGCATGAATGCGTACACTATACGGTGTTCCGAACCCGGTGGCTGAATGATTTGGTAGGTCAGATCTGCGGCCTGATCATCATTCTGCCACATCGGTTCTTTCGCTACGAACATTGCGATCATCACACCTATACGCAACTGACCGGGGAAGACCCCGAATTGATCCCTTTGCCCGAAACAATGGGAGAATATCTGCTTTATCTGTCCGCCCTGCCCTATTGGCGCGGCAAATTCACGGAACTGTTTCGCCACGCCAGCGGCAATCTCAGCGAGACCGAGCAGCGGTTCATTCCGAAAGTCGAACATCAGGCCGTATATCGCGATGCCCGTAGAATGCTGGCTATTTATGCGGCGATCTTTCTGGCCATGGCCATCACGGGCTGGTGGGGGCTGATCTGGTATTGGTTCATCCCTCTGTTTCTGGGCGAGCCGGTGATGCGCTTCATCCGGATGACCGAACATGTCGGACGCCCGACCGTCGCGCAGATGTCGGAAAATACGCGCACCAATCTGGTTTCGGCACCGTGGTCCTTTCTGTGCTGGAACATGAATTACCACGCGGAACATCACTATGTCGCTTCGGTCCCGTTTCACGCGCTGCCGCGCCTGCATGAGAAGCTAAAAGACCACATCCATATCGAGCCCGGCGGCTATCTGGCTGCCCACCGCGAAATCCTGCGCCAGATCCGGCACAAGGAGGAGGCGTGATCCATGACTGATGTAAAACCGTGGAAAGACGTGATCGAGGCTGCTCGGTTGGAAAAAAATTGGGTCACACGGGTCGAACTCGGCTCACGTATCATCGCAATCTACGACACGCCCGGTGGTATCTATGCCTCACTAGCGCTGTGCAATCATGGCGGCGCGAATCTGTGTGACGGGTATTTCGATGGTTATGTCATCGAGTGCCCCCTGCATCAGGGCGCCTTTGATGTGCGAGACGGGCGCCCGGTTTCAGCGCCTGCGACGCGGCCAATGAAAGTGTTTGAATCCCGGGTCGAAAACGGCATGGTTCAGATCAGAGCATAGCCCCGATTGCCCTTAACCCGGTGCCGGCAACCCCGGCATCGGGACATATCCCGGCAAAGTCTCAACACGCGCGTTCCACGCGCGCACCGCCGGGTATGGAGACATCGATATTCCACCCTGATAAGCCAGAGCTATATAGGGATAGCAGGCCAGATCTGCGAGGGTGGGACGGCCACAGGCCAGCCAGCGATGGTCTGACAAGTGTTGCTCCATGATCTTCAGGGATTTCTGCCCAAGCGCCTGCGGCTCGGCCAGATCGGTGTTGCGATCAAACAGAACAATCGCGCGGGCCATTGCAACGCCGTGGAAGATTTCATTCACAGAAAACGACAGCCATCGCTGTATGTCGCCGTGTTCTTTCGGTGTGGTCGGGGCCCATTCGGCTGCGCCGTACTTCTGCGCCAGATAGACCATGATGGCAGTGCTGTCGCGCAGGACGAACCCATCATCGTCCAGTACCGGCACCTTGTTCAGCGGATTGACCTGCGAAAACGCGCTCTGGTTTTGGTCACCGTTCAGCAGGTCTACGTCAATGATCTGATGATCCCGCTGCAGCATAGACAGCAGCAGTCGGACTTTGTGACAACTGCCCGAAAGCCGGAAATCATAGAGGCGTATCATACTGGCCTTTACGTCAGCGCTTGTCCGACCGTTTTTCAAGCCGCGCAAACAATCGGCTAAGGCCGAAGCAAACCACAAAGTAGAAAGCGGCCGTGGTGATCCACGCCTCAAAAATCATGCGAGATGAGGCCACAAGCTCAACCGTTTTATAAGTCAGCTCCTGCACAGAAATTAGCGACAGGATTGAACTGTCCTTGATCAGCGATATGAACTGATTAGCGAGCGGTGGCACCACTTTCTTCATCGCTTGCGGCAGTACCACATAGCGCAGTTCCTGAATGCGGCTCATGCCGATAGAGCGCGCGGCTTCCCGCTGACCTTTTGGGATCGACTGGATACCGGCACGGACAATTTCACCAACGAATGCGCTCTCAAAAAGGGCCAGTACAATGACGCCCGAAACAAGCGACGGGAAGCGGCGCATTTCACCGAAGAAGAACTCCCACACCTGATTGTTTTCCTGCCGCGCGATACCGCGCGCCCAGCGCTCCAGATTCAGCGCATCGATCAGCTGTTGGGACAGGAAGAAGAAGAAGATGAAAACAACAACAACCGGCGGCACGTTGCGCAGGAATTCAAGATAGGTGCGCGCCAGCATACGGATGGTCAGATTGGCTGAACATCGCGCAACACCCAAAACAGTGCCCAGTATCAAAGCCAGAATGCCGGAATAAACACTGATGCGGATTGTCGCCGCCAAACCCTGCAGCAGCAGATTGGCAAAGTATTCCTCACGACTGGAATGCCAGCCGACGATGTAACCCGGGATCTGTTCCCATCGCCATTTGTAGTTCAGCGTGCCTTCAATCGACAGCCAGATATACCCAAAAAACACGACCAGAACACCGACGATCAGGTAGTCGGGCCATCTCAGTTTATTCAGGAAGTTTTGCACCGGGCACGCTCCGCGTTGGTTTCGAGGGCGGTACTACGTCCGCCCTCGTCAGTTTGGTTACTGCGCGACCTGATCGGCCCACTCGTTGCCTGCGAACCAATAGTCATGGCGTTCTTTCAGCCAACCGGAGCGCCAGTTCTGCGCAATCCAGTTATTGAAGAAGTTCAGTGCGTCCGGATCGCCTTTACGCAACCCAAAGGCTTCTCCACGCTGGTCATAGAGACTCTCAAACGGAACGACTAATGTGTCCGGGTATTTAGCAGCATCGCGGTTAGGTGTCGGCTGAGCCGCCATCGACGCGTGGGCATTACCGTTCAATACTTCCTGAGTCGACGCTCCGTCTTCGTCAAACAACAGCAGCGTTGCGTCGGGGAAGTTGGCGGCTATAACCACGGCTGGTGTCGCACCGCGACGCGCGACAAATGTGACCTCGGGGTTGTTGAAATCTTCAAGCGTCATCCCAGCAGTCAACTCTTTGTTGGCCAGGATTGCCAAACCTGAATAAGCATACGGATCAGTGAAGTTGATTGTCAGGTTCCGCTGTGCAGTCATAGACATACCGGAAATAATCACATCAAAATTGCCCGCTACCAATGCTGGAATAATACCATCCCAAGCAGTTGGCACGAATTCAACCTCAACGCCCATATCTTCAGCCAGCTTGCGGCCAACATCCAGTTCATAGCCGATCAGATCGCCATTCTTGTCGCGCATCGACCATGGCACGAACAGCGACAGTCCGATCCGGATCACGCCATCCTGTTTGATAGTTTCAATCACACTTTCGCTGGATAATTCCTGCGTAGCGCTCTGCGCCCAGCCTGAGGTCGCCACACCGGTAGCCACGACCGCGCCGAGGGCAGCCCCGAGCATTCTGCGAGAAAGCTTCATCTTGGTTCTCCTTGTTGTCCGACATATTTTCTGGGTTATTGGTCGACGGCATATTTCTTCTCCAGATGGCTTACGCCAATCGACAGGATCAGGGTCACCACCAGATAAACCAGTGCGATGGTGAACCAGATTTCGAAACTCATGTATGTGTCTGAAATGATGTTGCGTCCGAAGGTCGTCAGCTCGGCCACTGCAATCACGCTGACAATGGCCGAGGATTTGATGAGGTGAACGACCTCGCCGGTCATCGGCGGCAGCATGAAGCGGACGGATTGTGGCAGGATGATATAGCGATAGGTCTGGGAGGGGCTCATCCCGATGGATTTAGCGGCCTCCCACTGGCCAGTGGGGACGGCGTTGATCCCGGCCCGAAAGATTTCAGAAATCAAGGCGGAATGGAACACGGCCAAGGTAAGGATACTGGCCGTGTATCGGTCAAATCCAAAGATCGGCCCCAGAACATAGTAGAAGAGGTAGAGCAGAACCAGCAGCGGGATGTTGCGGATCAGCTCCAGAAATCCAACCGCAATTGCGGACCCGATGACCAGGTCCGACAGGCGCAGCAACGCCACAAGCAGACCTATAACCATAGCCAGAATGAAAGCCGTGACCGACAATTTGATCGTCGCGACCAGCCCGATGGGAATTTCACCCCATTCAAACCCGACCTCGGTATTGCGATACAGAAACTGCGGCACCCGGTACCATTGCCAATTATACCCCATGCCCTGCGCGCCTGTATATGCACCATAGGCGATCAGCCCGACGATAACGGCATAGATCCCGACCGAAATCAGGGTCGAGTCAAAAAACCGCTTAAAAAAAGGCGGCTTAGGCAGCGGCTGGCCTTTTGGCCGGGAAATGCCCAGATCGCTCATGTCAATGCGCCAAGATCTGATCTAGGAACAAACGGCAGCGTTCGCTCGAGGGGTTTGTGAAAAACTGTTCGGGTGGTGAGACTTCGACGATCTGGCCCGCCTCCATAAAGACCATCGTATCAGCGACCTTACGGGCAAAGCCCATTTCGTGCGTGACGACAACCATGGTCATGCCGGTGTCGGCCAGCTCGACCATCACATCCAGCACCTCATTGATCATCTCGGGGTCCAGCGCGGATGTCGGTTCGTCAAACAGCATGATCCGAGTTTCCATGCATAGAGACCGTGCAATTGCCACGCGCTGCTGTTGCCCGCCTGACAGCTGCGCCGGGTACTTGTCGGCCTGTTCCGGGATATGAACACGTTCAAGATAGTTGCGTGCGGTTTCTTCGGCCTGCGCCTTGGATATCCCGCGCACTTTCATCGGACCGATCGTTAGATTCTCTAGCACTGTCAGGTGTGGAAACAGGTTGAACTGCTGGAAAACCATACCGACTTCCTGCCGCAGCTCGCGAATTTCTTTGGCACCGTCATATACCTCGATCCCATCGATCACGAGGCGACCGGAATTGTGCCACTCCAGCCCGTTAAAGCACCGGATCAGCGTCGATTTTCCCGATCCCGAGGGACCGCAGATCACGACTTTTTCTCCCTGATGGACCGTCAGATCGATGTTTTTCAACGCGTGAAACGCGCCATAATATTTATCCAGATTGGTCACTTCAATCATCGGAGTGGCTTGGTTCATGTCGTACCTGCTTGGGTTCGGGACACCATGCGAATTTGTCTTTTGATGGACCGGGCGCACAAAGGAGTTTCCTCCACCGTTCCTGCAAAGGCAGGCCGGCATGTCGTGGTGCCAGGCCTGACGAAACAGCCGAGGCCGGGCTGGCGCTGCGATTGTTTGGGGCAGTCGGGCAAGGCCTGAGCCTCCTCAAATACGTTGCACACTAATTAATATGGTTGCTTAATATGCAATACTCGTCAATAAAAAACTCAGAGGACAATTTTTGATCTGCCCTCAGATAATACTGACGACCAAGGGAGGAACCGCAAATGTCTGCCTGGATCAGCATGATATCTGACGAAGATGCTGACTCGCATCTGAAGGCCACTCTGGATCTGGCGCGTACACCGCACGGCACTGTCGACAATGTCATGCGGGTGCATTCCCTGCGGCCTAACACCATGAAGGGGCATGTGATTCTGTATCGCGCCTGTCTACACGATGAGGCGAACAAGGTTCCTATGTGGTTTCAGGAAGTGATCAGTTCCTATGTATCCACTCTCAACACCTGCCCCTATTCTTATGCCAACCACTGGTCTAACGCCCGGCACCTGATCGGCGACGCCGCACGCGCCGACAAGATCGAAGCCGCACTCGAGGCACATCGCCCGCAGGATGCGTTCGACGGCGCACATTTGGCTGCACTGACCTATGCTGAAAAGCTTACACTTTCGCCGGGTACGATGGTCGATTCTGATGTGGCAGCCCTGAAAGACACCGGTTGGGAGGATGGCGAGATTCTCGAAATCAACCAGATCGTAGGGTATTTCAACTACGCCAACCGCTTGCTGAATGGCCTTGGAGTCACCACCGATGGCGATGTGGTGGGGTATTATAGCAGCGACTGAAAGGACGGATCATGCAAGGAGATACTCCAGGCAGACAGATCGACCGTGCCATCGGCGCCTCGCTGAAGGAACTGCGGCAAAGTCGGAAGCAATCCGCTCGTAGCTTGGCAGAACAGTCCGGTATCTCAGCCGCTATGATCAGCCGGATCGAAAATGGGTTGGTTTCTCCCTCAATCGACACTCTGGCGGCACTGGCCGAAGCGCTCGAAGTTCCGATTGTTTCGTTGTTCCGCGAAGCGCGTACAGATCACACTGACTACACTCTCGTGCGCCATGGTGAGGGACTGAAATCAAACCGTATCTCGGCGGGGCACAGCCACGAGTACGTCAATCTTTCACTGCATTCGCGTAAAGACCTGCGATTTCAGGCGCGTCGCGTGACTTTATTGCGCGAAGGCGGGCCACCGCCCACTTATGTCGGCCACGGCGTAGTGTTTGTACAAGCACTCGAAGGCCAAGCCGTTTACCGATATGGCGATGCCCGCTTTACGCTGTCAGCTGGCGACACGATCAGTGTGGATGCTGAACTCAACCACGGGTTCGAAGATGTTCTGACCCCTGAGTTTGTCTTTCTAACAGTCCAGGCCGAGCGCCCATGACACCCAGTTAACATGGCTCAGGCAATCGACCTTAATCTGACCCAAGGGTCCATTGCAGGCCATTTCCGAACATTGGCGATACCCGGCGCGGTCGGAATGCTTTTCAGTACACTGTACAACATCGTCGACATCTTCTTTGCCGGGCTGTTGTCGACTAGCGCCCAAGCCGGGCTGGCCCTTGGTTTTCAAGCTTTTTTCATCTCTATTTCCGTTGGCGTCGGGCTGGGTGCAGCTATGAGTGCACTGGTTGGAAACGCTCTGGGTTCAGGCGACAACCGAGCGGCACGACGCTTAGCGGCCCAAGGGATAACTTACGGAATCGTTGCGTCTTGCCTACTTGCCCTGGCAGGGCTCTGGTTCGGCCCATTGTTAATCAAGCTTGTCTCAGAACCAGGCGTTTATCGTGAAGCCGGGCTTCGCTATTTCTATTGGTTGCTTTTGGCAATGCCTGGGTTCCTTCTGGCTCATGGGTGTAATGGCATCTTGCAAGCCCATGGCGACGCGGTGTCTATGCAACGGGCACTTATTGTCGCGTTTCTGGCGAACATCATCCTGAATCCCCTTCTGATCTACGGAATTCCGGGCGTGATCCCGGGCATCGGCTTCAATGGTTTGGCTTTATCTACGGTGATCAGCCAGACCGGCGTGATGATCTTTTTGATCCAGCAGGTTCTTCGGCGAAGGCGAATGAAACGTATGCGCGCGGCCTATTTCAGACCACGCCTGAAACGGTTTGCAGAAATTTCTCTTCAGGTTCTGCCCACTGCCTTTTCGTTCACGATCATGTTGCTGTCGGCCTTTGTCCTGCAGTTTGCGCTAAAGCTTTTTGGCGAACACGCAATTGCCGGTTATGCAATCGCTATACGGCTGGAACAGGTTTTGTTGCTGCCCATTCTGGGCGTCACGGGTGCCCTACTTCCAATCGCCTCACAGAATTTCGGTGCTCGGGACAGCCAACGGGTACGCGCCGCGTTGTTCTATTGCTGGCGCGTCGGGTTTTACATGTCACTGATTGCGATCCCAATCCTCTGGCTCGGTGGTCCCTTAGTGATGCGCCTCTTTACAGCGGACCCCGAGGTTGTTCGCGTTGGTGTGGGATATCTACGAGTCGACAGTCTGATCCTGCCTTTTTACATGATGCTGTTTTCAATCAACTCACTTTTGCAGGCCTTCAAAAAACCTATTTGGACCGTTTGGATCAGCCTTTATCGCCAGGCCTTTGGGGTCGCGTTCTTTGTTTGGGTGTTTATTGGCATATTGGGGTTCAACGAAACCGGGGTGTGGTTCGGAACGGCAGCGGCCGTAGTGACCGGCTGGGTCGTCGCAATGGCGTTGACCATACGCATTGCGAAGACAGAGATCGGCGGATTGTGGGTGCCCGCCACGGGGTGAAAATACGGCACGTCCGCGTGGGTCTGTTGCAAACTATCGCCAGCTTACGCTTTTGACGGTGGCGAGTGAATGCCTGCCAGAAATAATAAGTCGAAAACCTGCTCATGACTTCTTTCAAAGGCGCACAGTTCTCTCAGGTCAGGAGGCATGACCAGTAGTTGGCAGTTGCCGTGCGTGCGATGGCTGATAGGAAAACCTTGGGACGGCGATCATATCGGGTCGCCACGCGCCACCATTCTTTGAGTCTGCCGAATATGATCTCAAGGCGGTTGCGGTGTTTGTAGCGAAGAAGATCGTAGTTCACCAGTGTCTTGCTCTGCATCCGGCCGGGGATGCAGGCGCATTTCGCCAACGCAACCCATTGCGGTTGATGAAGATATCCCGTTCATGACCCGCCAGTCCTCGACCCGAGGTTTGCCGTGGGACTTCGGAAAAAAAGGGATGAGCCTGGCCATCTGTTCGTCGGTCAATCAACAAAGTCGTTCATGTCACCGTTCCGTTATTTGAACTGTGAATCACGTGGCGCGGCGAAATTCAGTGCATCCTGACCCTGGCATGTCGCTGACTCTGGTTTGCTTATTTTGTTTCGACATAACCCCTACGAGCCTAATCTGAAGCAGATTTGGCTGAATAATAATAAGCGATGGCTTGCGCCCGGTTTCTAACTGACAGTTTTTCATAGATATTCGAGAGGTGAAATTTCACGGTATTGGTGGAAATCTGTAACTCTTTTGACAGTTCCCGGTTGGACATTCCCTTCGACAATGCCTCAAGGATAGCCCGCTCTTTACGCGACAAGGTCTGAAGAGGACTATGTTGCACCGTGCGTACATCGATGAATGGAAAAACCATCTTACCTTTGGCAACATCAACGCATGTCTCGAGCAGGCCTTCAACCTCACCGGAACGAGGCGCAAACCCTGCGGCGCCTGCTTGCATGGCCAGCCGTGGGATATCACCTGCCTCATCACCATAGACCACAAATCGCGGTGCATTTTCCTGTTCGCGCAGCACTTCGATCAGTTTGGCTGCACCCAAAGCTGGCAGCTCCCAGGATACCACGCAGACCTTTACCGGCACACGCATGACTGCCCCAAGGAAACCTTCGGCAGTTGCAGATGTCGCCACCAACGAGAATCGTTTGTCTCTCTCGAAGATTTCGGACATCGCCGAGAGGACGAGAGAATTGTTGTTGGCGAGCATGATGTCGATTGGAGGCGGCGTTGTGTCGAGCATTGATTTTCCACCTAATTTACCCAAGAACTACCATGTTGGGTAGGTAAGTTTCCGGTATACATCGGTATATTTGCCAGAATGGGTAGGTTTTTCCCCAGCCAAATAGCTACCCTAAAGCAGTAGTAAGTTACGTTGCGCCCTGACGCAAGGATCGGCTTTTCTTTTTGGTAACGCGACAGACGGGGCGCATTACAGACCCCGTCGCCGAGGAGGATCGCCAATGACGTTTCAAATCTACCCGACGCTCGAAATTCCGGAAACACTGGCTGCGGGACCCGGACCAGGCAATACCGATGCCCGCGTTCTGCATGCCTTCGCAAACGCGGGTGTTGCGGATCACATGCAGGGTGACGTCCTGCGCGGGATGATCGAATGCAAGCACATGCTGCGCAAAATCTGGGGCACCGACAATACCTATACCTTCGCGGTTGCCGGCACCGGCTGGAGCGCGTTGGACACCATGTTCTCGGCCGTTATGCCTGGCGACAAGGTGGTTGCGTTCACCAATGGCACCTTTTCCGGCATTGACGCGCTGACCCTTCGGATCAAGGCAGCCACGCCCGAAGAACATGCCGCCAATCCACTTGATCCCAATGCGGCCAGCGTCACCGTGATCGAAATTCCGCATGGCAAGCCCGTGACCAGTGAGATGGTCGAGGTCGCATTGGCAGAACACAAGCCGAAATGGGCTTTCATGGCGCATTGGGAAACCGGTTCCGGCCGTGTCAACGATGTACAGGGATTCTCGGATGCGTGTGAACATCATGGCGCCATGGGTTTGATTGATGCCGTGTCTTCGCTGGGTGTTGCAGACTTTCGCATCGACGACTTCCCCGGCATCGCAGGCTGGGCTTCGTGCCCGCAAAAAGGCCTGTGCTGCCTGCCCCTGACCTATGCGCCGGTCAGCTTCACCGACGCCTTTATCGAGGCGCTGAAGACAACCGGTGCTTACTCTTACGTCCACAACCCGATTTTCGAGGCCCGCCATTGGGGCATTGTCGACGGTCAGGATGTTGAGAAAGGCACCTATCACCGGACCCATTCGGGCTATGCCGTCGCCGCGTTCCATGAATCTCTGCGTCTGACCTTGCAGGAAGGACTGGCTAAACGCGCGCATTCCTACAAAACGCATGAGGCCGTCCTGCGTGACGCCGTCACCGCGATGGGCTGCGATGTCACTTCGGACATGCCAAGCCTCGTAGTGCTGAACCTGCCCGCAGAACTGGCTGGCCGCGAGATGGAATTGGTACAGAACTGCCGCGCGCGTGGCTTTGGCATCTGGCCGACACTCAGCGCCCCGGTACAGGTGCGCATCGGCATCCTGAACCAGCTGAACCACCAGTCGATCAGCCGCATCGTAAAACTGTTTGGCGAGGCGATCCGCGAACTGGGCGGCACAGTGGATTTTGAAGCCATCGAAGCGCTGCTGGAAAGCCGCTACGGCACGTCGATCGCGGCCTGACCGCACTGCATGAACGGGAGGAAGATTGCAGATGGATATTCACGAATATCAGGCGAAAGAGGTTCTTTCGAATTTTGGTGTCGCCGTGCCTTCGGGTGCGCTGGCCTACAGTCCCGAACAAGCGGCCTATCGGGCGCGCGAACTGGGGGGCGATCGTTGGATCGTGAAGGCTCAGGTCCATGCCGGGGGCCGTGGAAAAGCCGGTGGTGTCAAACTTTGCAACACCGAGAACGAAATCCATGAAGCCTGTGACGAGATGTTCGGACGCAGGTTGGTTACGCATCAAACCGGTCCCGAAGGCAAGGGCATCTACCGTGTCTACGTGGAATCCGCCGTGCCGATTGATCGCGAGATTTATCTGGGCTTCGTGCTGGATCGCTCCAGCCAGCGGGTGATGATCGTGGCCTCGTCGGAAGGCGGCATGGAGATCGAAGATATCTCGGCCGAACGCCCCGACAGCATCGTGCGATCGATCGTCGAACCGGCCGTGGGCCTGCAGGAATTCCAGGCGCGCGAAATCGCATTTCAACTGGGTTTTGAGGCGAAATTGGTGCAGCAAATGGTACGCACGCTACAGGGCTGCTACGCCGCCTTCAGCAATCTGGACGCCACCATGGTCGAGATCAACCCGCTGGTCATCACCGGTGACGATCGGGTTCTGGCGCTGGATGCCAAGATGAGCTTTGACGACAACGCCTTGTTCCGGCATCCGCAGATCTCCGAGCTACGCGACAAAAGCCAGGAAGACCCGCGCGAAAGCCGCGCGGCGGATCGTGGCCTGTCTTATGTCGGTCTTGACGGCAATATCGGCTGTATCGTAAACGGCGCCGGGCTGGCCATGGCCACGATGGATACGATCAAGTTGGCGGGGGGCGAACCTGCGAACTTTCTGGACATCGGCGGTGGCGCCTCACCTGAACGTGTGGCCAAGGCCTTTCGTCTGGTCCTGTCAGACAAGAACGTGCAGGCGGTGCTGGTCAACATATTCGCCGGGATCAATCGCTGTGACTGGGTCGCAGAGGGCGTCGTTCAGGCGCTTCGCGAACTTGAGCTTGAAATCCCTGTCATCGTGCGGCTGGCCGGCACCAATGTCGCGGAAGGTCAAAAGATCCTGGCCAAATCCGGACTGCCGATCATCCGCGCCACCACCCTGATGGAAGCCGCCGAACGCGCTGTTGGCGCGTGGCAAAACGATCTGACCCAAAACACCAAGATGAGGGCTGTCTAATGAGCATTCTTCTGGACCGCGACAGCCGTGTTATCGTTCAGGGCATTACCGGACGAATGGCACGGTTCCATACCAAGGACATGCTGGACTATGGCACTAATGTCGTCGGCGGAGTTGTCCCCGGCAAAGGCGGCGAGACCGTCGAGGGCGTGCCGGTCTTTGACACCGTAAAACAAGCTGTCGAGGCCACCGGTGCCGATGCCAGCCTTGTTTTCGTGCCGCCACCATTTGCCGCCGATTCCATCATGGAGGCCGCAGATGCGGGTATCCGCTATTGCGTCTGTATCACCGACGGTATCCCGGCGCAGGACATGATCCGGGTCAAGCGCTACATGTACCGCTATCCCAAAGACAAGCGCATGGTGCTGACCGGGCCCAACTGCGCGGGCACCATCAGCCCCGGCAAGGCTCTGCTGGGGATCATGCCAGGCCACATCTACCTGCCCGGCAATGTTGGCATCATCGGTCGATCCGGCACGCTTGGCTATGAGGCCGCAGCCCAGCTGAAAGAACACGGCATCGGCGTTTCAACCAGCGTCGGGATCGGCGGCGACCCGATCAACGGGTCTTCGTTCCGCGATATCCTTGAGCGGTTCGAACAGGACAAGGACACCGAAGTCATTGCCATGATCGGCGAGATCGGCGGCCCGCAGGAAGCCGAGGCCGCAGAATACATCCGCGACAACATAACCAAGCCCGTCGTCGCCTATGTTGCAGGTCTGACCGCGCCCAAAGGTCGGACTATGGGTCATGCTGGTGCGATCATCTCGGCCTTTGGCGAAAGTGCCTCGGAGAAGGTCGAAATCTTGTCGGCGGCGGGAGTGACCGTTGCTGAAAACCCGGCGGTGATAGGCAAGACCATTGCCCGCGTCATGGGAAAGGCTGCGTGATGACCAAACCTTCAGTCCTTGTCACCCGTCGCTGGCCCGCCGCCGTCGAGGCGCGACTGGCCGAAGACTACAACACTGTACTCAATACCGGGGATACTCCGATGTCCCCGGCTGAAATCCGCGACGCCCTGAAACACTATGATGCGGTGCTGCCCACTGTTACCGATACGCTCAGCGCAGAGGCGCTGGACGTCCCCGCAGCACAGACCAAAATTCTGGCTAATTACGGGGTCGGGTACAGCCACATTTGCGAGCCCTCAGCCCGCGAACTTGGCATGACCGTGACAAACACGCCTGACGTTCTGTCCGAATGCACCGCAGATATCGCGATGACATTGCTGCTGATGGTGGCGCGCCGGGCCGGCGAAGGTGAACGCGAGCTGCGCGCCGGAAACTGGACCGGTTGGCGACCCACGCATCTGGTCGGCACCAAGGTCAGCGGTAAGACCCTGGGCATCATCGGCTATGGCCGCATCGGGCAGGAAATGGCCCGCCGCGCCCATCATGGCTTTGGTATGGACGTCGTTATTTACAATCGCAGCCATGTGGCGCCCGACGTTCTGGCTAAGTGCAATGCAACTCAGGTCGATACTGTCGATGACCTGTTGCCACTATGCGATTTCGTCTCGCTGCACTGCCCCGGAGGGGTCGCAAATCGGCACCTGATCAACGGTCGAAGACTCGACTTGATGAAACCCGACGCCTTCCTGATCAACACCGCGCGCGGCGAGGTCATCGACGAACACGCCCTGATCCAGGCCCTGATGTTCGACACAATTGGCGGCGCGGCGCTGGATGTATTTGACGGCGAGCCCCGCATTAGCTCGGACCTGCTGCAATGTGACAACCTCGTCATGCTGCCACATCTCGGAAGCGCGACTAAAGAAGCACGCGAAGCTATGGGGTTCCGCGTCATTGAAAACCTCAATGATTTCTTCAATGGCAAAAATCCAAGAGACAAAGTGATCTGATGCAAGCGTTGGCTCAGGATACCCAGCTGTCCCTTCCACCTTCCGCGTATTCGGACGGTCTTCGGACTGAATTGCGCACGCTGTGGCGAAACATCCTTTTGAAAAGGGCGCCACATGTCGCTTCTTGGGCCGAAGCCAAGCCGCTGCCCCCCATTCCAACTGGCCAGGCCGCAATCCCGTATTTGCAGGCCCTGTCGATCTGGTTTCAGCTTTTGCGCATCATCGACGAAAACGCAGATGTGCGGAATCGTCGACAAATCGAAACCCAAAAAGGTGCCCAAGCGGTTGAAGGTGGATTTGCCGAGGTGTTGTCGGACCTTAATCTGAGTGTTGGGGAAACCGAAAAGTTGGCAGGTAGTTTAATGACTGGCCCAACGCTAACGGCGCATCCGACCGAAGCCAAACGCGTCACCGTTCTTGAAATTCACCGCCGGATTTATCGTATCCTGGTCAGCCTCGAATCTCAGCGCTGGACGCCAATTGAACGTTCAACATTGTTGAATGATCTGGAAGGCGAGATCGACCTACTATGGATGACCGGAGAATTACGCTTGTCACGTCCCAGTTTACGTGACGAGATCGAATGGGGTTTGCAGTTTTTCCGCGACGCAATATTCGATGCTGTACCACAGGTCATCGACCGGTTCGATCACGCCTGTATGCAGGTTTTGGGTAAGACTTTAAATGTGACGCCCAATGTCCGATTTCATAGCTGGATTGGCGGTGACCGGGACGGCAACCCGAATGTAACCTCTGAGATGACCAAACTGGCTCTGCAACGTGGGCGCGAGACAGCGATTGATCTCTACTGTCAGGCTCTTGATAAAGCCGCGCAAAAACTGAGCATTAGCGCCCTGATCCTACCACTGCCCGAACCTCACGGTGAACGGTTGCAGGCAATCATCAACCGCGCACCCAAGAATGACCGCAACCCGAACGAACCGTTTCGGCAGGCCCTGAATGCCATCCGCCAAAGACTGACAAGTGCCGGTTATCAGCATATCTCGCAGTTCGAGTGTGATCTCGACGCGCTTGATGAGGCGCTTTGTGCAGTAAACGCCGGTATTCTGACAAGGCGGCATATCCGACCTCTTCGCCGGGCGGCAACCGTATTCGGATTGCGTACCACAACCTTGGACATACGGCAGAATTCGACGGTCACGACCAGCGTTCTGGCAGAAATCTGGTCTGCATTCGAACCTGCGCCCGAATATGGAACACCCGAATGGTCGACCCGTCTGCGCACCGAATTGGCAGACCAGAACCTGCAGTATCCTCAGCGGGACGGGTTGAGTGATCAGGCGCAGGAATTGCTAGCCTTACTAGCCCTTATGCACGCTATTCGAACAGGGCCGGATCCCAAAGCTATGGGACCATTCATATTGTCGATGACACGCTCGGCAGACGATATTCTGGGTGTCTATCTTCTCGCCCGCTATGCCGGGTTCGGATCAGAGACACTGGATATTTCTGTGGTGCCGCTGTTCGAGACGATCGGTGATCTGCGCAACGCCTCAGCAATTCTGCTGGATGTTTTGGATGTTCCGCTTGCCCGCCGCAGCCTTAAGTCAGGTGGCAATGTGATCGAGGTGATGTTGGGATACTCCGACAGCGGCAAAGATGGCGGATATTTCTGTTCGACCTGGGAACTGGACCGTGCGCAGCGCCGGATCGTTACGGCACTTGCGTCGCAGGGATTTAGTGCCGCGTTTTTTCACGGACGTGGTGGTTCTGTCAGCCGGGGTGGTGCCCCCACAGGCCGGGCAATAGCCGCGCAACCAAGCGGCACAATTGCCGGACGGCTACGTGTAACGGAACAGGGCGAAGTAGTGTCTGCCAAATATGCCAACCGCGGGACAGCCGCGGCGCATCTGGAATTGCTTTTGTCCAGCACACTACGCCACACGGCTAGTCACACCAAAACGCCGGACCGCCCGGAATTCGATGATGCACAGGATGCGTTGTCCGAGCTTTCTCAGATGGCTTATGTTTCGCTGCTGCAAACGCCGGGGTTTCTTGAGTATTTCCAACAGGCCAGCCCGGTTGAAGAACTAGCCCGCCTAAAAATCGGATCCCGCCCCGCCCGTCGGTTCGGCGCAGCCAGCCTTGATGATCTGCGTGCCATTCCATGGGTGTTTGCGTGGTCGCAAAACCGCCACCTGATTACTGGCTGGTACGGGTTCGGCGCCGCCATGGTCAATTTTAGGAAGTTCCGCGGCGCACGGGGTGATGAGGTACTTCGAGATATGTTTCGGCAGTCCCGATTGTTCCGCCTTGCGGTCGATGAAATGGAAAAGTCTCTGTACCAGACCGATATGACAATCGCGGCGAAATACAGCGAACTGGTCTGCGACGCCAACACACGCCAACGCATTCTTCAGGCAGTCACCTCGGAATACTGCAAAGCTTGCGACGCTGTGAAGTTTTTGAACGGCGGGCAAATCATTGGACAGCGTTTCCCACGACTGTGTGAGCGCGTCGAACGCAAGCGAGATGAACTTGCCCGCATTCACACTCTGCAAGTCGACCTACTACGCCAGACCCGCAGTGAACAGCAGGCCGGAACGGTTCCGGTCGCTCTGCTGCAATCCATGAACGCCATTTCCGCCGGCCTTGGCTGGACCGGTTGACAACTTCAGGAGATTACAAATTGAACGCCCCTCACCGTACGCACGGATTTTTCACCCAGTCCCTATCTGACCGTGATCCCGAGCTGTTCGGCTCGATCACATCCGAGCTGGGTCGTCAGC
>NZ_JBXWOU010000017.1:0-69222 GCF_059611045.1 Ruegeria sp. CDSB113
AAAACGGCCTGCGTTTCGCCATCCGTGAAGGCGGCCGCACCGTCGGCGCCGGCGTCGTGTCGAAAATCGTCGAGTAAGTCGGCTTTGCCGACTGGTGGGCGGCAGTTGCTCTGAAAGAGCAATGAGAGCCCACTCGGTTGAACTAAAGAAGGCCGCCCCACACCGGGGCGGCCTTTTTCTTTTGGAAGAGTTCTAAGCACGCTGTTAAAAGTGAAGTCAACCTTTGGTGGATTGGAATGTCGAATGCTATTCAGGTTAAGCGCAGTTTTTGCATGGATTTTTGCTGCATCAGGAAATGCTTGTATCGTTTCTGTGCCAATGGAATTGAGCGATGTCTTTCAAGCTGACGCTGTGATTGTAGGGAGCGTCATTAAATACGAGATCGTAGAAGTCGGAGATGGAGGTCCACTGCCAGACTACGCAAGGTTCGTGATTCGGGTAAAAAAAACCATAAAAGGAGATGTTTCGTCGAGGTTGAAACTCGGAAATAGACTTACCATTACGTGGGACAACTCTACATTTGGAGAACCGGAAAGTTTCAATCGAAGAAAGACCTTTGTATTTGCGCTTCGTGACCCGGCTTCTCCACTTCCGCCACTACGCGGACCAAGTGCAACGATACTTCCGAACCAAGAACCGGAGCAACTTACAATTCTACAGGCCCCATGTGCTGGAGCGTTCATATTTGACGCGCAGGGCCCAAGTGGGACGGCGATTCAGCAAGTTCTAGAAACCAGTCGCAATCCCAACATAGAACTCCAAATCCTTGAAGAGTTTCTGAGTAGGATGGCTGGTGGGGACGGTTCTCGTGGTGGGTTGTATTGATATCTCTCAAGCTTCTAAATTGTTACTTCTCGAGGTCAATTGAAATCCCCCTTGCCAAACCCCACCAACCCCTGTAGATCGCGCGAGTTCTCTACAAGAACATCGAGGCGGGGTGATTCCCGCCTTTTGGGTTCGAAGAGGGTTGGCGATGCGCGCTTGTCCTCCTCTCAACCTCAACGCCTGATAAAAGGCTGTTATTATGCAAAGCCAAAACATCCGTATTCGGCTGAAGGCATTTGACTATCGCGTTCTGGATGCCAGCACGCAAGAGATCGTCAACACTGCCAAGCGGACCGGCGCGAACGTGCGCGGCCCGATCCCGCTGCCGAACAAGATCGAGAAGTTCACGGTTCTCCGTGGCCCTCACGTTGACAAGAAATCCCGCGACCAGTTCGAGATCCGCACGCACAAGCGTCTGCTCGACATCGTTGATCCGACCCCCCAGACCGTTGACGCGCTGATGAAGCTCGACCTCGCCGCTGGTGTGGACGTCGAGATCAAGCTGCAGTCGTAAGATCGGAGGGTATAGATTATGCGCTCTGGTATTATCGCAAAAAAAGTAGGCATGACCCGCCTGTTCATGGAAGACGGCAAGCAGATCCCTGTAACCGTTCTTCACCTGGACGGCCTGCAGGTCGTTGCACAGCGTACCGCTGACAAAGACGGCTACACCGCCGTTCAGCTGGGCGCAGGTGCTGCCAAAGCAAAACGCACCTCGAAGGCCATGCGCGGTCACTATGCCGCTGCAAAGGTCGAGCCCAAGCGTAAGCTGGCCGAGTTCCGCGTCTCCGAAGATGGCCTGATCGAAGTGGGCGCCGAGATTTCGGCAGAACACTTCCTGGAAGGTCAGAAAGTTGACGTATCGGGCACCTCGATCGGTAAAGGCTTTGCCGGTGCAATGAAGCGCCACAACTTCGGTGGTCTTCGCGCCTCGCACGGTGTTTCGATCAGCCACCGTTCGCACGGTTCAACTGGCCAGTGTCAGGATCCGGGCAAGGTTTTCAAAGGCAAGAAGATGGCCGGTCACATGGGTGCTGCCCGTGTAACCACCCAGAACCTAGAAGTCGTCAAAACCGACGCCGACCGTGGTCTGGTCTTCATCAAAGGCGCCGTTCCCGGACCAAAATCGGGCTGGGTTACCGTCAAGGACGCCGTCAAGAAGAAAGCACCGGAAGGCCTGCCTTTCCCGGCAGCCGTAAAAGGTGCTGCAACTGAAGCACCTGCGGAAGAAGCTCCCGCGGAAGGTGGTGAAGCATGAAACTTGATGTAATCAAACTGGACGGCGGCAAAGCCGGCAACATCGAGCTGGACGCCGATCTGTTCGGCCTTGAGCCGCGCGCGGACATCCTGCACCGTGTGGTCCGTTGGCAGCGCAACAACGCGCAGGCTGGCACCCACAAGGTCAAGACCCGTTCGGAAGTGTCCTACTCGACCAAGAAGATCTATCGCCAAAAAGGCACCGGTGGCGCACGCCACGGCGCTCGCTCGGCACCGATCTTCCGGGGTGGTGGCGTTTACAAGGGTCCGGTCGTGCGTTCGCATGGTCACGACCTGCCGAAGAAGTTCCGTAAACTCGGTCTGCGCCACGCGCTGTCTGCCAAAATGGCAGCTGGTGAACTGGTTGTGATCGAAAACGCCGAAGCCGAAGGCAAGACCGCTGCACTGGCCAAACAGGTTGCAAACCTGGGCTGGAAGCGCGCTCTGGTCATCGACGGGGCGACCGTGAACGAAGGTTTCCTGAAGGCGTCGCGCAACATCGAAGGTCTGGATATCCTGCCGTCGATGGGTGCAAACGTTTATGACATCCTCAAGCGTGACACTCTGGTGCTCACCAAAGCGGCTGTCGAAGCACTGGAGGCTCGTCTGAAATGAGCGCGAAGGCAGAACACTACGACGTGATCCGCAAGCCGATCATCACTGAAAAGTCGACCATGGCGTCCGAGAACGGCGCGATTGTCTTTGAAGTGGCGATCGACAGCAACAAACCGCAGATCAAAGAAGCGGTTGAATCGCTGTTTGGTGTCAAGGTGAAGGCGGTCAACACCACCATCACCAAAGGCAAAGTCAAGCGGTTCCGCGGCCAGTTGGGCAAGCGGAAAGACGTCAAAAAAGCATATGTGACCCTGGAAGAGGGTAACACCATCGACGTAAGCACCGGTCTCTGATCGGACTCGTCTTTGGGAAAAAACATGGGGCCCCTGCTGATGCAGGGGCCTTTTTTGTTGGCGCAGCTCATCTGGCCGCGTTGAACTTGGCCCGGACCTGTGCACAGTGACCTCTAGGCAGTGAGACGGGTGATATGCAGGCTGAACAGCAGGTTCGCGATTTCGGGAAAACCCGGGATGGTCAGATCGTCAGAAGCATCGATATCGGGCAGGGGACGCTTTCTGCGCGTATCCTGACCTATGGCGCAACGCTGCAGGATCTGCGTTTGCAGGGTTTTGAGCATCCTCTGATATTGGGGTGGCCAGAGATTGCAGGCTATGAAGACAGCACTGCTTACCTAGGAGCCATGGTGGGCCGTTGTGCCAATCGGATCGCGCGCGCGTCATACAGTTTGGATGGTGCAAACTACCAGCTGGATCGCAATTATTTGGGCACTCATACGTTGCACGGCGGAACGCAAGGTATGGATTGTTTGGTCTGGGAAATTTCCAGCGTTACACCGGGCGCGGTCACTTTGCAGCTGACCCTGCCTGATGGCCATATGGGCTTTGGCGGCGACTTGGAAGTGACGGTGACCTTCCGAGTCGAGGCGGAGGCTACATTGAGTATCGAAATGGAAGCGCGGACAACGTCGGCAAGCCTCTGCAATCTGACCCCGCATATCTACTTCAACCTCGACGGCGGCGCAGACATCCGCCAGCACGAACTAATGGTGCGCGCAGAACACTACACCCCTGTTGACGGGGACCTCATTCCCACAGGCGAAGCGCTTAGCGTTGAGGGCACGCCCTTTGATCTGCGGTCACCGCGACCTTTGGGGGGTTGGGCATACGATCACAATTTATGCCTGTCCGATCAGCGTCTGCCTTGTCGTCCTGTGGCGACGCTGACCGGATCGTCCTCAGGTCTTTCGATGCAGCTCGAGACGACCGAGCCGGGTTTCCAGGTCTATTCCGGTGCGTCTTTTGATGAAGGTCCACGCGTTGGCTTGGGTGGCCAACCCTACGGCCCTTATTCCGGCGTTGCGTTAGAACCACAGGTCTGGCCCGATTCAATCAATCAGCAGGGGTTTCCCAGTGCGGTACTGCGCAGGGGTCCAACCTATCGCCATGTTTCACGATACGTGTTTCAGAGCGAGGTTTAAGGTCAGGCGGTTCCATAGCCAGTTGGGTCGCCGGAAAAGAGACAAAAAAGCATTTTTGATCTAGGCAGAGGGTTACACCATCGACGCGAGCACCTATCTGTGATCGGATCCATCTATGGACAAGCCTGAAGGCCCCCGCGAAGGCGGAGGTTTTCTTGAGCAACAAAACCAGAGAAAATGAGCGCGACACAATCGCCTCAGCCAGAATTCGCTTGCTATGCCGGATCGGTAGTCTATGCGGTTTCTACAAACGTAAGTGACATGGCAGGCGTATGACAAAACCCTATCTCTCGACCCCGGACAAACCGGATGTGACCGCCGCGCGGGATTGGGTCACGACACTTGCCAGATACCGCGAACCGAACCAGTGGCGCAGCTCCTTTGAGCTGGGTGTCAGCATTATCCCCTTTTTCGTGCTATGGGCGCTGTCCTGGATGTCGCTTTCGGTCAGCTATTGGTTGGCTTTTGCGATTGCCGTTCTCAACGCGGCCTTCCTGCTGCGCTTGTTCGCGATCCAGCATGATTGCGGGCACGGAGCGTTCTTCAAGAACCGGTCGGTCAGCGACTGGGTTGGGCGCGTCATCGGTGTATTGACCCTGACGCCTTATGACGTCTGGCGCCGCACGCATTCCAATCATCACAACAGCTCGGGCAATTTGGACAAACGGGGAATGGGCGATATCCACACTTTGACAGTCGCCGAGTACCGGTCAAAGACGCCCATGAACCGGTTCTGGTATCGGGTTTATCGCAACCCCATTACTCTTTTTGTCCTTGGCCCCGGCTATCTGTTTCTGTTCCAGAACCGCGTCCCGCTGGGCTTGACAGGCAGCATCAGGTTCTGGATCAGCGCGATGGGCACCAATCTCGCCATTCTGGCTGCCCTCGTGGCCGTCTATTACTTTGGCGGCCTGATGCCGGTGCTGCTGATCTTTCTGCCCTCAACCCTGATTGCCGCGACCGCGGGCGTGTGGCTGTTTTACGTACAGCACCAGTTCGAGGATACGCATTGGGACGCTGATAAGGACTGGCAACTGCATGAGGCTGCCTTGCACGGCAGCTCGCATTACATCCTGCCGTCTGTATTGCAGTGGTTCAGCGCCAATATTGGCATCCACCACGTGCACCACCTGTACAGCCGCATTCCGTTCTATCGCCTGACCGAAGTGCTGCGCGATCATGATGAGTTGGCCAACAGCAACAAGATGACCATCCGTGAGAGCCTCGCCAACGCGCGGTTGCACCTGTGGGACGAAAATAACCGCCGTTTGTTGTCCTTCGCAGAGGCGCGCGCGCTGTATGGGTGAGGGGTGTTCAGCCGGGTGGAGCATAACCGGAAAGACGTCAAGAAATCACATGTGACCCTTGAAGAGGGTAACACCATCGACGTGCCCACCGGCCTCTGATCGGAACTGCCCTTGGAAAAAGATGAAAGCCCCCACGCAAGCGGGGGTCTTTTGTTATTTGAATGTCTGTTCTGAACCTGCTCTGTCAGGTTGGCCCCGCGAAGCTGCCGTTGCTTCGAATGCGCGGAGCAGATAGGCATACACGTATGAAACATGTTCCCAAAGAAACAACAGATGAGGCCCTTATTCAGGAGTTCCTGGATAAAGGAGGCAAAGTCAGCGTCGGCAAGACCAAACCCGCGCCCGCTGAGCTGGGTTTGAGCAAGAATGTCTGGAACGCCAAGCTGACCAAGGAAGAGAAGGCCGCGCGCGACAAGAAGTGATCTTGCGAGGTCGGTTGTGCGGGCGGAAAGACGTCCAATAGCGCATGTGACCCGGGAAGAGGGTGACACCAGCGACGTGTCCGCCGGTCTCGGATCGAACCCGTCTTTGGAAAGAGATAAATGCCCCCGCGCAAGCGGGTTTTTTGCGATTTGAAAAAGAATTCCAGCGTTTCCAGTTGTATAGAGGGATTCTCGCTTGTATTGATTTCTTGTTGAAAATTGCACCCTAGGGGAGATCCGGGAATTGGTCGATTGTGTGAAAATTTCGTTCTTTAACCACAAGGGTGGTGTATCTAAGACGACCTCAGCATTTCATATAGGTTGGAAGTTGGCTGAAAAAGGTCATCGCGTCCTAATGGTGGACTGTGATCCCCAGTGCAATTTGACTGGCTTGGTATTGGAATACGACTACGACGATGAATATCCATTCGAAACGCCAAATGGCTCACAACCTATGAATATTAGGGATTGTGTTGAGCCAGCGTTTGAAGGTCGCCCCAAACCTATAGTTGGGCCAAAAATTCAAACAATCATCGACAGACCTGATCTCTTCTTACTGCCGGGTCATGTAGGCTTGTCGGAGTACGAAAGTCGGCTAGCGATTGCTCATGACTTGTCCGGTTCCTTAACGACTTTACAGAATATTCCTGGTGCTCTGCATTACGCAATTGATCTAGCTGCCACAGAAAACTCTATTGACTATGTACTTATTGATCTCAGTCCAAGTCTTGGTTCACTAAACCAAAATTTGTTGATGGGTTCTGATGGTTTTGTCGTACCTATGGCGCCAGATTTCTTTTCGTCAATGGCGCTGCGATCTCTGGCAGATGTTTTGCCTAAGTGGGCTGAATGGTCAACGAACGCTGGGAAAAACTCTGCATTTAAGAATGCGGACTACCCTTGGCACGGCACTACACCCAAGTTGTTTGGAACAATTGTTCAAAATTACCGAAAGCGGTCGCGTGACGGTGGCGAGGCGCGTCCAACTCGCGCATTTCAAAAATGGTTCGATGACTTGGCCAGTATCTTGCACAACGACTTCCACGCAGCACTAGCAAGTGCTGGAATGCTGTTGTCTCCCAAAGATTACGAAGATGCAGGAGTTGATCCCAAGCGCTTCACACTTGAAGTATCAGACTTCAACGGCTTGATTGCGGTTTCCCAAGACTTGTCGAAGCCAGTGTTTGCTTTGACACAAGATGACATTCTTACTTCGGGATCTGTAGCGCAAAATCAACTCGCAAGTGTTGACGGATTTAGCGAAACTTACAGTCGCGGCGCAGACGAAATTATCGCAATTTCTGATGTTCGTTAACGGAGATCGTTTTGGTTTTTGCAGCCAAGCCTTCGAGGAAAGCATCAGTGATGCCTTAACGCTTGCACAACAAAGCTATTTGCTCGATGCGGCGGGCGAAACGGCGTTGCGCGGAAGCCTGATGCTTGGTGTCAGTGCATTCGATTTCTTGGTTCATGAACTTCTAAGAAATGCTGTATTGTTCCAAGCTGAATGTGGATCGCGGCTTGAGGGTATTGATGTGCCCATTTCTATCCTTGTCGCGAACGGTGATGCCCGCCTTACAGAATTGGATATGCACTTGCGCAGATCCAATTCTTACAAGGCGTTTGTTTCGTCCGCGAACGTCAAGGTTGCCTTGAAGCCAGTAGTCTCAAACGTTTGGAGCAAGGTGGCAAATCTTGCTAATCAGCGGGAGAAAGAGGTAAAGCTAAGATTGGATAGGATATGGAACTGGAGGAATAGGATCGCCCATGAGGCTGACTACGTTCCAAGCAATGACCGATTTGAGCGCTGGGGTATTTTTGAAGAAGATGTTGCTGATGAACTGGAATTTCTTCGTTTAACTGGTCGTGTATTACAGCGGGTCGTGTCAGAGCACCTAATAGTAAGAAATGCTTGAGGTGGCACGTCTCAAAAGCTCTTGCCACCCACCCCCAACACGGCTATATGCACCCAATCTTACGGCCTCGGATTCGTTCCGGGGCCTATGATATTTGAAACCGGGGACCTTCGGGGCCCTATACCTTTGGCACCTACGGGGGCCTATCACATAGCGGGGAAATCCCCGCACTTGCTAAACGGAAGACAGAAAGCATGGCACTCAAGTCGTACAAGCCGACGACGCCGGGCCAGCGCGGGCTGGTGCTGATCGACCGTTCGGAGCTTTGGAAAGGACGTCCGGTCAAGTCTCTCACTGAGGGTTTGACCAAATCGGGCGGCCGGAACAACACCGGACGGATCACTTCACGCCGCCGCGGCGGTGGCGCAAAGCGTCTCTACCGGATCGTTGACTTCAAACGGAATAAATTTGATGTCGCGGCAACCGTTGAACGGATCGAATATGACCCGAACCGGACCGCATTCATCGCACTGGTAAAATACGAAGACGGCGAGCAGGCATATATCCTGGCTCCGCAGCGTCTGGCTATTGGTGACAAAGTCGTGGCATCCGCCAAGGCCGACATCAAGCCGGGCAACGCAATGCCGTTCTCGGGCATGCCCATCGGTACCATCGTCCACAACATCGAGATGAAGCCTGGTAAAGGCGGTCAGATCGCACGTGCGGCCGGTACTTACGCTCAGTTCGTTGGTCGCGATGGCGGCTACGCTCAGATCCGTCTGAGCTCGGGCGAGCTGCGCATGGTCCGTCAGGAATGCATGGCCACCGTCGGTGCCGTGTCCAACCCCGACAACAGCAACCAAAACCTCGGTAAAGCCGGTCGTATGCGCCACAAAGGCGTGCGTCCGTCGGTTCGTGGTGTTGCAATGAACCCGATCGATCACCCGCACGGTGGTGGTGAAGGTCGTACCTCGGGTGGCCGTACACCGGTTACGCCTTGGGGTAAGGACACCAAAGGTAAGCGTACCCGCAACAAAAACAAAGCGTCCCAGAAGCTGATCATCCGCTCGCGGCACGCCAAGAAGAAGGGACGTTAATCTATGTCTCGCTCTGTTTGGAAGGGTCCTTTCGTCGATGCTTATGTGCTTAAAAAAGCCGAAGCAGCGCGCGAGTCGGGCCGCAACGAAGTCATCAAGATTTGGTCGCGTCGTTCCACCATTCTGCCCCAGTTCGTGGGTCTGACCTTTGGTGTTTACAACGGCCATAAGCATATCCCCGTCAACGTCTCGGAAGACATGATCGGTCAGAAGTTCGGTGAGTATTCGCCAACTCGTACCTATTACGGTCACGCCGCTGACAAAAAAGCGAAGCGGAAGTAAGTCATGGGCAAGGAAAAGAACCCCCGCCGCGTGGCTGAAAACGAAGCAATGGCGAAAACGCGCATGCTTCGCACTAGCCCGCAGAAACTGAACCTGGTTGCGCAAATGATCCGCGGCAAGAAAGTCGAGAAGGCTCTGACCGACCTGACTTTCTCGAACAAGCGTGTCGCGCAGGACGTCAAGAAGTGCCTGCAGTCCGCAATCGCCAACGCCGAGAACAACCACAACCTGGACGTTGACGAGCTGATCGTCGCCGAAGCATGGGTTGGCAAGAACCTGGTCATGAAGCGCGGTCGCCCGCGTGCCCGTGGTCGGTTCGGCAAGATTATGAAGCCGTTCTCGGAGATCACCATCAAGGTGCGTCAAGTTGAGGAGCAAGCCTAATGGGTCATAAAGTAAATCCGATCGGCATGCGCCTGCAGGTGAACCGCACCTGGGACAGCCGCTGGTACGCTGATACCAAGGACTACGGTGATCTTCTGCTGGAAGATCTGAAGATCCGTGAGTTCATCAACAAAGAGTGCAAGCAGGCCGGTATTGCCCGTGTGATCATCGAACGTCCGCACAAGAAGTGCCGCGTTACGATCCACACCGCGCGTCCTGGTGTCATCATCGGCAAGAAAGGTGCAGACATTGAAGTTCTGCGCAAAAAGCTTGCTAACATGACCGACAGCGAACTGCACCTGAACATCGTCGAAGTGCGCAAGCCCGAGCTTGACGCGCAGCTAGTTGCCGAGTCCATCGCTCAGCAGCTGGAGCGCCGGGTTTCGTTCCGTCGCGCGATGAAACGGTCTGTTCAGAACGCCATGCGTATGGGCTCTCTGGGTATCCGGGTGAACGTCGCTGGCCGTCTGGGCGGCGCTGAAATCGCACGGACCGAGTGGTACCGCGAAGGTCGTGTGCCTCTGCACACGCTGCGCGCCGACATCGATTACGCACAAGCCGAAGCGATGACCCCCTACGGGATCATCGGGATCAAGGTCTGGATCTTCAAAGGTGAGATCATGGAGCACGATCCGCAGGCACGTGACCGTAAAGCACAGGAACTCCAGGACGGCCCTGCACCTCGTGGTGCTGGTGGCGGTCGTCGCTAAGGAGGGAAAGATATGCTTCAACCAAAGCGTACTAAATTCCGCAAGATGCACAAAGGCCGGATCAAGGGTGAAGCCAAAGGCGGCTCTGATCTGAACTTTGGCACCTATGGTCTGAAAGCTCTTGAGCCTGAGCGTGTAACTGCACGCCAGATCGAAGCTGCACGTCGTGCCATGACGCGTCACATGAAGCGTCAGGGCCGTGTCTGGATCCGCATCTTCCCCGACACTCCGGTCACGGCAAAGCCGATCGAAGTTCGTATGGGTAAAGGTAAAGGTTCGGTCGACCGCTGGGCATGTAAAGTCAAGCCTGGCCGCGTGATGTTCGAGATCGACGGCGTCAATGACGACATCGCCCGCGAGGCCCTGCGCCTGGCCGCGATGAAGCTGCCGATCAAGACCCGCGTCGTGGTTCGCGAAGACTGGTAAGAGACTGGGGTAAATCCCCACTCTTAGATATTGAAGCCCCCGTCAGGAAACTGGCGGGGGTTTTTTGCATTTTTCTCGGGTCGAAACAGGTTAACAGATCACAGTGTCATTTGTGTCTTGCGGCAAACAAAGAGATAGCCCCGTACCGCGGGAGAAAGCCCCCACTGGTCGTGTCGCGGGGGCTTTTTCGCCGGTACTTAAGAGAACCAGCCTTTGACTTTGCCCCACACGGATTTTTCCTCGGGCACTTCCACGGCGTTTCCGGCCACGACTTCGCTGCCCTTCAGTTCGGGCAGGGGCTCGCTTTCGAAATGCGCTTCATCTGGTTGTACGGCAGCTTTCTGAACCGTCTCGGCAGTAATCTCGGTAAAGCTGCCGATTTTGGCCAGAGTTTCCGGGCCAGCCATACCATCCGCATCCAGACTGTTGGCGGATTGAAACTCTTTCACGGCAGCGGCAGTTCCAACACCAAAGATGCCATCCGCGCCAATGCCCAGACCCTCTTGCAGTTTTTTCACCGCATCTCCGCGAGATCCCTGACGCAGCAGGACCAGTTCATGCAGACCAAGTGCTGTAAATGTGTCGGGGCCGGCAATTCCGTCTACAGACAAACCGGCGGATTGCTGGAAATCCCGAACGGCTTTTTCAGTGCCTGCGCCAAAAATCCCGTCAGCATCGACGCCAAGTTTTTCCTGAAGCCGTTTGATCGGGGCGCCGGTCAGGCCCTTTTTCAATATGGACATGCTATTCCTCTCTCGCTCAAAATCTAAGGGCAGTGCCCCTGCGCACAATTCCTAGCAGGCTGACCATGTCGGTTCGAAGGGGAAAGTTTCCGGGTTGATAACCGGTCCTCGCATCCCAAAATTAGTTGGGGTAAGAGAACGACCATGGCAAAGATTGAATCACTCTTCGTTACCCGTCTTTATCGCGCAGCCCTTTCCGAATTCGATCCCAAGATCGATCCCGAGGAAATGGAAAACTCTTGTCTTGTCATCGCCGAGGATGATGAGGCCGGGCAGGAATGGTGCGAAGAAAACGGCTATCCCGGCTACACCAGCTATGCCTCGCTGACCGATCTGCCCTGGCGGTTCCCGATCTTTGCCGATCTGGTCAAGTCTTTGGATCAGCATGTGGCAGCCTTTGCCAAGGATCTGGAGTTCGATCTTGGCGAGGGCGAATTGAAGCTTGAAGACCTGTGGATCAACATTCTGCCCGAAGGTGGAATGCACTCCAGCCACCTGCACCCGCACAGCGTGATTTCCGGCACGACCTATGTGGCGATGCCCGAAGGGGCGAGTGCGTTGAAACTGGAAGACCCCCGCTCGGCCCGCATGATGGCGGCTCCGACGCGGCTAAAGGGCGGGCGCCGGGATTTGCAGCCGTTCATCTATATGAAGCCGCAGGTGGGGGATGTCCTGCTGTGGGAAAGCTGGCTGCGCCATGAGGTTCCGATGAATATGGCTGAGGATGAGCGCATCAGTGTCAGCTTTAACTACAAGTGGGAGTGAGCCCCGGTTCACGACACAGCAATTGTACTAATGTAGCGATCGCGAGACGAATGGGCGGCGCCCCCGCCAATCACTTTTCACTTCGAGTTGTCGAAAAACCTTGCAATATGTTTCGTCATGAACCATGTGAGGCACGCTTACGTTTTTCTTTTTCGACCACTGTCTCCCGAATCTTCGGCGTTCAGTCTCTCGATCCAGACCTACAACGCCGCGCTGTCGCAATTCCGCGGACAGCAATTTAATAGGAGACTACGGATATGGCCAATGGCACCGTAAAATGGTTCAACACAACTAAAGGTTTTGGCTTCATCGCACCGGAGACCGGTGGCAAAGACGTGTTTGTACACATCTCTGCTGTCGAGCGCTCGGGTCTGACCGGCCTGGCCGACGACCAGAAAGTAACATTCGACATCGAGCCCGGCCGTGACGGTCGCGAGTCGGCTGTGAACATCGCTCTGGCATAAGTCACACAGACTTAGACAGTTGCAGACGCGGTCTCGTGCAAACGAGGCCGCGTTTTGCGTTTGTGGGGAAATTGGGCCGTACTCAACTACGCCGCTACTCCACTCTAAAACAGCGGTTGCAGTCACCTGTTGCCAATTGACTAGGTAGCTGAATGGAATACCAGCTTGCGACCTCATCGATAAAGCGTGAAAAAGGGAAGAAGCTATAAGTATTTAGTATTTGAGGACAGGTGGCGTATTGTACGCAAGTTTGGTGTCACCGATTTTGTTGAATCAGGATGAGAAAGCCGTCTACGCGGTCAAAGCACGCGTTCTACCAACGCTTACGGATGCGATTTTGATTTTGATTTTCGCGCCGGCACTAATGATGTTTCCATGGCTTGTATTTCATTTCGCTTTTCGAAGAACCTATTACGTCATCACTACGCAAAGAGTTCTCGTGTTAGATGCGGGTGGTGTAATCGGCGAGGCGCGTTTGAGTGACATCGACAGAATCCGTGGGTCACGTTCTGCTTTGATGTTGATGGGTGCGGACACTAGATTGTGGTTGCCACGCCTTCCAGATGCCTGGCACTTTGAAGAAATCATTACTCGGGTTATGGCTAAAGTGAGTCACAGAAAGTTGTGGGCGAATGCCCACGCTCACACACCCGCCAAACTTCCTCTTGCCACCCACTGCTGAACCCCCTATAGAGCGGCATCTTGCGTTCCCCCGGCCGAGTCGGGGGATTCGTATGTCTATCATTCATCCACCAGGTCAAAGGTGACCCTGTAAGGGGCCTTCTGGTGTTTTGAGCAAAGGAAAAAGGCGATGAACGCCCAAGAACTGCGTGACAAGACCCCGGACCAGCTCCGCGAGGAACTGGCCAACCTGAAGAAAGAAAGCTTTAACCTGCGCTTTCAACAGGCAACCGGTCAGCTGGAAAGCACCGCCGGCATCAAAGCGGCCCGCCGCAATGCTGCCCGCGTCAAAACCATTCTGAACGAAAAGGCCGCTGCTGCGGCATCGGAGGAGTAATCCTATGCCCAAGCGTATCCTGTCCGGCACCGTAACCAGCGATGCCAACGCACAAACCGTAACCGTGTCCGTCGAGCGCCGCTTTACGCATCCGGTTCTGAAGAAAACCATCCGTAAGTCCAAGAAATACCGGGCTCACGATGAAAAGAACGCCTTCAAGGTCGGTGACTCTGTTCGCATCATCGAATGCGCGCCGAAATCGAAGACGAAACGTTGGGAAGTTCTGGAAGCGTAAGCTTTCAGGATTTTTCCATTTGTCGAAACCCTGGGGGATCTAACCAGACCAGCCCCCACAGGTCGGGAGAAACCACATGATCCAGATGCAGACCAATCTGGATGTCGCTGACAACTCCGGCGCACGCCGAGTTCAGTGCATCAAGGTCCTGGGTGGTTCCAAGCGTAAATACGCCTCCGTCGGCGACATCATTGTCGTCTCGGTGAAGGAAGCCATCCCGCGCGGCCGCGTAAAGAAAGGTGACGTCCGTAAGGCCGTCGTCGTACGCACCGCCAAAGAAGTCCGTCGCGAAGACGGCACCGCGATCCGTTTTGATCGCAACGCCGCCGTCATCCTGAACAACAACAACGAGCCCGTAGGTACACGTATCTTTGGCCCGGTTGTTCGTGAACTGCGTGGCAAGAACTTCATGAAAATCATCTCGCTCGCTCCGGAGGTGCTGTAATCATGGCTGCTAAACTCCGCAAAGGCGACAAAGTCGTCGTGCTGGCCGGCAAGGACAAGGGCAAAGAGGGAACTATCACCTCGGTTAACCCATCTGCCGGAAAAGCTGTTGTTGACGGCATCAACATCGCCATCCGCGCCACTCGCCAGACTCAGAACTCTCAGGGCGGTCGTCTGCCTCAGGCAAACCCGATCGAGTTGTCGAACCTGGCTCTGCTGGACAAGAACGGCAAAGCAACTCGTGTTGGCTTCCGCATGGAAGGTGACAAGAAAGTGCGCTTCGCCAAGACCACGGGGGACGTGATCGATGCTTGATACCGCAAATTATACCCCGCGTCTGAAAGCTCAGTACGCTGAAACCATCCGTGCCGCTCTGAAAGAAGAGTTCGGCTACAAGAACGACATGCAGCTGCCCAAGCTGGACAAAATCGTTCTGAACATCGGTTGTGGTGCCGAAGCGGTCAAAGACTCGAAGAAAGCGAAAGCTGCTGTCGAGGATCTGACTGCGATTGCTGGTCAACAGGCTGTTTCGACCAAGGCGAAGAAGTCGATCGCTGGCTTCCGCGTCCGTGAAGACATGCCGCTGGGTGCGAAAGTGACCCTGCGCGGTGACCGGATGTACGAATTTCTGGATCGCCTGATCACCATCGCGATGCCACGTATTCGTGACTTCCGCGGCGTGAAGCCGTCTTTCGATGGTCAGGGCAACTTTGCCATGGGCATGAAAGAGCACATCGTGTTCCCGGAAATCGACTTCGACAAAGTTGACGAAGTTTGGGGCATGGACATCGTAATTGCCACCACAGCGAAAACCGACGCTGAAGCAAAGGCACTGTTGAAAGCTTTCAACATGCCGTTCAACGCGTAAGCGCCGGGAGGATTGAGACATGGCTAAAAAAGCAATGATCGAACGCGAGAAGAAGCGCGAACGCCTGGTGGCCAAATATGCCGCAAAGCGTGCCGAGCTTAAAGAAATCGCGAATGACGAGAGCAAGCCGATGGAAGAGCGCTTCAAAGCGCGTCTGAAACTGGCGAAACTGCCGCGCAACAGCTCGGCTACTCGTCTGCACAACCGCTGTCAGCTGACCGGTCGTCCCCACGCTTACTACCGTAAGCTGAAGGTCAGCCGTATCGCGCTGCGCGAGCTGGGTTCTGCTGGTCAGATCCCCGGCATGGTGAAATCGAGCTGGTAAGGGAGAGAATGATATGAACGATCCTATCGGCGATATGCTCACCCGTATCCGCAACGCGCAAATGCGTGGCAAGTCCACCGTTTCCACCCCGGCTTCCAAGCTGCGTGGTTGGGTTCTGGACGTGCTGGCGGACGAAGGTTACATCCGTGGCTACGAAGCGACGACCGGTGAAAACGGTCATCCGGCCATCGAAATCAGCCTGAAATACTACGAAGGCACCCCTGTCATTCGTGAACTGAAGCGGGTCTCTAAGCCCGGTCGTCGCGTATACATGGGCGTCAATGACATCCCGCAGGTCCGTCAGGGTCTGGGTGTGTCGATTGTCAGCACTCCGAAAGGTGTGATGTCGGACCAGAACGCACGCTCCAACAATGTTGGTGGCGAAGTGCTCTGCACCGTCTTCTAAGGAGGTCTGTCAATGTCTCGTATTGGTAAACGTCCGGTCGAATTGCCCAGCGGCGTAACTGCCTCGGTATCCGGCCAGACCATCGAAGTCAAAGGCCCGAAAGGCGCCCGCAGCTTCACTGCGACTGACGACGTTACGCTGTCGGTCGAAGATAACGTGGTTCAGATCAACCCTCGCGGTATGTCCAAGCGCGCGCGCCAGCAGTGGGGCATGAGCCGCACAATGGTCGCAAACCTGGTGACCGGTGTGACCGAAGGCTTCAAGAAAGAGCTGGAGATCCAGGGTGTTGGTTACCGGGCTCAGATGCAGGGCAACACCCTGAAGCTGAACCTGGGCTACAGCCATGACGTTGATTTCGTTGCTCCGGAAGGTGTCACCATCACCGCGCCGAAGCAGACCGTGATCATTGTGGAAGGTAACGACCAGCAGCAGGTGGGCGAAGTCGCGGCGAAAATCCGTGAATGGCGCCGTCCCGAGCCCTATAAGGGCAAAGGCATCCGCTATAAGGGCGAGTTCATCTTCCGCAAAGAAGGCAAGAAGAAGTAAGGACGCAAACAATGGCAAACAGCAAAAGAACCCTGTTTCTGAAGCGCCGCCTGCGCGTTCGGAACAAACTTCGCAAGGTCAACGCGGGTCGTCCGCGTTTGTCCGTACACCGTTCGAACAAGAACATCTCTGTTCAGCTGATCGACGACGTACGTGGCGTGACCCTGGCCTCGGCCTCAACCCTGGAAAAAGATCTGGGTGTTGTTGGCAAGAACAACGTCGAAGCGGCCACCAAAGTGGGCGCGGCCATCGCCGAGCGTGCCAAAAAGGCGGGCGTCGAAGAGGCCTATTTCGATCGTGGCGGCTTCCTGTTCCACGGCAAAGTGAAGGCTGTCGCCGACGCTGCGCGTGAAGGTGGTCTGAAGATCTAAGACTTGCGGGCGGGTTTCGATCCGCCCCGATGATCCGGGGGCCTTGGCAATGCCGGGGCCCACTTGGATTGAACAAACGACGCCGCAAGCGTCACCAAAGAAAAGGGATGCCAAAATGGCAGAACGTGATAACCGCCGGGGCCGTGGACGTGACCGCGACGAAACTCCGGAATTCGCAGATCGTCTGGTTGCGATCAACCGCGTATCGAAAACCGTAAAAGGTGGTAAGCGCTTTGGCTTCGCCGCTCTGGTGGTCGTAGGCGATCAGAAAGGCCGCGTCGGCTTTGGCAAAGGTAAAGCGAAAGAAGTACCTGAAGCCATCCGCAAAGCGACTGAACAAGCCAAGCGTCAGATGATCCGCGTGCAACTGCGCGAAGGTCGTACCCTGCACCACGACATCGAAGGCCGTCATGGCGCCGGTAAAGTGGTTATGCGCAGCGCACCTGAAGGTACCGGTATCATCGCCGGTGGTCCGATGCGTGCTGTGTTCGAAATGCTGGGCGTGAAGGACGTTGTGTCCAAGTCGCTGGGCTCGCAGAACCCGTACAACATGATCCGCGCCACCATCAACGGCCTGCAGAAAGAGCAGAGCCCGCGTTCGGTTGCCCAGCGTCGTGGCAAAAAGGTTGCTGACATCCTGCCCAAGCGGGACGAAGCACCAGCTGCTGCTGAAGCAGAAGCATAAGGAGAGCGACCCATGGCAAAAACCATCGTCGTCAAGCAAATCGGTTCCCCGATCCGTCGCCCCGCTGAACAGCGCGCGACTCTGATCGGCCTGGGCCTGAACAAGATGCACAAAACCCGCGAGCTTGAGGATACCCCCTCGGTCCGCGGCATGGTCAACAAGATCCCGCATCTGGTTGAGATCATCGAAGAGCGCGGCTAAGCGCCTTGCTTCTAAGAGCTAGAATCGCCTCCGATCAGTTCGGGGGCGTTTTTTTTGTTTAAGGGCAGTGTTGGCTGTCGCCTCACCCGATGTGGTTTTAGTTCAACTTGTACGTATTCCGCTTATTACCCGCCGCATATAGTCCATGAACTGCGCCCGCTCAGGCTCAGTCAGAACTTGCAAGGCTTGGGAATTAACGTTCTGGGCCGACTCATAGGCGCTGTTTCTAAGTGCGGCGGCCTTTTCGGTTAACCAGATCAATTGGGCTCTGGCGTCAGCGGGGTTTTTCGTTCTTTTGATCAAGCCGTCGCGCTCCATACGGTTGAGCGTGTTGGCCAGAGTCGCTTGTTCGACGTCAATTTTGGCCAGCAGATCTTTTTGGGTGACCCCGTCCTTGAGCCAAAGCTCCAGCAAGACTGGGAACTGTCCAACAACGATGCCCAAAGGCGCAATGTGGTGTTGCAGCTCTTTCGCGAACAATCGCGCCATGTGATTGACCAGATATCCGGCCGAGTTCTCTTTTTCGAAATCCATGGTTGAGATTTACACTTGAATAGCAAGCTATGCAATAATATATAGCAAGCTATGCAAGCGAATGGAAAGGAATCGAAATGGCTCATATCGAAGAGATGGATAAAGTCGTCACACTGGCTGATCAGATGCAGGCCGAGGAAGGCCCTGTGGTGCTGATCAACGTGTTTACAGTGGACGCGAAAGACGAAGAGGCGCTGTTGAAGGCCTGGGCACATGATGCGGACTTCATGAAGTCCCAGTCGGGATATATCTCGACCCAGCTTCATCAGGGGATCGCCGGCAGTTCGACCCTCGTGAACTATGCGATCTGGCAGGACGTCAAAAGCTTTCGCGATGCCTTCACCCACCCAGAGTTCCAGCGTCGAATTGCAGACTACCCCGAAAGCGCCGTGGCGCGTCCACATCTTCTAAGAAAGCTCACAGTCGAAAACCACTGCGTCGCCTGATGCCAAAAGCGGAGTAGCCACATGATAAAATCAATTCACCCTATCGCCGGTGTAATAGGATTCCTGACAATATTCGTGTTCTGGACATCCACTTTGTACAGCGAATTGTTTTCAACCCATGCGACTGTCGCGACCGTAAAGTCCATGATCGTCAACGGGCTGTTTATCCTTGTGCCTGCGATGGTGATCGTGGGTGCATCGGGAATGACCCTTGGGCGTCGTCGCAAAGATGCGCCGACCCTTGCCAAGAAGAAGCGAATGCCGTTCATCGCGATGAACGGCCTGTTGATCCTTGTTCCTGCTGCAATCTTCCTGAACGCGAAAGCGAGCGCTGGGTCCTTTGATATCAGTTTCTACGCTGTGCAGGTCGTTGAGCTGCTCGCTGGTGCCACCAATCTCACTTTGATGGGGCTGAGTATACGCGACGGTCGGGCGATGACTGCCCGCAGAAGACGTGCGGGAAGGTAGCTGCCGTTTAAGCCCATGCAATCGATCTCGCCGCAGCGCGACCTGCTGCCTAGCTATTCAATACATGCATAGCGGCTAGACCTAAACTTCGGTTGTTAGCGATATCGCTTGGACCTATCTCAACCCTGTCCGAACAAGGAACGTAAACAGTTTCCGGGGAATTCGCCCCGGTCAGAGAAAGGAAAAGAAATATGGCACACACAGCAACACTGACCCATGGCGGCTTCAACCTGAGCGCCCGTTTTGCAAACCTGATTGAGCGTGTGAAAGAGAACCGTGCTCGTGCGAACGAGTATAACCGTACCTACGGCGAGCTTCAGCGCTTGACCAATCGCGAATTGGACGACATCGGAATCCGCCGCTGCGATATCGCGGACATCGCCCGCGAGCACGCATATTGTTCGTAAGCAATAGTTAAGAACAACCCGAACCCAAGGCGCCAATTTGGCGCCTTTTTTGGTTGCGGTGATGCGCATGACACAACTTCTCGAAAACCAGATCGCAGCTATTGCGGGTGGGTCTGAAATCCGTCATGTCCGAGTAAGGCAGCCGCAAAAGGCCGCATCAGTCTAAACGAAACAAGGCCGGGCGACGTGCAAGACCAAGAGATCGGGATGCTATGGGTCGATGGCCCGCTGAGTTTTCTGGAGCAACTGTGCATCAAGTCCTTTCTGGACGCCGGTCAACCGGTTCGCCTTTATACCTACGGAAATGTCACAAAGATTCCGGACGGTGTAGATTGCCGTGACGCGAGGGAAATCCTGCCGGATAGTGAATTCGTTACGCATGGTCGAACAGGCAGTCCAGCGCCGCACTCGGACAAGTTTCGGTATCGCATGCTGGCGAAGGAACCGGGGCTAATTTGGGCTGATACGGACGCCTATTGCGTCAAGCCGTTTTCCACGCTGAACGGACACTACTATGGGTATCTCGAAGGCGAGGTCGCAATCGGGGTTTTGGGTCTGCCAGCGGACAGCGAAACGCTCGGTTTGTTGAATGAATACACAAATGACCCTTTCCGTATCCCTCCATGGTTGCCCAGACGGATCATGCGGCCGCTGCAAGCGGCTCAGGATGCGGGCGAACCCGTCAATATACCGGAAACATATTGGGGCGTTTGGGGGCCTAAGGCCATAACGTGGGCGCTCAACAAGTCCAAGGAAGTTCGCTTTGCGCTGCCCGAACACGTCTTTTACCCATTAAACTTTACGCGGCGGAGGGCTTTGGCTCGTCCGGGCGTGGATCTGTCCCGGTTCATAAAAGAAGACACGGTTTCAATTCATTTTTACGGTCGCCGGATGCGGTCCATCCTCGCCCACAAATATGGTGGGATCCCAAATCCAGACAGCCTAGTGGGAAAACTGCTCGCAAAACACGAGATTGACCCACAAGAAGCGCCCATTACCCCGCATGGCGAAAAAGTCGCGGCGCAATAGACGGACATCAAAACTTGCATACTGGCGCGCAAAGCTGTATCGGGCTCCGGTGGCAGTCTGTCCACGAGAATCAAAACCAAAAAATGCCGTGTCTGACCCATCACGCTTCGGGGTCATTTCCGGCTTAGGAGAAGCGAAATGAAACTGAACGAATTGCGCGACAATCCTGGCGCCACACCAAAACGCACCCGCGTTGGCCGTGGTCCGGGTTCCGGCAAAGGTAAAATGGGTGGCCGTGGTATCAAAGGCCAGAAATCCCGTTCGGGTGTGGCCATCAACGGTTACGAAGGCGGCCAGATGCCTTTGTACCAGCGTCTGCCCAAGCGTGGCTTCAACAAGCCAAACCGCAAGGCATTCGCCGTTATCAACCTGGGCCTGATCCAGAAATTCGTCGACGCCGGCAAACTGGACGCCAAAGCTGCGATCACCGAGGATGCACTGGTTGCCTCCGGTCTGGTTCGTCGCAAGCTGGACGGTATCCGCGTTCTGGCCAAAGGCGAAATCAGCGCCAAATTAAACCTGGAAGTTACCGGTGCTTCGAAGGCTGCTGTTGAAGCAGTTGAGAAAGCGGGCGGCTCACTTACGGTCACAAAAGCTGCTGCGGCAGAGTAAGCGCTTGTGAGCGGGCCAAGACCCGCTTACATAGTCCTCAGAGTTTTCCAAGACGCCGCCCGAGCCGGAAAACGGTTCCGGGCGGTGTTTTCATAAGAGAGACCGATTTATGGTATCAGCAGCAGAACAAATGGCAGCCAACACAAGCTGGTCTGCCCTTGGTAAAGCCACCGATCTGCGCAACCGCATCCTGTTCACGCTTGCATTGCTGATCGTCTATCGTCTGGGCACCTTTATTCCGGTGCCGGGGATTGACGGACAAGCACTGCGCGAGTTCATGGAACAAGCGGGGCAGGGCATCGGCGGCATGGTTTCGATGTTCACCGGCGGGGCGCTGGGGCGGATGGGTATCTTTGCCCTCGGCATCATGCCTTACATTTCAGCCTCGATCATCGTGCAACTGCTGACATCCATGGTTCCCGCGCTCGAACAGCTCAAGAAAGAGGGCGAGCAGGGGCGCAAGAAAATCAACCAGTACACCCGCTTCGGCACTGTGGCCCTGGCCACCGTGCAGGCCTATGGTCTGGCGGTTTCGCTGGAATCGGGCGATCTGGCCACCGATCCTGGGCTTTTCTTCCGCATGTCGACCATGATCACTCTGGTGGGCGGCACGATGTTCCTGATGTGGCTGGGTGAACAGATCACCGCGCGCGGCATCGGCAACGGTATCTCTCTGATCATCTTCGTCGGCATCATTGCCGAGGTTCCGGCCGCTCTGGCGCAGTTCTTTGCGTCGGGTCGCTCGGGTGCAATCAGCCCCGCTGTGATCATCGGTGTGATCGTCATGGTTATCGTGGTCATTACCTTCGTGGTGTTCATGGAACGCGCGCTGCGCAAGATCCACATTCAGTACCCGCGCCGTCAGGCCGGTATGAAGGTATACGAGGGCGGCTCCAGCCACCTGCCGGTCAAAGTGAACCCGGCGGGCGTTATCCCTGCGATTTTTGCCAGCTCGTTGCTATTGCTGCCGGTGACGATCTCGACCTTCTCGTCGGGTGCCACAAACGGCCCGGTCATGTCGTGGCTACTGGCCAACTTTGGCCCCGGTCAGCCGCTGTATCTGCTGTTCTTCGCGTCGATGATCGTGTTCTTCGCCTATTTCTACACGTTCAACGTCTCGTTCAAACCGGATGATGTTGCGGACAACCTGAAAAAACAGAATGGTTTTGTGCCCGGCATTCGTCCCGGCAAGAAAACCGCCGAGTATCTGGAATACGTGGTCAACCGCGTGCTGGTTCTGGGTTCGGCCTATCTGGCGCTGGTATGTCTGCTGCCTGAAATTCTGCGGAACCAATTCGCCATCCCGTTCTACTTCGGCGGTACCTCGGTTCTGATTATCGTCTCTGTGACCATGGACACGATCCAGCAAGTCCAGAGCCATTTGCTGGCGCATCAATACGAAGGGCTTATCGAAAAGTCCCAGCTGCGCGGTAAGAGCAAGAAACGCGGCAGGAAGGGACCCGCTCGTCGATGAACATCATTTTGTTGGGCCCGCCAGGTGCGGGCAAAGGAACGCAAGCGCGTCACCTGGTAGAAACGCGCGGCATGGTGCAACTGAGCACCGGTGACATGCTACGAGAAGCCAAAGACAGCGGAACCGAAATGGGCAACCGCGTGGCCGAGGTGATGGCCAAGGGTGAGCTGGTAACCGACGAGATCGTCATCGGCCTGATCCGTGAAAAGCTGGAACAGGGTGCCAAGGGCGGTTTCATCTTCGACGGTTTCCCGCGCACGCTGGCACAGGCTGACGCACTGGGAGATCTGCTAAAAAGCACCGGCGAAACGCTGGATGCGGTCATCGCGATGGAAGTCAACGATGACGCGCTGGTCGAACGGATCACCGCACGCTCGACCTGTGGTGGCTGCGGCGAGGTCTACAATGACGTCACCAAGCCGATCCCGGCGGACGGAAAATGCACCAACTGCGGCAAGGAAAACGACTTCAAACGCCGCGCAGATGATAATGAGGAAAGCCTCAAGACTCGTCTGATGGAATACTACAAAAAGACCTCGATGCTGATCGGCTATTACTATGCCAAGGGCAACCTGTCCTGGGTTGACGGTCTGGGTGAAATTGACGCCGTTCAAAACGAGATTTCGCAGGTTTTGGATGGTGGCGTCGACGTCGGAAACGGCTGATCCATTTCTGCCCTTGACCTGAGTAAGAAAAGCCCATATCGACCCCCATCCCTAACGGGAATCACGACCGCATGCGGGATTCGTTCCGGATGCCCCGACCACCTCGAATAATACTGGATCCTCTGGCGTCACTGCCAAGATCGAGTGTTGTGAAAAAAGGTTCCGGAGCTACGGAACCGCAACAAAAAAGGAAAGTGACACGTGGCACGTATTGCCGGCGTAAACATCCCGACTGCAAAGCGGGTACCTATCGCCCTCACATATATCACCGGTATCGGAAACACCTCGGCCAAAGCGATCTGCGAAGCCGTAGGCATCGACGCGACCCGTCGCGTTAATGAACTGTCCGACGCCGAAGTTCTGGCCATCCGCGAACATATCGACGCAAACTTCACCGTTGAAGGTGACCTGCGCCGTGAAGTTCAGATGAACGTCAAGCGCCTGATGGACCTGGGCTGCTACCGCGGTCTGCGTCACCGTCGTAACCTGCCCGTTCGCGGTCAGCGTACCCACACCAATGCTCGTACCCGCAAAGGCCCCGCAAAGGCCATTGCTGGTAAGAAGAAATAAGGAGGGTCTGACTGATGGCACGCGAAAAGACTCGTACCAAGAAAAAAGAGCGCAAGAATATCGCATCGGGCGTCGCCCATGTGAATTCGACCTTCAACAACACCAAGATCCTGATCTCGGACGTGCAGGGCAACGCCATTGCGTGGTCGTCGGCCGGGACCATGGGTTTCAAAGGGTCGCGTAAATCGACACCTTACGCCGCTCAGATGGCTGCAGAAGATGCAGGCAAGAAGGCGCAGGATCACGGTGTCAAGACGCTGGAAGTCGAAGTTCAGGGCCCCGGTTCGGGTCGTGAATCGGCTCTGCGCGCGCTGGCTGCTGTGGGCTTCAACATCACGTCGATCCGTGACGTTACACCGATTGCTCACAACGGTTGCCGCCCGCCGAAGCGCCGCCGCGTCTAAGCGATTTTGAATTGAGCTGGGGCTGTGTTTTCGCACGGCCCCAGCACGTCATTTTGAACCTCGGGCGTCTGCACCTTGTTGGTCATGGGGCGCGGACAGGAATGGAGGGATTACATGATCCATAAGAATTGGGCTGAATTGATCAAGCCGACACAGCTGGAAGGCAAGCCGGGCAACGACCCTGCGCGTCAGGCAACCTTGGTTGCTGAACCGCTGGAGCGTGGCTTTGGTCTGACCTTGGGCAACGCGCTGCGCCGCGTTCTGATGAGCTCGCTGCAAGGTGCGGCCATCACCAGCGTCCAGATCGACAACGTATTGCACGAGTTCTCGAGCGTTGCCGGAGTTCGTGAAGACGTCACCGACATCATCCTGAACCTCAAGCAGGTTGCCCTGCGCATGGAAGTCGAAGGCCCCAAGCGCCTGTCGATCAATGCCAAAGGCCCAGCAGTTGTCACCGCAGGTGACATCAGCGAAAGCGCTGGTATCGAGGTTCTGAACCGCGATCACGTCATCTGCCACTTGGACGATGGCGCCGACCTGTTCATGGAACTGACCGTCAACACCGGTAAGGGCTATGTTTCGGCTGAGAAGAACAAGCCGGAAGATGCGCCTATCGGTCTGATCCCGATCGACGCGATCTATTCGCCGGTCAAAAAGGTTGCCTATGACGTTCAGCCGACCCGCGAAGGTCAGGTTCTGGACTATGACAAGCTGACCCTGAAGATCGAAACCGATGGTTCGATCACGCCGGAAGACGCGCTGGCCTTTGCCGCACGCATCCTGCAGGATCAGCTGTCGATCTTCGTCAACTTCGACGAGCCCGAAGCGGCTGGTCGCCAGGACGAAGACGATGGTCTGGAGTTCAACCCGCTGCTGCTGAAGAAAGTAGACGAGTTGGAATTGTCGGTCCGTTCGGCAAACTGCCTGAAGAACGACAACATCGTTTACATCGGCGACCTGATCCAGAAGACCGAAGCCGAGATGCTGCGCACCCCGAACTTCGGCCGCAAGTCGCTGAACGAGATCAAGGAAGTGCTGTCCGGCATGGGTCTGCACCTCGGCATGGATGTCGAGGACTGGCCGCCTGACAACATCGAAGATCTGGCAAAGAAATTCGAAGACGCGTTCTAAACGCGTCTTCCCAAATGCCCGGATTTCCGGGGACAAAATGGGCACATCCGCCCCAAGGAGAGCCGGTGACACGCATCGCCGGCCAGACAAAGCAAAACGCTGAAGAAGGAACTAGAAAATGCGTCACGCACGTGGTTACCGCCGCCTGAACCGTACTCATGAGCACCGTAAGGCTCTGTTTGCAAACATGGCTGGCTCGCTCATCGAACATGAGCAGATCAAAACAACTCTGCCCAAGGCAAAAGAACTGCGCCCGATCATCGAAAAGCTGGTCACTCTGGGCAAGCGCGGCGACCTGCACGCTCGCCGTCAGGCCGCTTCGCAGCTGAAGCAAGACAAAGACGTCGCAAAGCTGTTCGAAATCCTGGGCCCCCGCTACGCCGAGCGTCAGGGCGGTTATGTCCGTATCCTGAAAGCTGGCTTCCGCTATGGCGACATGGCACCGATGGCGATCATCGAATTCGTTGACCGTGATCTGGACGCCAAAGGCGCGGCTGACAAAGCCCGCGTTGCCGCCGAAGAGGCCGCAGACGAAGAATAAGAAAGCCCGGCTTTCTGAATTCAAACCCCCGCGTTTCGGACGCGGGGGTTTTTTGTTGGAAGACAAGGGCTGGTGACAACGCTCTTAGTTGCCTTCAGCCTTTTGAATGCTGTCTTCCGAAGCACCGGCAGTCAGGTTCGCTTCGGAAAACGCGGGTGTTTCCGGCAGTTCCAAATGCAGTGACGATGTGTGGTCGATTTCGATCCGCCCGCTGGCCAAGGTATAGTCTAAGACATGCCCGCCAGTTTTTCGATCACTGGAAATAAAGTGGAGATGATAGCCGGGAACCCCAATCCCCACAGCGTAATCCGGACAGCGAAACCCAAGAATAATGCCGTCCACGTCGTCCAATTCAAACTCAGCCTGCGATTTTACGACTTCAAGCAATGGCTTGTAGGGACGGTCTTGCCGCAGAACGTTTCGATATTTGATGTGCTTAATCCGGCCCGTAAAGCACACTGCGTAGAACAGGTTTCTTTCCGCAGCTCTGGCATCCAATTGCGCTTCAAATGCCTGTTTGCTGACATCGTTAGTTGGATCCAAGGCATCAGTAGGACGGAACTTGATGACTGCGGCGTAGGGGGTCAAATCCGTGTCGCTTGCTACGTTAGCCTTCCCTTCGCCGTCCAGACGATAGGCGACGCCATCCAGAACGATCATCTCACCGTCCAGGGCGTTGAAAGTACCCAAACCAAAATCACCGTGTTCAAGCAGCTCACCGATAGAAAGGGTACCGTCATAGACCCCCTGCATTATCGCACTGAGTAGTGAGGCCTGATAGTATTCGTGCGCGGTCTCTTCTGCATTTGACAGCGCAGCCTGCCGGTGGCTGGCGACGGCTGTTGCAAAAGTCAATTCATGGTCCTGATGCATGAGGTGCCGTCCCACTGGTTCTGTTGCATGGTAAGTATGTTAGTCCAACGTATCAGAATTGGCACAAAGCGACATGGCGTGATCACTTGCAATCCCGATCACTGCCCCGCATATCCATTTTGCGACTTTTCCGGAGGGGTGTTTATGTTGCGAATCCTGTTTTGTCTTTTGTTGTTAACGGGCGCGGCCACTGCGGACACCCGTGTTCCAACATCCCAGGCCGAGATTTCCCTTGGATTTGCCCCTGTGGTCAAACAGGCCTCTCCGGCGGTCGTTAACATCTATGCCAAGATTGTTCGGCAGGGGCGGGCGAATCCATTCTTCTCGGATCCGTTTTTTGAAGAGTTCTTTGGTCGGGGCTTCTCTGAGCCGCGCCCACGTGTACAGAACTCGCTGGGCTCTGGCGTCATTCTGTCTGAGGACGGTTATGTCGTGTCGAACTACCACGTTGTTGGAACAGCCACCGAAATCCGCGTGGTGACGACCGACCGGCGTGAATTTTCAGCGCAAGTGGTGCTGGGCGACAAGGAAAGCGACATTGCCATCCTGCGGTTGGAAGACGCCAAGGATTTGCCGCATCTGAACTTCCGCGATTCCGATCAGATTGAGGTAGGGGAACTGGCGCTTGCGATCGGTAATCCGTTTGGTGTGGGACAAACCGTATCTTCCGGGATCATCTCAGGTCTGGCGCGGACCGGGACGGCCACTGGCAACGCGCGTGGGTACTTTATTCAAACCGATGCCGCGATCAATCCGGGCAATTCCGGCGGGGCGTTGATCGACGTGAATGGCGATCTGATCGGGATTAACACATCGATCCTGACGCGATCCGGCGGCTCCAACGGCATCGGGTTTGCGATCCCGGCGAATCTGGTGGCCGAATTTTTGCGCCAGGCCAAGGCCGGGAATGACAGCTTTGTCAGCCCTTGGGCCGGGGTCTCTGGTCAGCACATGAGCGCGGATATCGCCGAATCTCTGGGATTGGTATTCCCTATGGGTGTTGTGATCTCGGACCTGCACACCCTGAGTCCGCTGGGTGAGGCAGGGCTGCGCGTGGGGGATGTGGTGACTCATGTGGATGGGGATGAGGTGAATTCCCCAGCCGAGATGAAGTTCCGCATGTCCGTTGCCGGCGTTGGTGGCACTTCGGTCCTGACCCGGCTGCGGGGTCAGGACAGAGCGGATATCGAGGTTGCCCTGATCAAGGTCCCGGAAACTCCACCGGCTGATGAAACCGTTCTGAACGATAGCACCGTGATGCCGGGCCTGAAGGTGTCGCGCATCAACCCTGCGATCATTACCCAGATGGGGCTTTTGCTGTCGCAAACTGGCGTGGTGATTGTGGACGCAGACCGGTACGGTGGACGATCCGGATTGCGCGCGGGTGACGTGGTCCTAAGCATCAACGGAACGGAAGTCCAACATCCTAAAGACGTGGTGGATGCGATGACCGATCCGGGGCGCAGATTGAATTTGGATGTTCTGCGGGGTGGACAGGCCGTATCTCTGCGGTTCCGGCTGTAACCGCATGAGCGATCTGTTCGATACCGGGGCGAGCGAGCCTGCACCATCCCCGCACCGCCCGTTGGCGGACCGGCTGCGCCCGCAGTCGTTGGCCGAGGTCATCGGACAGCAGCAGGTGTTGGGCCCGGATGCTCCGCTGGGCGTCATGTTGGCCTCGGGCAGTTTGTCCAGTTTGGTTTTTTGGGGCCCGCCGGGTGTTGGGAAAACCACGATCGCGCGCTTGCTGGCCCAGGAAACCGATCTGCATTTCGTTCAGATCAGTGCGATTTTCACCGGTGTGCCAGACCTAAAGAAAGTGTTCGAAGCGGCAAAGATTCGGCGACAGAACGGGCAGGGCACGTTGCTGTTTGTCGATGAGATTCACCGCTTCAATAAGGCACAGCAAGACGGGTTTCTTCCACATATGGAGGACGGGACTATCCTGCTGGTCGGGGCCACGACCGAAAATCCGTCTTTTGAGCTGAACGCCGCTGTGCTTAGCCGGGCTCAGGTACTTGTCCTTGAGCGGCTTAGCCTTGCGGATCTGGAACGTCTGACCCAGCGCGCAGAGAAAGAACTGGACCGCGCCCTGCCACTGACAGGCGCGGCCCGAGAGGGTTTGCAAGAGATGGCGGATGGCGACGGTCGCGCGCTTTTGAACCTGATCGAACAGGTGGCGGCTTGGACTGTTAATGCACCTCTGGACCTCGACGCGCTGTCCACGCGGCTGATGCGCCGTGCGGCCAAATACGACAAGTCCGGGGACGAGCATTACAATTTGATCTCGGCCCTTCATAAATCCGTACGCGGATCTGACCCAGATGCGGCGCTTTATTGGTTTGCGCGGATGCTGACGGGTGGGGAGGATCCGCGCTATCTGGCGCGGCGGATCACGCGGATGGCGGTCGAAGACATTGGTCTCGCCGATCCGCAGGCGCAGACGATTTGCCTGCACGCGTGGGAAACTTACGAACGTTTGGGTAGCCCAGAGGGTGAATTGGCCATAGCGCAGGCGCTGGTTTATCTGGCGTTGGCCCCGAAATCGAACGGCGCTTATGTTGGGTACAAGGCGGCGATACGATTGGCCAAGCAGTCAGGCAGCGAACCCCCGCCAAAACACATTCTGAACGCGCCGACATCGTTGATGAAAAATCAGGGCTATGGCACAGGCTATGCCTATGACCATGACGCCGAAGATGGCTTTTCCGGACAAAACTATTTCCCCGACGGCATGAAGCGGCCAGAATTGTATAAACCCGTGGAGCGTGGGTTCGAGCGTGAATTGAAGAAGCGTCTGGACTACTTCGCCAAGCTGCGGGCACAGAGGAACGAGTAGCACACCACTGCGTGATGCGTTGAAGAACGAATGCGCAAACGACCAAGAGGTGATCCGACGCCGAGACAACGTAGGCGCCTGGGTTTCCCGGGCATTTGACCGGCTTGACTCTTGGCCTTTTGCACGGCACAGACGCGCATGTTTTCTAGGGCACTTACACACTTGTTTAGCGGGCGGATATTCCGCGCGACGCAGAGGATATCGGCATGAGCGGCGTACAGATGATCACCGTGGTAGAGGGTGACGGCGACCAGCGGCTGGATCGGTGGCTGCGCCGCCTGTTTCCGCATGTCAGCCAGGGCCGCATCGAAAAGATGTGCCGCAAGGGTGAGGTGCGCGTAGAAGGCGGGCGGGTCAAAGCCTCGACCCGGCTTGAGGTCGGGCAGGTCGTGCGCGTACCACCCTTGCCGGATGCTGATCACAAGCCGGTTGCAGTCAAACGAGGCATCTCGGATGCCGACGCCAAGATGATCCAGTCCTGCGTGATCTATCGCGACGATCATGTTCTGGCCCTGAACAAGCCACAGGGTCTTCCGGTGCAGGGCGGCAGTGGCCAGACCCGCCACGTGGACGGCCTGTCTGAGGCTTTGCGCTTTGGCTATGACGAAAACCCGCGCCTCGTGCACCGCTTGGACAAGGACACATCGGGTGTATTGCTGATGGCCCGCACCCGCGAGGCCGCCAAGGGGCTGACAGCCGCCTTCCGGCACCGCGATACACGCAAGATCTATTGGGCACTGGTTGCTGGCGTGCCGACCCCGTATCTGGGCGAGATCAAGACTGGTTTGGTCAAGGCATCCGGTCACGGTAAACAGGGTGAGGGCGAAAAGATGATCGCCGTGCATCTGAACGAAATCAACGACACGCCGGGCGCGAAACGGGCGCATACGCTGTATGCAACGCTGTATCGCGTGGCAGGGCGCGCCTCATGGGTGGCGATGGAGCCGATCACCGGCCGTACGCACCAGCTGCGGGTACACATGGCGGCAATCGGTCACCCAATCGTTGGCGATGGCAAATACGGTGGCTCGGGGCAGGAAAATCTGGGCGACGGTTGGGGCGCGCAACTGGGCGGGGTCATCAGCAAGAAGCTGCACCTGCACGCGCGGCAGGCCTCATTCCAGCATCCGGTCACGCGCAAGACCATAACCATTAAAGCTCCGTTGCCTGAGCATATGAAACACAGCTGGGACACGTTCGGCTGGACCGAGGATCTGGCCGCAGAAGACCCGTTCGAGGAACTGCAATGAGCGCACCCTTGCGTTTGGTGCTTTTCGATGTGGACGGAACCCTTGTCGACAGCCAGGGCAGCATTGTTGCGGCGATGACCGCCAGTTTTGGGGCCCTGTCACTGACGGTCCCCGACCGCACGGCGATTTTGTCCATCGTCGGTCTGTCCTTGCCCAATGCCATGGCCCAACTGGCGCCCGAGCAGAGCGAAACGGTTCAACACAATCTGGTTGAGGGCTACAAACAGGCCTATCACGCAAACCGTCTAGAGCAGGGGGCCGCAAGCTCACCGCTCTATCCCGGTGCGAGGGACGTAATCGAAACCCTGCATGCCATCCCCGAGGTGCTGCTGGGTGTGGCCACCGGAAAATCCCAACGCGGCCTGGACGCTTTGATCGAAGCACATGATCTGGAGCGCTATTTCGTGACCCGGCAGGTTGCGGACCATCACCCCTCGAAACCGCATCCGTCGATGATCGACACGGCCCGTTCTGAAACCGGCGTTGATGCGGAAGATACGGTGATGATTGGCGATACCCGGTTCGACATGGATATGGCGCGGGCTGCCGGAGTAACAGGGATCGGCGTATCCTGGGGATATCATGACCGATCAGCCCTGAACGGCGCGGCCTGTATAATTGAAAATTTTGACCAGTTGCCCCGAGCGCTGGATGATATCTGGACCTGAAGACATGAGCGACTGGAAGCCCAAGCGATTTTGGACCGCAAGCACGGTTGTCCAGGCGGAAGACGGATACACGGTCGAACTGGACGGTCGCCGGGTCAAGACACCGGCCAAGGCCGCATTGATCCTGCCGACGCAGGCACTGGCCGACGCGGTTGCTGCAGAATGGGATGCGCAGGAAAAAGAGGTCGATCCGACCTTGATGCCGTTTACCCGGTCTGCAAATGCAGCAATAGACAAAGTGCGTCATCAGCACGCCGAGGTTGCAGACATGCTGGCCGATTACGGCGATTCGGACCTGCTGTGCTATCGGGCGACACACCCGCAAACGTTGCAGCAACGACAGGCGGATCAATGGGATCCGGCCTTGGATTGGGCCGCTGAAACGCTGGCTGCGCGACTGGTTCCTGTGGTTGGTGTGCTGCATCAACCACAGTCAGCCGAAGCGCTCAGCACACTTCGAGGCCGCGTACACGAATTCAACGACTTCCAGCTTGCAGCCTTCCACGATCTGGTCAGCCTGTCTGGCTCGTTGGTGCTGGGATTTGCCGCCGCTCTGGACTGGCGCGCGGCGGAGGAGATTTGGGAAATCTCAAGGCTCGACGAGGCCTGGCAAACCGAACAATGGGGCCATGATGACGAGGCGCATGCGGTTGCCGAGATCAAAAAAGCTGCGTTTCTACACGCTAAACGGTTCATTGAAATCTCTATCTGAGCCTATTGAGCATCAAATTTTGACACAGATCCGGTCATCGCTGAGTTGACTCATCGTTTTCCCTGATCCGACCCTTGACGTTTGTTTATGAATGCGAGCAAACTCATGCCCACTAAAGGGGAGACACCTTTGGAGTAACCTTTCTGGTGCCAGAGGTGCCGGACAGAGCCGTCCCGGAATAGGGGCGGGTAAACAGGAAGAGGTAAAAATGAAAAAATCCGTAATTTTGGGCGTGGCCACAGTTGCCGGTCTGGCTGCTGCGGCAGCGACAGCGGGCACTGTTGACGACGTCAAAGCGCGCGGCAAGCTGAACTGTGGCGTGTCCTCGGGACTGGCCGGCTTTTCGCTGCCTGACGCGAATGGCGAATGGCAAGGTTTTGACGTCGCAGTCTGCCGTGCCGTCGCTGCGGCCGTTCTGGGCGATTCCAGCGCTGTCGAGTTTGTGCCGACCACCGGTAAGACGCGCTTTACTGCGCTGGCTTCGGGTGAGATCGACATGCTGGCACGTAACACCACATGGACCTTCAGCCGCGATGTCGACCTCAAGTTCGAATTTGCTGGCGTCAACTACTATGACGGTCAGGGTTTCATGGTTCCAAAAGCACTGGGCGTAAGCTCGGCCAAGGAACTGGACGGCGCGACCGTCTGCATCCAAACCGGCACCACCACCGAGCTGAACCTGGCCGATTTCTTCCGTGCCAACAACATCAGCTACGAGCCGGTTCCAATCGAAACCAACGCCGAAGCGCAACAGCAGTATCTGGCTGGCGCATGTGACGTTTACACCACCGACGCATCGGGCCTGGCTGCAACCCGCGCCACGTTCGAAAACCCCGGTGATCACGTCCTGCTGCCTGAAATCATCTCGAAAGAGCCGCTGGGCCCGCTGGTCCGTCATGGCGATCACGAGTGGGGCGACGTTGTCCGCTGGACCCTGAACGCATTGGTTTCGGCTGAAGAGCTGGGCGTGACCTCGGCAAACATCGACGAGCTGAGCGCTGGCACCGACAACCCGGAAGTAAACCGTCTGCTGGGTACCGAAGGTACTCTGGGCGAGATGCTGGGTCTGAACGCAGATTGGGCAGCAAACGCAATCAAGGCGGGTGGTAACTACGGCGAAGTATTTGCCAAGAACATCGGTGAAGAAACTCCGATTGGTCTTGCACGCGGCCTGAATGCCCAGTGGACCGATGGTGGTCTGCTGTATTCGCCGCCGTTCCGCTAAAATCCACGGGAAAGGGCGCGGGGCAACCTGCGCCCTTTTTCCATAAATAAGAAACACTCCCGGATGGATTGAGCGAAGATCAACTTCGCCGGCAAAAAACGGGATGCACGGGGAAATACATAGGTCATGACGACTCTCACTGACCCGCCGAAGGAGCAGTTCCGGCTGTCCATGCTCCTTTACGATACGCGGTACCGATCAGCGACCATTCAGGTCATTGCATTAATCGGTTTCATGCTTCTGGCAGCCTGGATCATCTCGAATACCATTCAAAACCTTGAAGGGTTGGGAAAGCCGGTCGAATTCGGTTTTTTTGCAGAATCCGCAAGTTATGACATTAACCAGCGATTGCTGGAATACACCTCACAGGACAGCCATCTTCGCGCCGCGTTCATCGGTTTGCTGAACACGCTGGTTGTTGCAGTTCTCGGGTGTATCACAGCGACGATTGTTGGCGTTTTTGTTGGCGTGCTGCGTCTGTCGAACAACTGGTTGGTCGCGCGCATCATGACCTTCTATGTCGAGATTTTCCGTAACGTGCCTGTCTTGCTTTGGATCGTTCTGGCCATGGCCATTTTGATCGAAGGCTTGCCGGCACCCAATGCGTTCCGAGGTGATAACCCAACGGCAACGATGGATCTGTTCAACACTGTCGCCGTTACCAATCGGGGTGTTTACATCCCTGAGTTTTTGTTCTCGCGTAGCTTGGGTGACATCCACTTGTTCGGTACATCAAGCCTTCGGTTTGATATTTCGCTGGATCTGGTCGCGTTTCTGGTCGTTCTGGGTGGCAGCATCTTTACCATGCGCAAAGTGTCCGCCTGGGCCGCCGCCAAACAGGAATCAACCGGCGACCGTCCTAAGATCTGGCATATCCAGCTGGGCATTCTGTTCGTCCCGATGATCATCCTGATGACTGCACTGGGCTTACACCTTGGATACCCGGAATTGAAAGGATTCAATTTCAGAGGCGGCACGCATATGCGCAACTCTCTGATCGCGCTATGGCTGGCTTTGTCGCTATATACGGCGGCCTTCATCGCCGAGATCGTACGCGCCGGCATTCTGGCTATTTCCAAGGGTCAGACTGAAGCTGCGTCTGCGCTGGGCTTGCGCCCGGGTCGCACCATGCGGCTGGTTATCCTGCCTCAGGCGCTGCGGGTGATCATCCCGCCGATGATCTCGAACTATCTGAACCTGACCAAGAACTCGTCGCTGGCGATTGCGGTCGGATACATGGACATCACGGGGACCCTAGGTGGCATCACCATGAACCAGACCGGCCGCGAGCTGGAATGCGTTCTGCTGCTGATGCTGGTCTATCTGGCCATCTCGCTGAGCATTTCAGCGGTGATGAACTGGTACAACAACCGTGTCAAACTGGTGGAGCGGTAATATGAGTGATGTTTCATTTGTCCGCACGGAAATGTTGCCGGAACAAGCCCCGCCAGCGTCCGAAGTCGGAGCAATCGGCTGGATCAGGCACAATCTGTTCTCAGGCTGGTTTAACTCGATCCTGACGTTGGTTTCGCTTTACGCGATCTGGTACGTGTTGTCGGGCGTTCTGCCATGGATCTTTCAGTCCGTCTGGAACGCCAACTCGCTTAACGAATGCCGCGAGATCATGATCGCCACCTGGGGTTCAACCCATGGCCATGCCTGCTGGGCGGTGATCAATGACCGTTGGCTGCAGTTGCTGTTCGGGTTCTACCCGAGCCACCTGTACTGGCGTCCGATTGTATCGCTGATCCTGCTGTTGGTCGCATTGGCGCCGGTCCTGTACTCGGATCGTGTGCCGTCCAAGATGCTGATCGTCACGGCGATCTATCCGTTCCTGATGCCATTCCTGATGTGGGGCGGCACCATTTGGGGACCGATCGCGGCAGCGTTGGGATTTGTTGTCGGCTGGGGTGCCTACACCCTTGTCAGCAAACAACTGAGCGGTCTGTTTGGCATGATTGCGGGTGTCGCAGCGTCGGTTATCTGGTGGCTGGTTCTGTCCAGCTATTTCGTCGGTGCCCTGGACTCGATCCTGCCAATCGGTATCGAAGCCGTCCAAAGCCGCCAGTTCGGTGGCTTCATGCTGGCGATCCTGCTGGGTGTCGTGGCCATTGGTGTCTCGTTGCCGATCGGAATTGTTCTGGCGCTGGGCCGTCAGTCCGACCTGATGATCGTCAAGTACCTGTGCGTGGGCTTTATCGAGTTCATCCGCGGTGTGCCGCTGATCACGCTGTTGTTCGTGGCCTCGCTGCTGCTGAACCTGTTCCTGCCGCCGGGCACCAACTTTGACATCATCCTGCGGGTGATGATCATGATGACCCTGTTCTCAGCCGCCTATATGGCCGAGGTGATCCGGGGTGGTCTGGCTGCCCTGCCACGGGGTCAGTATGAAGGTGCCGACAGTCTCGGCCTGAACTACTGGCAAGCACAGCGACTGATCATCATGCCGCAAGCCCTGAAAATCTCAATTCCGGGCATCGTGAGCACATTCATCGGGATCTTCAAAGATACCACACTGGTGTCGATCATCGGATTGTTCGACGTGATCGGACTGGCATCTGCCATCCGCGCCGACACCGCCTGGAACGGCATCTACTGGGAACTGTTCGCGTTCATCGCGGCGCTGTTCTTCGTCGTCTGCTTCTCCATGTCCCGTTACTCCATGTATCTGGAGCGCAAGCTTCAAACTGGCCACCATTAAGGAGTTCAACATATGTCTGAACTTGCAATTGACCGTCAAATCGATCGCTCGAAGATGCAGGTGAGCGACGAGGTCGCCATCGAAATCAACAATATGAACAAGTGGTACGGATCTTTCCACGTGCTGCGCGACATCAACCTGACCGTCAATCAGGGCGAGCGGATTGTTATTGCGGGTCCTTCCGGGTCCGGAAAATCCACATTGATCCGTTGCCTGAACGCGCTGGAGGAACACCAGCAGGGCACGATCATGGTGGATGGGACCGAGCTGTCGAATGACCTCAAGAACATCGACAAGATCCGGTCCGAGGTTGGCATGGTGTTCCAGCACTTCAACCTGTTCCCGCATCTGACCATTCTGGAGAACTGCACGCTGGCCCCAATCTGGGTGCGCAAGACGCCTAAGAAAGAGGCCGAAGAGCGCGCGATGCACTTCCTGGAAAAGGTGAAAATCCCCGAGCAGGCGGATAAGTATCCCGGTCAGCTTTCAGGTGGTCAGCAGCAGCGTGTGGCGATTGCCCGCTCGCTGTGCATGATGCCGCGTATCATGTTGTTCGATGAACCGACATCGGCGCTGGACCCCGAGATGATCAAAGAGGTGCTCGACACCATGATCGAGCTGGCCGAGGAAGGCATGACCATGCTGTGCGTCACGCACGAGATGGGCTTTGCTCGTCAGGTCGCCAACCGCGTGATCTTTATGGATGCCGGTCAGATCGTGGAACAGAACGAACCGGAAGAGTTCTTCAACAACCCGCAGAGCGAGCGAACCAAGCTGTTCCTCAGCCAGATTCTGGGGCACTGAACCCGGTTACCAATTCAGGAAAAGGCGGGGCTTTGGCCTCGCCTTTTTCTATTCCAGCAACTCGCGTGGAGTAACAAACCCCTGCACATCGCCGCTGTGCCACCGGACGCCGGACCAATCCGCAATGTCAAAGCGGATCACAGCTGTTGCACAGGTTGGGTAGTCGTAGAACCGGGCGTGATCCGGCGGGTGCTTAACGATTTGGTTCGCAAAAGCGGCAATGCCGGGATTGTGGCCCAGCATCAAAACGGTTTGTTTCGTCGCGCCCGATAATTCAAGCAGCATATCTGCGGGGTCCGCATGATAAAGCGTTCGGTGAAAGCAAACGCTATCTGCCTGCAGGCCCATCCTCTCCCACGTCTCGCGGGTTCTGACCGAGCTTGAGCTGAGAACTTCGTCCGGCAGCCAGTCGTTTTCACGCAGCCACGCCGCAATCGCCGGGGCCGACCTGCGCCCGCGCTTGTTCAGCGGGCGATCATGATCGGTAAGGGCCGGGCTGTCCCAACTGGATTTCGCGTGGCGTGTCAGGATCAGTGTGCGTGTCATGATGGGTGAAACGCTCTCATGTGATGCGCGGATTGTTCGGGATCACGCCCTGCACCCGAGCTAAGAGGACAGGACAGCCGCACAAGACAACCGCCGGTCCTGCAGGTTTGCCCTTCAGGAGTGGACAGGTGTCCCTGGCAGGTCGACACATCATAAAAGTCCCGACTGTTCAGAGCGCCCACCGGGCATGTCTGGGTGCAGGGGGCGGCGCAGGTGATGCAGGGGGACGCGCTAGGTGGTGCGGGTATGGGAATTTCGTTGGTGAAATGCAGCGCACCCCGGAATGAGATCATCATGCCGACCTCATCGTGCACCAAAGCGCCCACCGGGCTGCTGAACGTGCGTCCCGATTTCAATGCCCAATCGATAAAGGGCGTATAGGGCGGGCCGCCAAACGGAAAATAGGCTGTGGCGGATAAGTCCTGTGCCATCTGCCCCACCACACGCAGCGACCAGCGGTCGACCGGATCCTTGCCTTGCCATTCAGGCGAGGATTTCAGGGCAGGCCAGAATGCACCCCCAGCACCTAGCAGGATCAGCGTGCCGCCTTCCAACTGCTTGGCGTCTGTAACGCGAGGGTGCAGCGCGCCCATGATGATCAGGCCAACGTCCTGTGCAGCCTTTTCGATGTCAGCATAGCTATGCGCTGCCGGGTCAGAGGAGGGGTGATGGCGTTTGGTCATGTCTCCTCCGCCAAAGGCTCAGTCCGGTCGGATCAGCGACCCGGCGCCGTGTTCCGTATAAAGTTCCAGCAAGACGGCATTGGGCGCGCGTCCGTCAAGGATAACCACGGCACGGACCCCGCTGTGCAGCGCGTCCAGAGCCGTTTCGGTCTTGGGTATCATGCCGCCCGCAATGGTGCCGTCCAGCGTCATCTCGCGGATCTGACCCGCCTTTAGTTCGGTCACGACGTCCCCGGCGGCATTCTTAACACCCGAGACATCGGTCAACAGTAGCAGTCGATCGGCCTTTAGCGCGGATGAAATAGCGCCAGCGGCAGTATCCCCATTGACGTTGAAGGTTTCGCCGTTCCGGCCCGCACCCAGCGGGGCGATGACAGGAATTACATCATGCGCAAACAGGTCATGCAGGATTTTCGGGTTCATCTCTGCGGGACTTCCGACAAAACCCAGGGATTCATCGGTCTGATCACAAGTCATCAACTGCGCATCTTTGCCCGACAGGCCCACGGCCGAGCCGCCCTGACCGTTGATCGCCTGAACGATGCGCTTGTTCACGAGGCCGGACAGCACCATCTCAACTACTTCAACGGTTGCTTTGTCGGTGACACGCTTGCCGTTCACGAATTCGGACTGGATATCCAGCTTATCCAGCATCGCGTTGATCATTGGACCGCCGCCGTGCACGACAACCGGGTTCACCCCGACCTGACGCATCAGGACGACATCGCGGGCGAAGCTTTCCATGGCTTCGTCACTGCCCATGGCGTGGCCGCCAAGTTTAATGACGACAATAGCGCCGTCATAGCGTTGCAGGTATGGCAGTGCGCTGTTCAGCGTTGCGGCGGTGGCGATCCAGTCCCGGTTCATGTCTCTTGTCTTCATGGCTGCAGTCCCTCTGGGAACCCGTGTTAGGGCCTTTGCACAGCTCTGCCAAGACCGGATCGCGTATAGGGCCGCACCGGTTGCCCGGATGCGGCTATTTGCGTGTCAGCTTATCGCGCGTTTCATCGCCGGGATGTTGCTGATCAGCAGCAAATCGACGGCCAGTACGGTCAGCAAGGTCAGGCCCACCAGCGGGAAGGCCATCGCGGTGAACAACCCGATCAGGACAGCCCCTTTCCACAATGGCAGTTCTGCAGGCATCGGCGGTGCAGCCAGACGCCCGGCCCGCTGAGGCCGGCGCTTAACCCACATCACAACACCTGAGACGCAGACAAAGATGACCGACAGGCAGAACACCAGGTTCAGGACAAAGTTCCACATGCCCATCAGACCCATGTGAAACGGGATCCCAATGGCCATGGATTTTCCCATCAACGAGTAATCCTCATACCGGACATCCGCCAGAATCTTGCCGGTAAATTGGTCGACATGAACGGTGCGGTCGTTCACCGGATCGGTCGAGTCGCTGCTCATGCTGTCGCGGTTCAGGGTCCAGACACCATCCTCGCCGCTGGGATAGGCTACGCGGAACCTGCCTGTCATATCCAAGGCGGTGCCAAGGGCCACAAGCGCGTCGATATCGACCGGCGTGCCTTGTGGGACGCCGCGGGTCCCGGCCTCGGACCCAGAGGCGGGCATGGGCGTTTGTTCCAACGCCCATGGGGCGTCATTCTGGTGGCCGTGGTTCATGCTGGCGTGGATGTCATCGGACAGGGGGACATTGTCCCATTTCTCGGCCGGAAAGCTGCTCCATGGCTGAACGATCATGCCGCCCCAGACGCCCGCCCAGGACAGGCCCGAAATCAGGAAGACCACCAACAGCCCGGACATCCAGAACCCAATCACAGCGTGCAGCGACCGCCACAATGCGCGGCCGCGTGCGCGCAGGTTGGGAACAATAGCGGCCAAAGTGTTTCCACGCGGCCACCACATGTAAAGGCCGGTAAAGACCAAAAGCAGGCTCAGCCCCGCTGCGATTTCAATGATGCGGTCTCCGGTCGTGCCAATCAGAAGGGTCGAGTGGATGTTGTCGGCCAGATCATACCACCCGGCGCGACGATCCCAGACCTGCAGAACCTCTCCGGCATAAGGATCGACGGCAACAAGACGCTGACCTTCTTCGGTTTTGATGCGAAATACAGTGGCCAGATTATCAGCCTTCGGACCGATCCATTCCACAACCGTGCCGGGCACCTCATCAAGGGCGATAAGGGCCTGTTGTGAGGCCGGTAACGCTTGCCCGTGGACATCAACGGCGATTTTTTCGCCGTCGCGACCGTCGAACTGAGTGATGAACATCATCATTAGTCCGGTTACTGCCAGAATGATCAGGAACGGGATGACGAAGATCCCGGCATAAAAGTGCCACCGCCAGGCGGCGAAATAGAATTTTTGCGCAGCAGTGTTCTGCGCCGGGGTATCCCCCAGGTTTTGGCTGTCCAGTGCCATTTTTGTTCTCCGGATTCGATTATTGCCCCGCGCAGCGCGTGCACGGGTTCAAAAGTGTTGAGCTGAATCAGGAAAAGAAGGGTGGCCCCCGCGCATCATAGCGGGCGTAGAACCCGGCACTGCGATGGGTGAAATCACGATGGATCCAGCGTGGCTGGATTTTCGCCGTAAAAGGGACGATCTCGCCGACTGACGGCAAGTGTGTATCCGCCGTTAGGCCCGCGAATGGGCACATTGCGCGCGAATCCGTGTCGTCGTGCCCAGGATCGCCGGGGTTCAGGTCAACCCATTGTTCGACTGTTCCATCGCCAGTACAGATCACCAGCAGCACTTTCCCATCGCTGCCCATCGCTGGCATCCAGCCCTGCGGGATCATGCCGGTCAGCACAACTGCCAGCAACGTAAGGATTGGGAAAATGCGGCCGATCCGGATCATTCCAGATGTGCGATGATCGAACGAAGGGTCGGAATACCGTCACCCTTTTCGGACGACGTCAGCACGATTTCCGGATATGCCGCCGGGTGCTTGGACAATGCGCCGCGTACCTGATCCAACACCTTCTGCCGGTCATTGGCCTTGACCTTGTCCGCCTTGGTCATCACGCATTGAAATGTAACAGCGCTGGAATCCAGCAGCTTCATGATCTCGGCATCGACCGGCTTCACCCCATGGCGCGAGTCAATCAGGACAAAGGCCCGTCGCAGGGTCTGGCGGCCGCTTAGATACTGTTTCAGCAGCCGCTGCCATTTTTCAACGACCTTCACCGGGGCGTTGGCGTAGCCGTACCCGGGCAGGTCAACCAGATAAAGCTCGGGACCTTGGGTGAAAAAGTTGATCTCTTGCGTGCGGCCCGGAGTGTTGGACGCGCGTGCCAGACCTTTGGTGCCGGTCAGCGCATTGATCAGGCTAGACTTGCCGACGTTTGAACGTCCGGCAAAGCAGACCTCAAGCCGGTCAGGGGTCGGCAGGCCATTCATGGCGACCACGCCTTTGACAAACTCGGATTGTCCCGCAAACAATTTGCGGCCGCGTTCCAGCGCAAACTTGTCCGGGTCTTCGACCAGTGGGAAGGGTAGGGTGCTCATAACGGATGAACCTTATCGCCAACTGAAATTGCGCCGCCTCGGACAACCTCGGCGTAAACGCCGAAATCCTGATGACCCCAGCTGTTCAATGTGCCCAGCGTATCCGCATCGCGCACGCCGGTTTTCGGATTTGCCGTTGTCGCCAAACAGCGTCGGATGCGTTCTTTGACATGGAACACGGCCTCACCGATCTGTACTTCGCGATCCAGCCAGTCGAATTCTTCCCACAGGGGCAGGCCATCGAACCAGATGTTGCCACGCCAGCGCTGGATCGACAGATCGCTGCCAAGCTTTTGCCCGACCGCGCGGTGCGATGCCATGTTGCACAGGCTGATCGAGGGGTAGTCACTGTCAGTCATGCCGCGACCCGGCACTCGGATAATCCGGGCTGACGCCGCCCGATCCGTAGGCATCAACGGCTGGACCCAGTCCAAAAAGACCTGCTGTTCGCCATCCGGATCAAAAGTCAGATCCGGACGATCTGGATGTGTCAGAGTTATCGTGTCGCCGTTCAGCCGGGCCGAGATAGCCATCAGTTGCGGTGCTTTCGCCCCGCGACTGAAATTGGCGCAAGGCACCCATTGAGAGCCATCCGCCTTCGACGCCTCGTGCGCGACTGCCCAAACGCGATCCCCGGGCATGGTCTGCCCGGGGGTCACTGATACGGTCTGGAGGGCCTCGCGACCATGGCTTTTGATCGGATGCCGCCACATATGGGTTACTTCAGCATTCATTTGTCGTCCGTTTTGGGCGTCCGCTTGAAGCCGGATTTGATGTTGCCGAACACGTCAGGCTTATAGCCCTGACTGCGCATGATCAGGTATTGCTGCGTGAAGGTGATCGTGTTGTTCGCGATCCAGTAAACAACCAGTCCGCTGGCAAAGCTGCCCAACATGAACATGAACACCCAAGGCATCCAGGCAAAGATCATCGCCTGAGTCGGGTCAGTTGGTGCCGGGTTCAGCTTTTGCTGCAACCACATCGAGATCCCCAACAGCAACGGCAGGATGCCGATGAAGATCAGTGCCATGAAGGTATCTGGCTGCGGACCGGCAAAGGGCAGCAAACCAAACAGGTTCATGATCGAAGTCGGATCAGGTGCGCTGAGGTCCTGGAACGGGCCAAACCAGGGGGCCTGACGCAGTTCGATAGTGACGAAGATCACCTTATACAGCGAGAAGAAGATCGGGATCTGCATCAGGATCGGCAAACAGCCCGCGGCGGGGTTTACCTTTTCCTTCTTGTACAGCTCCATCATGCCCTGCTGCATCTTTTGGCGATCGTCGCCTGCGGCTTCTTTCATGGCCTCCATCTGCGGCTGAAGCTCTTTCATCTTCGCCATCGAGACGTAGGATTTGTACGCCAGCGGGAACAGGATCGCCTTGATGATCAGCGTCAGGCCAATGATCGACCAACCCATGTTGCCGATCAGGGCGTTGATGTTGTGCAGCAGCCAGAAAATCGGCTTGGTCAGGAAGTAGAACCAGCCCCAGTCGATGCTGTCGACGAACTTCTGTACACCGTCAGCCTGATACTCGCGGATGGTTTCCCATTCTTTGGCACCCGCGAACAGTTGGGTAGTGACTTCTTCAGTTGCGCCGGGCGCGACAGTCAGCGTCGGCAGAACCGTTTCGGTCTGATAAATCTTGCGGCGGGCGTCATATTTTGCCGCAGCCTTGAATGCCGATCCCTCTGCAGGGATCAGAGTGGTCATCCAGTAGTGATCGGTAAAGCCGACCCAGCCACCTTCCTTGACCTGAAAGACTTCGGCTTGCGCACGCTCATTCGGGTCAATGTCAAAGTCGCGCACATCGCCATAGTCGATCTCGTCCAGAACGCCGTCAGCCATAACCATAACGCCTTCATGCAGGATGAAGAAGTTTTTCAGATCGGGCAGGTCACCGTCTTCGCCAATGCCGTGACGGGCCAGGATGCCATATGGGGCCATGCCGACCTCGGCCTGGGTATTGTTCTCAACCGACTGGGTGACGGTGAACATGTAGTCCTGGTCAACCTCAATAGTGCGGCGGAAGGTCAGGCCCTTGCTGTTGTCCCATTTCAGAGTGACCGGAGTATCGACCCCCAGGGTTTCGCCGTCTTCGACGGTCCACAGTGTATTAGGGCCGGGGACGTCAGCGCCGGCGACGCCTGCGCCCGGTGCCCATCCGTACAAGGCATAGTAAGCCGATTCCGAACCAACGGGCGACAGCAGTTCGACAATGGGTGCGCCTTCTTCGATCGAAACTTTGTAATCTTTCAGGAACAGTTCATCGATACGACCGCCGGACAGGGACAGGCTGCCTTTCAGGCGCGGTGTTTCAATCTCGACCCGAGGTGCTTGGGCGTCGGGCTCGATCTCGGTGGCGTCTGCGGTTGCTTCACCAACTGTATTGGTGCCAGCAGCGCTTGGGGTCTGAACCTCTGTACCATCAGTCGCGCTGATCTCGGCAGATTCCGGTGCGGTCGTCGGCTCGGGCGGTGGAAACAGCACGAACCAAACCAGGATCACGAGAAAGCTGAGCGCGGTTGCGAGGATGAGGTTCTTGTTCTGATCGTCCATCGGGGACAGCCACCTTAAGCAGTGAAAGACACCCGCTGGGTTCAACAGAGTGCGGGCCCAAAGGTCAAGCGGAATCGCCCTGTAATTCATCACCGATTGGGGTTCTGTGGCGTTAATTCGCGCCTAAGGACGTGCCTGACGCCCGATTTTTGGCATTCCGTTGAGTTTGTTCTGATGTGCGGCCATCCAGTCCAACGTCTTTTCAAATGGCATGGGCTTGCCAATTCCAAACCCCTGCACGTGGTCGCAACCCAATTGCGCCATAAGTGCATGTTCGCCTTGTGTCTCGACCCCCTCGGCCAGAGTTTCGACATTCAGCCGTTCCGCCATGGTCAAAATCGCGCTGACCAACTGCTGCTGGCTTGCGTCCCGATCCGCTTTTGCAACGAAGGACCGATCGATTTTAATGCGTGAGACGTCAAAGCGCTTGATCGACGCAATGGACGCGTGGCCGGTGCCGAAATCATCGAGGTCAATGCAGCAGCCGAGCTTGGACATGCTTATCACGTTGCGTGTGATCACGTCATCGGGCCGTCTGGAAAACACTGTTTCAAGAATCTCGACGGTCAATCTGTCGGGCGTCAGGTCATTTTGATCCAGCTCCCATTTCAGACGGTCGATCAACGCCGGGTCGCGCAGTTCTTCTGATGAGAAATTCACGCCAATCCGGGGCACGACGACACCGGCACGGTTCCACTGGTGCATGGCGGCGAAAGCGTGATGGCGCATCACCTGACCCAAGCGTTCCATCAGATCTGCTTGCTCGGCAAAAGGCAGGAAAACCTGCGGTCCCAACACGCCTTTCTGCGGGTGTTCCCAACGGGCAAGCGCCTCGAACCCGGTAACGTGGCCGGTGTCGGTGGAAATCTGCGGCTGAAACCATGGGCGGATTTCGCCACTATCCAATGCCGCAATAAACTCATTGCGCAGGTTGGCGCGCACGCGAGCCCTCCGCTGCGTTTCAGATGAAAAGGCGCGGATGGTTGCAGGGCCGTTTCTTTGCGCTTCGGCCAAGGCTGCGTTGGCGGCATCGATCCACTCGGCAAAGGTGATGTCGGGCAAAGTGGATTGCAAACAAAACCCGATTGAACATGACATGTAAACGCTGGTCCCATTCAGCATGATTGGCTCGTCAACAGCGGCCTGAATGCGCCCTGACATCTGAATGCAAGCCTCCAGGTCCAGATTCTGTGCGGCATGCAGGCCGATTGCAATCTTGCCTTGGTCCAGACCCGCGGCAATATCATGGGAGCGGATGACAGAGAGAACGCGATCGCGGAACTGCTCAGCCATCAGGTTTCCGGCCGCATTGCCGTGCAGATCAAGACATTCAGAAAACCCGTCCAATTCGACAACCATGCAGGCAGCTTCGTGACCGGTGCGTTGGTTTTCCGTGAACAGCGTTTCCATCTCGGCGGCAAATCTATCGAGAGACATGAGGCCGTTATCGTCTTTTTCCCGGTTGCTGGCACTGTGCGCGGTTGAAACCGCGGCAAACACAAGTGGCAGGGTAAGTGCCACGACAACCAATGCCCGCTCACCACCAATCCAATACGCGGCCAGACTGATCGCAGGCGCGAAGGCCAAGGCGGGCGGGCCGCTTAGCACCATGGCAAGAGAGTCAAAAATTCTGCTGACTGAGATATGTTTCCACATCGGATCTTCGGGCCTCTACTTTGCGTCTGAAACGCTCAGGTCGACCCTAGGAAACCAATCTGAGTCACTCGTTAACGGAGCTGCGGAATTTCGCCCGAATTTTCGTCATTTTCATTCGGTTTGAGTGCAAGATTTTGAAAATCAAACAATTTTTGGTCCAAAAGATGCGACGGACGCGCATTTGTCAGGGCCCGGAACATCACTTGACGGCGTCCGGGGCTGTTCTTTTCCCACTGATCCAAAATCTGTTTGACCTGCTGACGTTGCAACCCATCCTGACTGCCGCAGAGGTCGCAGGGGATAATCGGATAGTTCATCGAGGTCGCGAATTTCTCGCAATCGGCCTCAGCCACATGGGCGAGGGGGCGGAAGACGAACAAATCGCCTTCTTCGTTCACCAGCTTGGGCGGCATGGTGGCCAAGCGCCCGCCGTGAAACAGGTTCATGAAGAACGTCTCGAGGATATCGTCGCGGTGATGGCCCAGTACGACGGCCGAGCATCCCTCTTCCCGCGCAATGCGGTACAGGTTGCCTCGGCGCAGGCGCGAACACAGGGCGCAAAAAGTGCGGCCCTGCGGAACCTTGTCCATGACGATGGAATAGGTGTCCTGATATTCGATGCGATGCGGAACGCCCATTCGTTCCAGGAACTCGGGCAGGACAGTGGCCGGAAATCCGGGCTGGCCCTGGTCGAGGTTGCAGGCCAGTAAATCGATGGGCAGCAGGCCACGCCATTTCAGTTCGTACAGAACGGCCAGCAGAGTATAACTGTCCTTACCGCCGGACAGGCATACCAGCCAGCGGGGCGGTTTCCCGTCCTTGTCATGCGCGGACGGGTCCACCATCCCATAGTGCTCGATGGCTTCACGGGTCTGCCGCACAATGCGTTTGCGCAGTTTTTTGAACTCGGTGGTCGAGGGCGCGCCTGCAAAGAGCGGGTGGATATCGTCAGCTTCGTCAAACATGCGCTGCCCCTACAGCAGTTAAGCCAACCGGGCAAGTGGCCGGGTCAGCCCAGTCGGGCAAGCAGGGCGTCCGTGTCCAGCCCGGATACCGATCCGTAAATGCGACCGCTGTTGCCCAAAAGCCTTGTGGCGATGAACCCGTCTGCAACGGCCGCGGGTGCGCGACGCAATAGCTGAGCTGCTGTCAGCAGCAATGCAGTACGTTCGGCAAACCAACGGGCTTCACTCTCAGGCGGCAGCCCGGGCCACCGATCACGATGCGCCTTGAGCGCGGCGTCATAGCCGTGGTCGACACCCGTTGCTATATCCAGTTCGGCCTGCAGGACCTCAGCGGCCAGCGGGTCGCGAGACAGGCTGCGCAGAATGTCGAGACAGATCACATTGCCCGACCCCTCCCAAATACCGTTCAGCGGGGCTTCGCGATACAGCAGGGGCAGGGGCGTGTCTTCGACATAGCCCATGCCACCCAGCACCTCCATTGCCTCAACGACTACGGCCGGGCATCGCTTGTTATTTAGGAACTTGGCCAAGGCGACACTGATACGGGCAAAGGCCTTGTCTTCGGGTGACTGGCCGTCGAAGGCTTGTGCGACGCGCATCCCCAGCGTCAGCGCGCCCTCCCAGTCCAACACGAGATCCGCCAGAACAGCGCGCATCAGTGGTTGGTCGACCAACCGGCGCTGAAAAGCGCTGCGATGGGTGACCCAATGATGCGCCTCGGTGAGCGCTGCGCGCATCAGGCCTGCCGGGGCCACGGCCGTGTCCAGCCGGGTATGATGGACCATCTCGATAATTGTCCGAACACCCGCGCCTTCGTCGCCCATTTGGTAAGCCAGTGCATCGTGATATTCGATCTCGGATGAGGCGTTGGATCTGTTGCCCAGCTTGTCCTTGAGCCGCATCAGGTGAATGGCGTTGCGTTCACCGTCCAGCCAGCGTGGGACGAGAAAACAGGTCAGCCCGCCCGGCGCTTGCGCTAGGGTCAGAAATCCGTCCGACATCGGGGCCGAGCAGAACCACTTGTGCCCGCGCAGACGCCAGTGCTCTCCGTCTCGAGTAGCGATGGTGGTATTGGCGCGCACGTCCGAACCGCCCTGTTTTTCGGTCATTGCCATGCCCAGAGTGGCGCTGGATTTTTGTTCGACCGGTTTCGTCGTCGGATCATAACTGCGCGCCATGAGCTTTGGCCGCCAGACCGAGGCGATCTGTTCATTTGCGGCAAGAGCCGGGATTGCCGCGTAGGTCATGGTCAATGGGCAGCAATGGCCCGGCTCAACCTGGCTGGCCAGATACATCATCGCGGCGTGGGTCGTGTGGCCGCCGGACTGACCGTCCCAGGCCAAGGCCGCATAGCCGGCAGATTGACTGATCTGCATCATCTCATGATAGGCGGGGTGAAACCGTACCTCGTCCAGGCGCCTACCGCCCTGATCGAACAATCGAAGTTCGGGGAGGTGCCGATTGGCCTCACGCCCCAGCTCGCGGGTTTCCACCCGTCCCAACGTTTCCCCGTAAGCCGCTAAAGGCGCTTCGCGACCGCCCGTGAAATGAACGGCGTTTCGCAGAACGGGATCTGAAGACCAGAGGTTAGAATCCCCGCGCACAGGCGGCTGATTCAATACGTCATGTGTCGGCAGGGAATGGCGGGCGTCGGATGTCATCTGAACCTCGGGCAGTACGGGTTCAAGTGTTCAGCGCATGTCCGAATGGGTCAAGGCTGACGGAGGGTCATAAAGATCAGCTGTCATCTTCCTTGCGGCTTGGCACGGGGTCGTACCCATCGCCGCCCCAGGGATGGCATCGGCCAATCCGCCGTGCCGCCAGCCAGCTTCCCTTGATGGCCCCATGCTTTTCCAATGCTTCCAGCGCATAGGCCGAGCAGGTGGGCTGGTATCGGCAATTGAAGCCAACCCAGGGACTGAAGACCAGCCGATAGGCCCTGACAGGCAAAGCCACGATATGAGAGAAGAGGGTCATTTCCGCCCGCTGTGCACTTTGCGAAGCGCATAACGCAGATCGTCCAGAAGCGCCTCATATGGTCGAGCGGCCGTCGTTTCAGCCCGGCCGATCAGGACGTAATCCCACCCGTCATGGCCATTGACGGGCAGAACAGCTCGCGCGGCTTCGCGCAATCTGCGCTTGGCGCGGTTGCGGGCAACGGCATTGCCAACCTTTTTGGAACAGGTAAAGCCTACCCGAATTCCGGTCGCCTCGTCCGGGGTACGTTTGCGAGCCTGCACCATCATCGAAGATGTGCCCTGCCTGCGGGCACGCGCTGCCTTAAGGAAATCAGATCGTTTCCTGAGAACGGTCAAAGTTTCAGGCGCGCAAACGGACGCCGCCGGGGGCGTTTCCCCGGGCTGGTTCTTACCATCCACGAGGGGCCTCCGGCGGCGTCATGTTCATAACCTGATCGGTGAGCGGTTTACGCGCTCAGCGACTTGCGGCCGCGTGCGCGGCGCGAGTTCAGGATTTTGCGGCCGGCCTTAGTGGCCATGCGCGCGCGGAAACCGTGGCGGCGTTTGCGAACCAGGTTCGAAGGCTGATAGGTGCGTTTCATCGCTCCGTCTCCAATCTATGCGGTCGGGTGCAGCGCGGATTCGCCTGCCCGTGGTGTTCGAAGCCCGTCCTCTACTGGGTAGTGGGGGGTAAGTCAAACCCCTAGGTGGGGGTTTTCGTGGCTTTTGCAACAATTCTGTAATCGGGTAGGGCAAAAGGTTTCAAAACAGCTGGATTATCGCCCCAAACCCTCACATTCCCTACCAAAAACATCAAGGCAGCGTGAGCCCCCTGTTGCGTAGGGCGCAAGCAGCGCATGTTGGGGTCAGAATGAAACGTAACAAACCGGACAGCCTTATGAGCGAAACGACTCAGGCACCGCGCAACGGGTTGGCGCGGCATATTCCATTGCTGGTGATTCTCGCCGTCGCTGCGGTGGGATTCTTCACACTGGGCGACTACCTGACTTTTGAGACCCTGCGCGACAATCGTGAGGCGCTATTGACCTGGCGCGACGCCAACTATTGGGCAATGGCGGCAGCTTTCGTTGGCATTTACATTGTCATCGTCGCGTTTTCGCTGCCGGGTGCCGCAGTGGCGTCAATGACCGGCGGGTTTCTTTTCGGCCTGTTCGCCGGAACTGTGTTCAACGTGTTTGCGGCAACCATCGGAGCCTCTGCTATCTTTCTGGCGGCGCGCTGGGGGTTGGGCGAATCCCTGACCAAACGGCTTGAGTCCTCGGAAGGGACGATCAGGAAACTGAAAGACGGGCTACGCGAGAATGAGATCTCGGTGCTGTTTCTATTGCGTCTTGTTCCCGTTGTGCCGTTTTTTGTGGCCAACTTGGTGCCTGCGCTGGTTGGCGTGAGGTTCCGCAATTTCCTGATCACCACCGCGCTGGGCATTATCCCTGGCGGAATCGTCTACACCTGGATCGGTGTCGGGCTGGGTGGTGTGTTCGACCGGGGCGAAACACCTGATGTATCGCTGTTATGGGAACCATTTGTGATTGGCCCGATCATCGGCTTGTGTGTGCTGGCCACGCTGCCAATTGTCATCAAATCCCTGCGTGGCCGAAAGGACCGCTGAAATCATGCAAGAATTGAAATCCGACATCCTGGTGATTGGCGCCGGGTCCGGGGGGCTGTCAGTCGCTGCGGGCGCCAGCCAGATGGGGGCCGATGTGATCCTGCTGGAAGGTCACAAGATGGGTGGCGATTGCCTCAACTTCGGCTGTGTCCCGTCCAAGGCCCTTATTGCCAGCGGCAAGGCAGCTTACGGTCAGGCACACTCTGCCGCGCTGGGCGTGGCTGACGTAGTACCGCAGGTCGACTACGCCGCCGCCAAAGACCACGTTCACGATGTTATCGCTCAGATCGAGCCGATGGACAGTCAGGAACGGTTTGAAGGTTTCGGCGTAAATGTGATCCGGGAATTCGGCAGCTTCGTCTCTCCGACACAGGTGCAGGCGGGCGACAATTTGATCACCGCACGGCGCGTGGTGATCGCGACGGGTTCTTCGCCGTTGGTACCGCCGATTCTGGGGTTGGATCAGGTGCCATTCTATACCAACGAGACGATCTTTGACCTGCGCGACAAGCCTGAACATCTTTTGATCATTGGTGGCGGACCGATCGGGATGGAGATGGCGCAGGCGCATGTCCGACTCGGCTGTAAGGTCACGGTTGTCGAAGGCCTGAAGGCGCTGGGCAAGGATGACCCAGAGGCCGCCGCGGTCGTTCTGGACAGCTTGCGCGCCGAAGGGGTGGTTATCCATGAACAGGCTATGGTCGCCCAGATCCGCGACAACAAAGGGACCATAGAAATTGTGACCGAGGCAGGTGAGATCTATTCGGGGTCTCACCTGTTGTTGGCCGCCGGGCGTAAGGCCAACACAGACCGTTTGAACCTAAAGGCTGCCGGGATTGAACCAACCCGCAACGGGATCAAGGTCGACGATACGCTGCGCACGACGAACCGCAAAGTTTACGCCATTGGCGATGTTGCTGGTGGTCTTCAATTCACTCATGTCGCTGGATATCACGCAGGGATCATCATCCGTTCTGCGTTGTTTGGCCTACCCTCGAAGGCAAAAACCGCACATATCCCTTGGGCGACCTACACCGACCCGGAATTGGCGCAGGTAGGCCTGACCGAGGCTCAGGTTCGCGAACACCATGGTGACAAGGTCGAAATCGCGCGCTTTGACTACCACCATAACGACCGCGCAATTTCTGAGCGTAAAACCAAAGGGTTCATCAAGGTCATGGTCGTAAAGGGCCGGCCTGTGGGGGCTACAATCGTGGGGCATCAGGCCGGAGAACTGATCAACTTGTGGTCGCTTGCGTTGGCCAATAACCTGAAGATGGGGCAGATCGCCGCGATGGTTTCGCCCTATCCGACGATCGGAGAGCTTAACAAACGGGTGGCGGGTGCCTATTTCTCGCCAAGGCTGTTTGAGAATCAGATGGTTAAACAAGTGGTCAGGTTCGTCCAACGCTGGATGCCCTAACCAAGAAGGGAGAGCAGATTGAATTCGCTGTCGGGCCGATTTCTGATCCTGACGACGGTCTTCGTGATGTTGGCCGAGATTTTGATCTTTGTTCCTTCAATCGCGCGCTTTCGCGAAGATTTCCTGCTGAACCGGCTTGAGCGCGCGCAGATCGCGTCATTGGCGCTGCTGGCTGACGATATGCTGGCCGAAGACCTTGAGGCCGAATTGCTGGCCAACGCGGGTGTCTATAACGTCGTGCTGCGCCGCGATGAGGTGCGCCAGCTTATGCTTTCTTCGCCGATTCCGGAACAGATCACCAAGACCTACGATCTGCGCGACGCAGGGCCTTGGGTGTTGATCCGCGACGCGCTGGCGCGATTGTTCACTACTGAGAACGAAGTCATCCGCGTTATTGGCGAACCCGTCAAAGGGGCAGGTCTGCTGATTGAAGTCACCATAGAAAGCATGCCGCTGCGAATGGCGATGACCGATTATGGCCTGCGCATTCTGGGGCTGTCCTTCGTAATTTCCATCATCACCGCGTTCTTTTTGTTTTTGGCCGTGCGCGTCGTTCTGGTGAAACCGATCAAAAGTGTTGTTGGTTATATGCAGCGCTATGCAGGGGCGCCCGAAGACGCGAGGGGAATCATCTCGCCCAACTCCAAAGTGACCGAACTTCGCGAGGCCGAGGAAGCATTGCAGCAATTGCAGACCGAGCTGACGCAGGCCTTGAAGCAACGTGAACGGCTGGCGCAACTGGGCGGCGCGGTGGCCAAGGTCAGCCACGATTTGCGGAACATACTGACTTCGGCACAGCTCTTCACCGACCGGATTGAGACCAGCGATGATCCCTTGGTGCGGCGTATGGCGCCCAAGCTGGTGAACTCGATCACACGGGCAGTGTCGTTGTGCGAAAGCACGCTGGCCTTCGGACGCGCAGAAGAACCTGCGCCGACACTGACCATGGTGCGCATGCACGATGTCGCCGCAGATGTCGTCGCCAGCGAACAGCTGGCTGTTGCAGATGCCTGCGTCGAGATCGTGAACGACGTGCCCAAAGACCTTGTGGCCCGGGCAGACCCAGAGCAGATATTCCGTGTCATGATGAACCTTGTGCGCAATGCGCGTCAGGCCTTGGTGGCATCCGGGAAGCCGGGAAGCATCACGATCGCCGGCTGCGAGTATAAAGACGACTGGTGCGTCGAGATCAGGGATGACGGCCCCGGATTACCGCCCAAAGCACGTGAGAACCTGTTCACTCCATTTCAGGGAGGGGTGCGTAAGGGAGGCTCTGGGCTGGGGCTTGCCATCTCGCAGGAGCTGGTGCGTGGGCATGGCGGAGACCTGATACTGGCGCATACCGGGCCCGAGGGGACAACCTTTGAAATCAGGCTTCCGCGGGGCGATGGGACTTTTTGAAAACTTTTTGAAGAATCGACTTGCGTGTCCCGAACACCGGGTCTAAATACCGCCTCACCAACGCGGACCGATAGCTCAGCTGGATAGAGTACTTGACTACGAATCAAGGGGTCGGGGGTTCGAATCCTCCTCGGTCCGCCATTTAAACCCTTGTGAGGCGACACATAGTTCTGCCACCAGCGACAGAACCTTTCCTTTTTCTGGCCTCACACCTTCCATCCATCGCCCAAACCGATTTCGTTGATCCTGACCTCCTTTCGGAAAAATCAGGGCTGATTTGCAGATCAGACGCCGTAGGCGCCTGTTCCTGCTGATCTGCCACGTGGCGAACGCGGATGGGGGCGAGGCAATGCTATTCGACAATAGTGGTGCGGCCCGCAGGTGTTGAACGTCACACGAATCTGACCCAACCGTCATAGTTGGACCAGAAAAGCAGCGAACGTTCGACATCAGAAGGCGCCCCCAACGTTGGACATCAGTTGAATTTGACCTTTGCGTCATCAACTAACACGCCGCCCCCATTATCGAGCGTTTGTTTCGCTCAATGGCGACTTTGTTGATGCCATATTTGACGGGGCGCACCTTTTCCAATCCACGAGAAAGAGGGGATTACCCATCGGAGAAATACGCGGTGCATACCGCGGAAAGCATCCTGGAGTTGCTGGTGCGGTTCACCGTCGATGTCTACCACAATCGCACGCATCGGGGATTGGAGTACGCAACACCAAACAACATGTGGGATAAGCTGGTCACCGAGTTCGGCTGGTCTCCCCCGATGAGCAAGCACAAGCTCCGTCATATCCTGGGGCTGAAATTCAATCGTGAGACTGGTCGGCACGGCGTTTTGATGAACGGCGTGAACTATCATTCCAAACGTCTGGCGGAACACTTTCAAAAATACGGCCAGCAGAGTGTCGAAGTCAGTATCGATCCCGAAGATATGGGGCACATTTCTGTCTGGTTAGAGCGCGGCAAATACAGCGGGTGGTCTACGCTGGGTGCAAGGGTTGAGGGGCTCGAAGGGGTATCATTCGCCTCCTGGGAGCGGTCAATCTTTGAATTGCGTCAGAACAATCGCGCGGCGGCAAGCTTAACGCAGGGTGTGGTGGACCGTGCTATTCGGCGGATCAAGGAAATCGACGCTGAGCAATGCGTAGCGCGGCAGCTTGGCCCGATCAGGCTCACCAGCGATCAGATCAGACGTGCGCAGAAAGAGACGTTCTGGGGTCTGTCCTTAGGTTCTGATCCGGACATTGCCTATGACAAAAAGGCGGCGATACCTGATCCGGACATTGCCTATGACAAAAAGGCGGCGATACCTGATCCGGACGTTGGTTTTCTGTCAGATGAAATTCCCTACCAACCCGGTCCGCTGCCTGAGGAGGAGTCCGTGCTGCCGGAGGTGAACGAAGAGGAATGGCTCTTCAGCGATGAACTGGAGGACGAAAACGGCGATCGCACCACGGCCAAAAACGCTGATGAAAATGAGGAGAAGGGTGATGAGTAAGGACCCCAAAAATTTCCGGTCTGACAAAGACATCCGTAAAACCGTGCAAAGCTTGAGGACTCTCTATATCCCGCGTCCAGAATTCAACAAGCTAGACGCACGCTTTGGCGATCTCCTTGAGCAGCGGCGTGCGGACGATGCCGACGGTGTCATGTTCAAAGCCAGAAGTATTATGCTGGTGGGGCCGTCTGGCAGTGGGAGATGGCCAGGGGCGTTTGGCTTGTCCAAATCCCGCTGGCCCCAAAACAAGTGCGGCGGAGCTGGCTGCGCCGTTATTTTTTGCGCCAGAACACGTTGCTTTTCTAAAAAATGGGCTCTCCGCTGACTTTCTCTGCTAACAGGATCAATGACTGCAATCCGGCGATTGAAGTAGTGGTTCGTTTGGTCCGCTTGGGGGGCTGAGCACTCAACCAGAGATCGCTTCACATAAAACCGCTTCAGCGATGTTCGCGGTTTGTTATGGCGCTGCAATTCGTGCGGTGGTTGCGAAAATCGGTCAAACTGGGAACTCTGCTGGTTTCAGCGCCAAGCTTTGTCGCAACTAGCTTCATTGAGTCGCCTGGCGCTCTTTTTCCGGCCAGAATTCATCCACCACGACATATGCGATGATTACAAAGAAGGCGGCGCTGGCAACTTGCAAAACTCGAGTGATGCTCTTGACGTCAGCCTCGTCTGAAAACGGTGCAACCGACCCGCCGTATACAATCAGAGCCGTTGTAATAGCGGAGCCGGCGGCGGCGGCGAGCGGAACTTGAGATTTTCCAAGTGCTCCGAGCGTCAAGCAAAAGAAAAAACACAGCAAAATGGGGGTGAGAATAACCGGAGCTATTACGTTTATTTCATAACAAATGATGGATACTGCCGCCCCAAGAAGGTTTGCCGTCAGCATAGCTTTTGCAACTGTTTTGCCTGCAGTAGGCATTGCCGCAAGTTGTTGGCTGAGCAGCGCGACAAAGAACAGAACAAGCATTGCAGACGCGCCGGAAACAAAAAACGCCATAGCAAAAGGCACTGTGACAAGAGACATCCTGACTATTCGGCGATGTGGGTCGAAACTCGTCTGCGAGGCAGCTTTCTTGTGAGCCGCTGTTTGAGGTTCAGCGGGTATCAACACGAACATCAGCGTCGATACGAAGCCTGCAAACAGCAGGTTCAACGGTATCCAATACACGAGCACCAAAGCCAGATCTTGTGACTGCAGAACTAGGTTCGGGATCATCAATGCCCCCATTAGAGCTATAACTCCGGGTAAAACTCCGGCGCCAGAAACCGACCACATGAAAGACAGGATTATTCCAATGGCCACTAGAATGAGAAAAACAAGAGGATATGGTGAGAAGATTGACGACACCAGAAACGAAATGAACATCAATCCAATTGAGAAGACAAACAGCTTACCAAATGCTGCCAAAGGCAATGCGGCAGGTGCTTGCAGAAAAAGGGCGGCGAACACCGCCCCAACGACGGCGAGTGGCCACCCAAGAAACAAGCCCAAGGAAAAGACGCCGGTGACACCCACCGCAAGCCGGGCGACAGAGCGTTGGTCCTCAGTACGCATAGGACAGAATTGAAACCACGCGGATGTAGGTGCGGCCTACGAGGTTCAGCAACGAGTTGTCGCTTAGATACATGATCACATCGGCCTGCCCGTTCAGCTGAAAACGAAGATCGTCTTCGGTGCTTCCAGCTTCATAGCCTGGCAATACGATCCTGACTGGGAACCTTTCCGGTTCCCGCAAGAAACCTTTGGTGCTGGGCGGACTTGCAAGTTGCCCTGGCTCATCACCGCCACTCGAAGAAACAGCAGCACTAAAGCTCTCAATGACGCCCGGAACAATCTTACCTGGATGCATATCCAACACCACATCAACCGGAGACCCTATTGAAGCCCTTCCCAGGTTGTTCTCTGTAAAATACGCCTCGATCCAGACGTCAGTTGCGTCCAGAAATGTCAACAGATCCTGACCGGATCGCGCATACGTTCCAGGGGCTATCAACAGATTAGAGATCACACCTGTCGCCGGAGCACGCAGTTCAGTCCATTCAAGGTTCAGTTCTGCATCCGCCAAGGCCGCCAACGCGCGCTGGATTTTCGGGTTTTCAATCCCATCTTCACCAAGCCTCTGCTTTGCTTTTTCCAGATCCGCTTTTGCATTCTCATAGTTTGCCTCAGACTCTGCCAATTGCCCTCGTGCGTCATCAGCCTTTGAGACGGCAATCAGCCCTTTCTTTTCGAGCGCAAATACGCGTTCCGTTTGGATGCGCATCGTATCCAGATCGCTCTGCGCCCTTGCTAGTTTGGCCTGTGCCGCTCTTACCTCTGCCGAAGATGCGCCTACTTCTTGAGTGGCTTCTTCAAGGTCAGCTTCCGCTTTGTCGCGCTGAATTTCGTAGGGTCGGGAGTCGATCCTAACGAGGACATCTCCGGCCGAGACAATCTGACCGTTTTCGACCAAGACTTCTGTCACAGTGCCGGTCACCTGCGGAACGATCTGGGTCGCTACGGCTTTCACCCTGGCGTTTCCGGTAAACGGTGTTTTTCGATCAGCGACTAGGTACCAGACAAGAAAAATCAGAATGACGGCCAAGGTTGTCCATATCGTCTTCCTCATTTCGCCGCACCTTCAGCAACGCCCTCGGCTTCGGGCGAGGTATCAATCCACACTTTGAATAGCTCATAGAAGACAGCGAAGAGAACCGGCCCCATAAAGACGCCGATTAAACCGTACGCCATCATACCTCCGAGAACACCGATGAGGATGACCAACATAGGAGTCTCGAGGCCTTTTGAGATGAACACGGGTCTTAGGAAACTGTCCATTATCATGACTGGAACGGCCAATATGGTGAAGATCAAAGCAGTTCCGCCGGACATGGAGCTCCATGCGTAGATAATAACCGGTATAAGAACCAATCCGGGCCCGATTTGGATAATCGAGAGTATCAGGCAGACAAATGCCAGCGTGGCGGCCGAAGAAATCCCAAACATAGCCAACAGTATCCAAACGAAGACCGCCTGAATGGCTGCTACACCAATCACGCCTTTTGTCACGTTCCGAATCGTTGCGCCTGCCAGTGTTACGAATTCACTGCCGCGCGGTGCGAAGACACGGTTGGCAAAGCGCTGAAGGCCCTGAACCAAATTTGGCCCGGGACTGAACAACGCCCCCATAATCAACACGGACAAGGCTAAGCCTAGAAGCCCGATACCAATGCCCAACACCTTTCCGAACAGCGACTTGGTGATCTCAAGGATTTGCGCGCCATATTTTGCAAGCGCGCCGTCAAGATTGCGCTCAAACATTCCCCAGACATCGGAAATTTTGTCTCCAACCAATGGCAATTCCTTGAGGCCCTCGGGCGCAGGGGGGACTTTCAACTCACCCTTGTCTGCTTGTTCCGCGAATTCAGACCCAAGTTCTGCGGCACCAGACACCGCAGTTGCGACTGGTCCGAGGGTCAGAACAAGGCCCAGCAAAACCAAGATCGTCGTGGCAAGCTTTTTCCGACCTCCCAGCTTGGACTGCAGCCAATCAAATGCCGGGTAAAGCGCCACACAAAGGATCGTTGCCCAGATAACCACGCTTGCAAGCGGGGCCACCATGACCAGTGCGCTGTAGAGGAATAGCCCGAGAAAGAGCAATCGTATCGCTAGATCGACAATCTTTGCGTCCTGTGTCTTTTCCATTCCATCCCTCCATATGTTTTTTGAATGTTATACTCAAAAAACATAATATGTATATTTTTTTGAATTTTAGTGATCATCTATCAGCTTGAAGACGCAAATGAATCCGGGCCGCGGCTTGAGATGCACAGACAGACTAATGCCTGTGCGCGAACTCGGTTTGGTTCAATTGAGTGTGATCCATTAGTCTTCTTTTTTGTCGTCTTGGGACAAGATCGTATCTGCCACTGTGGTCGCCGCGGTCACGAAGACACCGAGGCCCACGATGATGTAAATCATTGTGAAGATCTTCCCTGCCGCGGTTTCAGGTGAGAAGTCACCAAACCCCACGGTCGAAATTGTCACTACAGAAAAGTAGATTGAGTCGAGCCAACTCCAACCTTCGACAAAATGGTAAAAGACCGATGCCCATAAAATCATTCCGATTGTGAAGGCAAGAATGCCTTTTACTCTACCGTCCTTGAAGGCGACGCCTATCCCTCGAGTTATTCTGGTTAGTGAGTTCATCGTGTCCTCGTTGATAGAAGAATTCATATATAGCAGTAATTACATGAATGTGGGAAATAGAAGGAATCTGACTGCCAGTAGTTTGGAAGATGCGTCCAGCCGCCCTAATCAAAGCTCATGCAACCGCCCGTTTCCGGCTTTTGAAACTCACTTCAAGCCAGCTGTTTTGAAACTGGTAGGCCGCACAAACCGAGCGTTTGTCATTTACCCATTACTTAGAGGTTCGAGCAAATTGGCGAGAATACCGGCTATACGGGCAAGATCATTCAGAATTCAGAACAGTTGCCGACCGCATATTCCATTAACTTGATGATTAAATGGTCTAGGCTGCCCACGGGATGAATCGGAATTTTTTGGGGAAGAACGTGCGATACGCTACAAAAGGTATTTTGATTTGTTGCGCTGTCGCGTTTGTCGCTGTGTTAGCAGCTTGGCTTTTACTGTCTTCTGCGTTGTTTTCCTCGGTCAGGACTGCTTTCGTCGAAAACCTAGTCTCTAGGAAACTTGGTCAGGAGGTTAGAATAGAAGATGAAGTGCGTCTGGGTCTTGGTCGGCAATTGCAGGTATCAGCGGCAGGGCTGGTACTACCGGGTTCCCAGAGTGTTGATGTGAACCTGGCAGCAATCGATGAGATTGAGTTTGAAGTTTCCGCGCGCGACCTTTGGAACAGTAAACTGTCGCTGAGTGGTCTTTCGCTCTCGGGCGTTCACCTGAACCTAATCACAGACAAAGACGGCGTCGGAAACTGGAAGTCCATTTCCTATACGGAAGTCGAAGCCGGGAAACCTACTGAACCTGCAAACATGCCTGTAGCCGGAATTCTAACGGACCACGAAATCGACCTGACCGATATCACCGTTCTTTATCAGAGTGATCTTAACGGGCTTGAACTGTATCTGAAGCTTCCTGAGTTGCTTTTAAAGCGCGATGCGGAAACCGATGTTGCGACCGCAGTTGGGGCTGGTTCGCTAAACGGAGAGAAGTTTGATCTGAACGCGACATTTCCCGCGGAAGACCCGTTTAAAGTGGCGGTGAACTTTGAACAGATTGCTTTTGTCGCCGAGGAAACCACCCAAGAGAACGGTCTGCAAGTGACAACGACCGTAGAGATTGCCGAACTTGGCCAGCTTCTCGATATCCTGAAGCTAAACCGGGTTTTAGAAGGTACAGGGAATATTGGTGCAACATTCAAATCAGTCGACGGCGTAGCACAGGTTGATGATCTTTCTGTATTGGCTGAATTAGATGGCGGACAAAGCCTTTCGCTGACGGGGCAGATCGGAGAATTGGGGAACCCGGAAGACGTATCGCTGACAACCCGAATTAGGTTGTACCCCGAAGATGCTGAACCAGCCCCTGCAGCATCGCGATATGATCTTAAACTTATCGCAGTCGACATGGTTATCGACAGCGTGCCCGGACAGGTTCCGCAGCGACAAATGGTCATTAAGACCAACGGCTTCACGCTGGACACGTCCGGCGAAGGCCCGCCCCCGATAAAGTTCTCCGAGCTTTCCAGAACTCCAGAAGGTGCCTTAAGGGTCGGAAGCATCAACTTGCGAATTGGTAACCCTGCCGATCCGTTTTTCATTTTGAACGGTTCGGTCGATGACGCGCTGCAATTGCAAGGCATATCAGCTGAAGGCCTAATGGATATTCCGGCAAGTAGTTTGATCTCGCCAGAATTGTTGGGACCAGACGACCAGCTTGGCAGGTTTTCCGGTGACTTCCATTTGAACGGCGACATAGATCAGCTTTCGCTGACGAATTTGGATGGAAAGACAAGCGAAACGGAAGTCTGGATCCTTGAGGTGCATGGCACTGTTAAGAATGTACTCAAATTCGAGGACCTGGATTTGGCAATTGATGTCGCAGTCCCATCCGGAGCGGACCTTTTGGAGGCACTATCGCTTGAACGCGTGGAAACCGGGCAGGCTCGCCTTGAAATCGACCTCGTTAGCGAAGGCACCGATTGGAACGTTAGTGCCAATGTTGTGGTCGCTGACTCTGTCTTGCAGATTTTGGCCGATCTAGATGATGCAACAAGTGACCCGGTGCTGCAGGGTTCCATTGAGAGTGACCTGATAAAGATAGATCAGATTCGAACTATCGTTCAGGCCGCTGCACAGTTGCGGAAAATAGGCGGTCCAGAGCCGGAGGAGCAAGAATCTAAGCAAGAAGACGAGGGCGACCAAGGTGCGTTAAGAGATGTAACACTTAAACCTATCGGGCGTTCAATTCTCTTGTCCGGTATGGATATGGATGTCGACGTTGACCTTCGGCACATAGAGGGTGCCAAGGGCATCAGCAGTTTGCAGAGCGAACTGACACTCAACAAAAACGAGCTTACGGCTGGACCTCTGAAGTTTGAATACGGAGGCGCTCATTTCGACGTCAGCGGGCAAATGGATCTATCAAACGACGCGCACCTGCTCACATTGACCGGCAAAGCAGGTGGCTGGCAGCTGGATGATATTCTTCACAATCTGAACTTCAAAAAGGGCGCGAGAGGTACAATCTATGCAGATTTTTCGGTCACCGGAGGAACCGATTCACCGAAGCATTTTGCCAACACAATGAGCGGCAACGCCACGGTCTCACTGCGTGATGGCTCGATCGAGACCCAGCTTTTAGATTTGGCGGGGCTTGGGGTGCTACCTTGGGTGTTTACTAAAGAGAAACAAAAGGTTGCTCCAATCGTATGTTTGCGTGCGCCGATTAGTATTTCAAATGGAAGTATTTCGACGAAACAAACCACATTGGAGACAGATCATGTCCAAGTTGTCGTCTTTGGCGGTGTTAATGTGGCGGGCAAGGTTTTGGACCTAAATCTGCAGCCCCGCAAGATTGGCGAACCTCTTTCGAAGAGCCCCTGGCCCGTGACCTTGAAGGGCCCGCTAGCAAAGCCGAAGATCAAGGTCAAAGACGGTCCGAAACGACTGAAACGATCGGATGGTGCGGACAAAATGCCAGCAAAAAGAAAACTTTGCGTTCCGGACATTTTACAACTGCAGTAGTGGCGGAGGCAGTCGATAAAAAAACACTTTTAAAGTTCAAAAAGAATGACATCGCTTTCTGGAAGCGATTTTTGCTTTGGGTTTTCTCTCGATATATTCCGCACTTTAGGCGAATGGAAACTCTCTTGGAGTTCAGCCGACACGATGGAAGACCTTTGAGACGCAAATGGAAAAAAATGTGCACTATTGAAATGGCAGCTAAAGCGAAATCAATAGCTTAGTTAAGCGTGAGTGGCAAAACTATGTGTCGCCCGACACCCTTGTCAGGCGACACCTAATTCTGCCACCAGCGACAGAACCTTACCATTTTCGCCTCACTTCCTTCATCCAGCACCTAGACCGATTTCATTGATCCTGACTTCCTTTTGGGAAAATTAAGGATGATTTGCAGACCAGACGCCGAAGGCGCCTGTTCCTGCTGATCTGCCACGTGGCGAACGCGGATGGTGGCGAGGCAATGCTATTCGACAATGGTGGTGCGGCCCGCAGGCGTAGGCGAGGTTCGGGTGCGAGGCATTCTCGCCCATCTTCGCGGTCAATCCGGCTATTGCGAGATGGTGGATACCTGAAACAGATAAAACTGCGAAACCCAGACACGCAGCACTACCGTTGCTACATCACTGAAGAGAGTATTCAGACGTTTGAAGAGTCCTACGTAACGCTGGGACAAATGGCAGATCAGTTTGAGATCGCGGCGATCCATCTGGGTCCGGCACTGGACCGAAGAGACATCGAGACCATTCCCTGCGAGGCTGGGTTTGTTCGTGCTTACCCGAACGAGACACGGTACGTGGTTCGGGAAATGACGATGGGGAGCAGAACTTCGATCCAAACAGACTGTCTCCACGACAGTTGGAACCAAGATAAGCAGGCGGCGGAGAAAGGTTGATGCTCCGCCACACATGCTCATCGGTAATAGTGGTGGTCTATCGATTGCGGCAACTACGTTGAACTGCTGTACTGCGAGGTGAAGAGATATGACTAGCAGTCAAAGAAATCTTATTGAACGGCTTCAACCGATATGGGAGGCCGTAGGCAAGTTGGGCGAGAATAATCCCGAGCCCAATTTAAAAGCCTATCTCGACGGGATGTGGAGCGAAGGCGAAACAAATACTGCTTCATTGGGGACTGGAAAGAGTCCTGCTCGACTAGACGAAAAAAATGCGGAAGATCCTGAGGCTCAGTTCAAGATGATTGCGGTAGCCTATGCCATTGGAGACATGGATGAGGTCGACCGGGTGATTAACTACCTTGCTTTTATACGTCGTATGAAGAAACAGGGAATTTACGAATTTGGACACTGGAGTGATGAGGACCCAGATGGGCGATGATACAACCAGAGATCGCTTCAAATAACACCCCATACTGCGAAGTTCGCGGCTTTTAATGATGCATATTTTCCACCATAGGGTGTCCATGCGCGCTACCTGACAACATGGCGCGCTCGGACGAGAAGGAACCAACTCGCCGGACACTTGGCCTGGCATGATGGGCCTAGACGGGTTCGCTGTCCCCCCTATCACCGCGTTTGATCCGCCCCACCGTGCGGCGTCTCCTGCGGTTTCCGTGCTTTATGGGTCCGGGTCCCCGGGTGTCATTCCTGTCATCCGTGACGGTTCAAGATGTGAGCACCCCGTCTTCGGTGATCTTTTCAAACGCAGGTAAAGATTAGCATGTTGCAGTTACAGGTAGCGCGTGACCCATTTATTGCGCATCAGCATCGGAATGCAACTGCGTGTCAGGACTGGGTGGAGGTGATCGGCCCGTATCAGTCTTCCACTTCGGAGGGTGGTGATCAGCCGAGAAGGATGATTTCATCCAAAGGCAAGAGGTTCTCGAGTCGTCCGAATTAGGTATTGACTGCTCTACCATAGAGAGACTAGCGTCTGCGTAAACTCTGGATAAGATTGTATCAATGGTAACTCAAAATAATAGGTGTTTTAGCGATGCTCGCAGGTATCAGTCTCAAAGGCTGTTACGCCCAGAAAGCGTTAAGGATGAGAAGTGCAAGAAGACTTTGGAAGACTATTGCGCAAAGGGATATCAGCTAAACGAAGAGCTCGGCTACTGGTTTGACGGACGTTTCAACCAAGTTTGTACAAGTCAAGAATGTTTCTCCCCAAAAGCAGCGACATCGTCGGACATCGGGGAAATTCAGAGGAGGATACTTGCCGCAACAAATGGTCGTAGAGTTCAGTTTTCCAGGAAGAACAACGGAACATTGACTTCACCGATTTCTGCGCCGCCTAATTAAAATAGTTAAATGGATTTAGTCGATCTCCGAAATGCAGTCGGGTTCATTGCAATTGTTGCTGTTATGACGGCCGCAATAGTTAATTTCCGCCGCATTGTTAACAAGACGAAATATAGAGAACTTCTTGATAGTGGCCAGCTGGTAAATTTAAATGTTTTGACACTGCTATCTGCCTACTTTCGAAAAAAAGATGACCCCTTGAGGGCTCAACATGTTGAGCTGGCGCGAATAGGTCTGATTCACTTTGCACTAATGCTGCTTGGCATCGTGATTTTGCCAACACTTGTTTTTGCAGTTTTTAGACTCGCAAGTTAGGAGAGTATCATGGAAATCGAAAATCTAAATGACGTGATGTCGAATTTGGGTGGTTCGATCACCCGAGAAACGCTTTCTAGTTTGGCGGCTAACCTCTCTGAGGGGTATGTGCTAACCTTTACGACCGCAGGTGAGTTTGGGTTAGGAAATGTTGTTGGCGCTGAAGGTGCGATTACCGATGTTTACTCTCCTGATGGAACAATAAGAACGCTTGCATCTGGTGCTTTGACTGCAGGTACTCCAAGCCTTATTCCAGCTTTGCCAGGTGAATTTGTTGGCGAACTTGGTATTGCCTATGTGGGTCCGACCGGGGTTTCGGCTCTTGAGGGGGTTTCAGTTACACTTGAGGGTGGGGTAATTGTTGGCTTCGGCGCCACCGTTCCATATGTCAATGGGGCAGGCTACCTTGATGACCTCTTGGTCGCTGGATCGACGGGAGACGTTGACACCATTTTATACGCACTTTCAAACACTCCCGAAGGTAGCATAATTTTTGTGTCAAGTGGTATTCAAGCAAGCGGTGGAGTTGAGCTATCGTACACGATGAATGGCTCAGGTCTGTTTGTTAAAATTTTTGGAGAGCCGGACTATTCCGTGGGGCCTAGAAGTTTCGCTGGCCTGCAATATGGTGCCGCGATCGCCCATGTTGAGAACAATAGAACTACTGCGACCATAACGTGGGAGTTTGATGATCAAGACGGAAATACCTACACGGTAACTCAAAAGATCATTCCGGGTGGAGATAGGGGAAATGATGGGTTCCTATCAGCTATTCTTACTACGATAGTCGACGAAGATGGAGAACCTTTATCCAACAGCCAGTTGGAGCAATTCGGGTTCCAAGGCAAACAAGTAGCATTGATTAAGAATGGTGGTTTCCAGCCATCTGATACGTGCTTTGCGGCTGGAACACCGATTTCTCTAAACTTTGGCGATCAGAAGCCGATTGAGTTGATCACGGAAGGCGACATTGTCACGTCCTACGATGAAGGCGGCAACCTCGTTTCGGGTCGTGTTGTTCGCACCTTTAAGAACGAGGTGTCTCATCTTCTTGATGTGCACGGATTGAAGGTGACACCCGGGCACGTGACGCTTTGCGGTGACGGTCGGTTTTCGGGGTGTCATGTTCCGATCATCGACATTCTTCTAAGTGACGGCGCTCTGGTGCGCGAATGTGGCGAATTGATCCGCATGTCGACCAATAAGCCTGTTGGTGAATTGGAAGATCAAATGGTCGATGTGTCTTACGCGGAGACTTCCGAAGACCTGCATGCGGGCAAACTCAAGTCCGGTCAAATGCGGGTTGGGACATTGTTGTTTGACAAAGATGGTGTTGCCGTTTCTGTGTTGGATTGTATCCGGTCTCAGGGATTGGAGTTTGATGCCGCAACGGGCCTCGTCTCTGCAGATGGTAGCAGCGCAGCGCCTCTGAATTGGTTCGGCACGCTCCCAAGGCCAGAGGATTACATCCTTCGACGAAGTCGCGAGTCCTTGGAAGACATCCTCATAAGCGGAGAATGGGAAGGCAGCCCCTCAGAGTTGATTGCCGGGCGATTGAAGCAGACGGCGGAAAGGTACCATTGATTATGTCGGACAAGGTAAAACTGGATGGGCGCCCGCTGGGTGTTGGCGGTTCGGGGTCTCTCAAGCCTGATGAATTTGGCGTTTTTCTCGGTATCGCAAGCTGGCTGATGTCGATGTCGAAGGATCACAAGGATCTTCCATTCTCGACATTGGATGAGCGGGTTTTACCAGCTATTTTGCTCAAGCAATTCAAGCTAATTCGAAAAGACGGCATGCCCGTCGCGTTTATCTCTTGGGCGACGGTGTCCGAGGAGAACAAGGCGGCCTGGGATAGTGGGGAAAAGACGGCACTTAAGCTCGAAGAGTGGCGATCTGGTCCCAAACTGATTGTTGTTGAGTGCGTGTCGCCTTTCGCGCCAGCAGTGAAAATCAAAGAACAGTTTATTACGGAAATTTTGAAAACCGCATAAAAGCGGTCATGGGGACGGTAGAATGCAAGTTGAAACGCAGCGTACGCGCGGCGCAGGAGAAGTGCGCCCAAATTTTGGTGATTTTCTCTGCCTAGACGGGAATTTCCGATCTGCGTTCGCGCTTGACCAGTGCACGAAAGAAGCGATCTCCAGTGCGATATTGCCTGAGGAATTGGATCCAAAACCTGCGCGGCACACGGTCTACAACTTTGAAGTTGAGGGTACTCATACTTACATTGCGGGCGGGTATAGGGTCCACAACACATCAACGCTGTCATTTTATGAACCTGGCACTCACGGTACACTGACTGCCCTCTATGAGGACGCGCAAGGGCGTCTGGTGTGGGAGTCTGAGACACCAGACGGTGGAAAGTGGAAAACTGTTTCTTGGTCGCCGCCCAACGAAGCGACAACCATTGTTGAATCCACTTACGAGCTAGGTGAAATAGTAAATGGGGAGCGAGTAACCAGATTCTATCTGAAGCAAGAGCATATTTATGAAACCGATCCTGCGACCGGTGAAAACGAACTAGTCGACATTCATATCCACGATAACTATTGGCTTTACGGTGATGAAGTTGGTGGAAGCGTCGCGAACGTTGCTACGCCATTTATTCTGAACGCTATTGGAGCGGAATCGCATTTGGAGCGGTTGGCGGCTGGCACGCTGATAGATGCCATCATTCAGAACATCGCTGAAGGCGGCATCAACGCTATTCATCACAGCATTCTTTATGCGGAAACCAACGGTGAAGCCGTCAATACAATGATCACCGATGCCTGGTCAGATTTTGGGATCGACCTTGCGGTGAGCGGAATTGACTCAACTGTGTCATTGGTCAGCCAGTTGATTATGGGAGAGATCTTCTCATCAACTGACATAGACAGCATACCGGAACAGATCATGGCTACCCTTGTGAATGAGGGTATCAACAACGTCCTAGAGTATGGCGTAGACACATTAATCGACAATGTATTTGGAGCTGAGTCCGCGCTTGGGCAAGCCTATGATCCTGACCTGTTCAATTTTTTGTCTCCCCAGTCTCTGATCAGTCTCGCACTGAACATTGTCCTCGATGATGTCATCCCAGCAGCAGAGACTCCGGAAGGAGCGTTCGCGGGATCCCTTGCACAGATATTTGCGGGGTCACTAAAGTTTGTCGCGGCTCTGCAGTTCATACCTCAATTGATCGTGGTTCAGGTCATTGCCTTTGCTGTTACAAAAATAATAGACGCGCTATTTGACAAGGATCCTGAAGCCTTTGCCGATCTGTTGTACAATGAGGCCACTGGCATATGGGAAATCGTTGATGTTGACTCTGACGACGGCGGTAATGAGGACCTTGCTCGTTCTCTTGGAGAAACTGTTTCGGATCAGATAAAGCAGTTCTCCGATCTGATGCAGTCGACGGATATATCCTATACAAATGGTTACTCCATTACGATTGGGCACCATGAGGAGCATCTACGTAATGGGGACGGAACTAACTATGACATGGGTAGCGGCGACGTTGTCTTTGCGACTGTTGTGGATGCTTTGCGCCACATGTCGGCTTCTGACGGCGACCTAAAGGTCCTCCGTGCATTGAATCTCCAAAACATCGAAAGCGAAATCGCCGGCTTGTCTGAACAACAGGCGCATTCCTTGTTGTTCACGCGCGCGAAAATGGCTGCTGATTATCACTACTATCTAAACAACACGGCAGCGATTAACACGCTCATTGAGACATCTCCAGATAGCGCATTGGCAAAAAGTTGGCTCGCCACGATTATTGCGGGAGAAGCTGCGGGATTGAACGACGCCTATGATTATTCCGGCGATGCCAGCGACAATCTTATTCTGACTTCTGACGGCGATGATACAATTTCCGGCGGCGGTGGCGAAGACGAGATCAGAACCTATGGCGGCGCGGATAACATCCAAGGTGGTGCTGGTAATGACTTGATCAGCGGCGGTGCGGGGGCGGATACCATTGATGGAGGTGCCGGAACAGATACTCTCACTTTTGATAACAGCGGTACGAGTGTCTCTGTGGATCTCAGCGCTGGCACCGGGTCTTTGGGTGACGCAGTAGGTGATCAGTACAGCAACATTGAAAACATCCGGGGGTCACGGTTCAGCGACGGCATCATTGGGGATGACAACATCAATCTCATTGAAGGCCTTGACGGTAACGACATTATCTATGGCCGTGGAGGCGACGACATTCTTCACGGCAATGCCGGTGACGACACGATTTATGGCGACCTCGGCACAAATACTTCAATCGCGAGTGATGACGTTCTGTATGGTGATGAAGGCGATGATGTCCTTCATGGTGGTGGCGGTTTTGATACCTTCATTGGTGGTGGAGGGCATGACCGCGCATCTTACCGGCACTCGACTCTTGGTGTTATTGCATCACTAGAAACCGGTGAAGCAAAGATCAGCGGTGGCATTGAAACGTTCACCGAAATCGAAGGGCTGATTGGTTCCGCTCATGCTGACTTCCTCTATGGCGACGATGGGGCAAACACCATCGAAGGCCTTACTGGTGATGATCATTTGCGAGGTGGCGAGGGTGCTGACACGTATCGGTATGCGCTGGGAGATGGTGACGA
>NZ_JBXWOU010000018.1:0-63251 GCF_059611045.1 Ruegeria sp. CDSB113
ATTCCCTGTAAATTGCAGGTTATCAGGGAAATCCAGCCCAAAGCGACCCCGCCAAAATGCGGCACTGAGACTGCGGCCGGAATTACGCTCTGAGTGTACGATCTGCTCCGTCTCTGATTGAATGCGCACGGGCCAACTCGCGGGAATTGCGGAACAATTCCGGGTCAGAAAACACAACTGAAGTGAGACAGGTATGAGTGGCGGGGAGACAGGGATTCGAACCCTGGGAACGCTCTCACGTTCAACGGTTTTCAAGACCGCCGCATTCGACCACTCTGCCACCTCCCCGCGTGGGGCCGGGTCTAAGGCCATCGCGAACCGGTGGCAAGACCAAATAGGGAATTCTTGCCGAAGCGCCTGCTGCGGTCTTTCCATGACACTTTGGCCGCGTTATGATCTGCAGGAAAGACCGAAGCAGGCTGGCAATACAGAACCAGCAATCGGCGGCGGGTCTCGGGAAACGAGGCCCAATCAGGCAAGGGATGACAAGATGAAGCGAGCGACAGAGACACGCGCACATCCGCGAGCGTTAGCGGCTTTGGCCGTTATGTCCGTGGTTTTAGCTGGTTGCGATGAGGCGCTTTCCCCCGAAAATGTCTCGGCAGATACCCAAAGCTCTGAAACCGCATCAGACGGTCGGACCGACCTTTTCCCTGTACCCGCCGGTAGCCCGAAAGATGATGTCGAAGCACCCGAGGTGTTTCAGTTGTCCGAGCCCGGACTGTGGGACGGCCGTCCGTCATTGGGCGGCATATGGGTTGCTCATCCGGACGTGACACAGCCCGAGCGTGTACGCGTTAAAAACCCCAAGAACAACAAAACGATCACCGCCGCGTTGTTCCGTCGCGAAAGAAACTTGCCGGGCCCCGAACTGCAACTTTCCTCTGCTGCGGCCGAAAAGCTGGGTATTCTGGCTGGTGCACCTACAAATGTTGATGTCGTCGCCCTGCGTCGCAAAGCGCCCGAGCCGAAACCTGAGCCGATTGAAGAAAAGCCCGCAGCCGAAGAGACCCCTGTCGAAGAAACGCAAACCGCAGCAGCGGATGAACCCAAGACCGACATCGCCGAAAATGAGGCCGCCGAAGCTGAACAGCCAGCCAAGCTCAAGTGGTGGCAACGCAAAAAACCTGCTGCGGCGGCCGGTGCCGCGACTGCGGCTGCTGTAGCCGCAGATGCCGCGACCGACACGGCAAGCGACACGGCGGCGGAAACAGCCACCGAGGCGGTCGAAACTGTCGCAGAGACTGAAGAACCGGCCAAGCTCAAATGGTGGCAGCGCAAAAAACCTGCCACGGCGGCCGGTACCGCGACTGCAGCGGCCGTGGCCGCTGATGCCGCGACCGATACGGCGACCGACACAGCGACTGAGGTAGTCGAAACGACAGCAGCAGCATCATCGGCTTCACTGGTGGACCCCGAGGTTACTCCCCCGACTGAACAACCAGCCAAGCGTAAATGGTGGCAAAAGAAAAAGCCCGATGAAATCACCGAAACGCCGCTGGACCCGATCGCGGGCGCGGCTGCGGCGATTGACGCGGCAGAACCCACACCAGCCAGCACCCCCTCTGCCACAACCGCCGACGCATCGGCAGCCACGGCGGCTTCGGTGTCGTCCCTGTCAAAGCCGTTTGTTCAGGTCGGCACTTTCGGCGTTGAAACCAACGCCAACAGTGCTGCCAACAAGATCCGCCGCAACGGAATGCCTGCCGAGGTGCGAGAACTGACCTCGGACGGCAAAACGGTCTGGAGGGTCCTGGTCGGCCCAGCCACGTCGCGCTCGGAACGCAATGCCATGCAGCGCGATGTCAAAGACTTGGGCTTCAACGACGCGTTCACCGTCAAAAACTGAAACAAAGGAGGCCCCCATGCTGTCCTCACTGCGATCAACTGTTTTGACCCTCGGGCTGGCGTTGTTTGCCCTGCCCGCCCAAGCGTTCGACACAACCGCCCGAGCGGCCTATGTGATCGATCAGACGACCGGAACGGTTCTGCTGTCGAAAGAAGCAGACCAGCCGCTGCCGCCTGCGTCGATGTCCAAACTGATGACGCTCTATGTCGCGTTTGAGGCGTTGCGCGATGGCCGCCTGACCCTGGGTGAAACCTTGCCCGTGTCGGAACACGCCATGAGCTATGGTGGCTCGACCATGTTCCTGAACACGCAGGATCGTGTCAGCGTCGAGGATCTGCTGCGTGGCATCATCGTATTGTCTGGTAACGACGCATGCGTGGTGATTGCCGAGGCGCTAAGCCCCGATGGGACAGAGGCCGGGTTTGCCCGCTACATGACGCAGCGCGCCAAGCAGATGGGCATGGACAACTCGAACTTCGCCAACTCGAACGGATGGCCGGCAGCAGGCCACATGATGTCGGTCCATGACCTTGCCGTATTGGCCAACCGGCTGATCAGCGACTTTCCGGAATACTACCCACTGTTCGCAGAAGAAGAGTTTGAGTTTGATGGCCGTGCGCCGTCGAACAAACGCAACCGCAACCCTTTGCTGAAACTGGGGATCGGGGCCGACGGCTTGAAAACCGGACACACGCAAGAGGCAGGCTATGGCCTTGTCGGCTCGGCTAAGCAAGGCGACCGTCGGGTTGTCTTTGTCCTGACTGGCCTCGATAGCACCGCCCGTCGCGCAGAGGAGGCTGAGGCCGTGGTTAACTGGTCGTTTCGCAATTTTGTCGAGAGGACCATTGCCGACGCCGAAACGCCGATAGCCGAAGCCCAGATTTGGATGGGCGCCGAAAAAACTGTTGGGCTGGTACCCGAAGGGGATCTGACCTTGTTGTTCCCAGTTCTCAATGACAAGGACGTCAAAGCTGAGGTCGTCTACGAAGGTCCGATCAACGCGCCTGTGGAAAAGGGGCAGAAACTGGCTGAGCTGGTGATCACACCCGAAGGATTGCCCGAAATCCGTCGCCCACTATTCGCGGCCAAAGACGTGCCTGTGGGCGGCTTTGTCGTGCGCATGAAAACCGTTGGTGGTATTGTTCTGGAAGACGTTATCGGCAATCCGCTGGAGGCGATGTGACGAAGGCAGGGTTGTTTCTGACCTTCGAAGGTATTGACGGGTCTGGAAAGTCATCACAAGCACGAATGCTTGCCGAACATTTGCGTGGCCTCGGTTACGATGTCGTTCTGACCCGCGAGCCCGGAGGATCTGCAGGCGCTGAAGAGATCCGAAGCCTTGTTCTGGAAGGTGACCCGGATCGCTGGTCTGCAGAGACGGAAATCCTGCTGTTTACGGCGGCCCGCCGGGATCATTTGGAACGCACGATCAGGCCAGCGCTGGCCGAGGGCAAAGTCGTGATCTGCGACCGCTTCGCCGACAGCACCCGCATGTATCAGGGCCTGTCGCGCGGCGATCTGCGGGGATTGGTCGATCAATTGCACGACCTGATGATCGGGCGCGAACCCGACATGACCGTTTTGATCGACATGGACCCCGAAACCGGGCTGTCCCGCGCCAAGGGGCGTCAGGGAACAGAAGAACGGTTCGAAGATTTCGGGCTGGATCTGCAACAACAGATGCGTGCAGGGTTTCTGGCCCTTGCGGATGAGTATTCCGACCGTTTCCGCGTGGTTGATGGCAACCGGGACATGGACAGTGTTGCACAGGATGTGACAGATATCGTTCTGCAAGCTTTGCGATAGACGATAGATGAGCGACGACACCCCAACCCCGGATCAGGCACCCGGTGCCCCACACCCGCGCGAGACACTGCGCCTGTTTGGTCAGGACGCAGCAGAACAGGCTTTTCTGAGTGCTTTTACTTCTGAACGTCTGCACCACGGCTGGTTGATTACCGGTCCACGTGGCGTTGGCAAGGCGACGCTGGCCTGGCGGATCGCGCAGTTTCTACTGGCAACACCTCCGACCGAGGATGACGGGCTATTTGGTGCACCGCCACCGCCCGATAGCCTTGAGATCGATCCTGAACATCCCGTCGCACACCGTATTCAGGCTGGGGCCGAACCCGGCTTGGCGGCAATTACCCGATCTCTGAACGATCAGGGGCGGTTGCGTAATGAGATTGTGGTTGATGATATCCGCAAGCTTGGCAAGTTCTTCGGCCTTTCCTCGACTGACGGGGGTCGACGCGTTGTGATTGTGGACGCAGCGGATGAGATGAACGTCAGCGCCGCCAACGCGCTGTTGAAAATGCTTGAGGAGCCCCCGGCCCGTACTACCTTGCTGCTGATCTCGCACCAGCCATCGCGTCTGCTGCCGACAATCCGGTCGCGGTGCCGGACACTGCGCCTGTCTCCGCTGGGATCTGAGGATATGGAAGCCGCGCTAATGCAGACCGGCACAGAAATGCCGGGACAGGCGGATCATTTGGCTGCACTGGCTGCCGGGTCCGTGGGTGATGCGGTGCGCCTGATCAATCTGGGCGGGCTTGAGATTTACGCCGAGCTGATCGCCATTCTGGGCACCCTGCCCCGCATGGACCGCCAGCGCGCGCTGGCCTTGGCCGAGGCTGCTGCCCAACGTGGCGCGTCCGAGCGGTTTGAACTGTTACTGACGTTGATCGACGTCGCCCTGTCCCGGCTTGCGCTGACCGGTGCTACCGGCGTGGCCCCGATGCCCGAAGCCGCTCCGAACGAGGCAGAGACACTTGCCCGCCTGTCGGCCTCACCGCAGCAGGCCCGCAAATGGGCCGAGGTCGCAGCGGTGATCACCGCACGTGTGCGTCATGGGCAGGCGGTGAACCTTGACCCTGCCGCTCTGGTCCTAGATACGGTGTTCAAGATACAGGAAACCGCCGGTCAGAGCAGATGAGCAATACGCCCGAAATCACCGACAGCCATTGCCATCTGGACTTCCCCGATTTCGAAGGTCAGCTGGATCAGATCGTGGCCAATGCTGCCGAGGCTGGCGTGACCCGCATGGTAACAATTTGCACCCGCTTGCGGAACGAACCAACCGTCCGCGCCATCGCCGAGACCCACGCGCCGGTCTTCTACGCTGCCGGCACCCACCCGATGAGTGCCGCTGATGAGCCGATGGCATCGGTCGATGAACTCGTCGCCTTGTCTCGGCACCCCAAATTTGTAGGCATCGGCGAAACCGGGCTGGATTATCACTATACCGCCGACAGCGCAGCAGTGCAGAAGCAATCCTTGCGGGTGCATATTGAGGCCGCCCAACGCACTGGCCTGCCTTTGATCATTCACGCCCGTGCCGCCGATGACGACATGGCCCGCATTCTGGCCGAGGAACACCGCAACGCGCCCTATTCCTGCGTGATGCACTGCTTTTCTTCTTCTGCCGAACTGGCCAAAGCCGCTCTTGAACTGGGGTTCTATTTGTCGATGTCCGGTATCGCGGCCTTCCCCAAAAGCCAAGAGCTGCGCGATATCTTTGCCAGCGCCCCGGTCGACCGCATCCTTGTTGAAACCGACGCGCCATACCTGGCCCCACCCCCGTATCGCGGCAAGCGGAACGAGCCCGCCTATACCGCCCACACCGCTCGCAAAGGGGCCGAGGTATTTGGGATGGAATACGTCGATTTTGCTGCCCATACGCAGGCAAATTTTGACCGGTTGTTCACCAAAGCAGCGACCTACAAGGCGGCTGCATGACCGAATTGCGATGCACAATCCTTGGCTGCGGATCATCCGGCGGCGTCCCCCGGCTGGGCGGGCATTGGGGCGATTGCGACCCCAAGAACCCCAAAAACATCCGTCGCCGCTGTTCAATGCTGGTGGAACGGGACGGCCCGGACGGTACAACCTCGGTGCTGATCGACACCTCCCCCGACATGCGCAGCCAATTGCTCGACAGCGGAACCGGACGTCTGGATGGGGTGATCTACACCCATTCGCACGCCGATCACGTCCACGGCATTGATGACCTGCGTATGATCGTGTTCAATATGCGCGAGCGCGTGCCCGTGTGGGCTGATGGCGACACGCAGAACGCCTTGCTGGGACGGTTCGGTTACGCCTTTGTCCAGCCCGAAGGATCACCCTACCCGCCGATCCTTGACCTGAAGTCCATCGACGGCCCGTTCGAAGTGGACGGCCCCGGCGGCCCGATCCCGTTCCATCCATTCAAGGTCAACCACGGCTCGATCGACTCGCTTGGTTTCCGGATGGGTAATCTAGCGTACCTGCCGGATGTGGCGGAAATCTACGACGACGCCTGGTCGATGATGGAAGGGTTGGATTGCCTGGTGATTGACGCGCTGCGTCGGAAACCTCACCCGACCCATGCGCATCTGGAAAGGACGCTGGGCTGGATCGAACAACTGAACCCCACGCGCGCGGTCCTGACCAACATGCATATCGATCTGGACTATGCCACGGTTGATGCGGAAACCGCCGACAACATCAACCCAGCCTATGACGGAATGGTGATCCATCAGGCGCTTTAAGACCCCACGCAACCGATCTGGGACGCAGCAATCTTGTGTCGGCCCAGCCTGCAAAGCGGTGCCATGCTTCAAAGTCTGATCGACGTCATTCTACCGGTTTTCCTTGTGATCGGAGCAGGTTATGCCTCGACCAGGTTGGGGTATTTCAAGGAAATTCACATCGATGGGTTGATGAAGTTCACCCAGGGCTTTGCAATCCCATGCCTTCTGTTCCTTGCAATCTCGCATCTGGATCTAAGCGCCAGCTTTGATCCCCGGCTTCTGGTCAGCTTCTACTCAGCAGCTGGCCTGTGTTTCACTGCTGGTCTGTTCGGTGCACGATTTATCTTTGGCCGGGATTGGGAAGATTGCGTCGCCATCGGGTTTTGCTGTCTGTTCTCGAACTCTGTCCTTTTGGGACTGCCGATTACCGAACGCGCCTATGGCCCCGAAAACCTTACCGGCAACTATGCGATCATCGCCTTCCATTCGCCCTTTTGCTACGGTGTTGGCATCACGGTGATGGAGGTTATTCGAAATCGCGGCCAGGGCGGCCCCCGCATGGTCAAATCCATCTTGTCGGCCATGTTCCGCAATGCACTGATCCTTGGCATAGCAATGGGTTTTGCCGTGAACCTGTCTGGTATTGGCATACCTGCGGTCGTAGACGAAGCTCTGGGCCTTGTGACCCGTGCCGCCCTGCCCGGGGCGCTGTTCGCGCTTGGCGGAGTGCTGGTGAAATACAAGCCCGAAGGCGACCTGCGCGCCATCGCGTTTGTTTGCGCAATATCACTGATGCTGCATCCCAGTCTTGTCTGGTTATTCGGCTCAACAGTTGGTCTGCCGCAGGACCTGTTCCGATCGGGTGTGCTGACAGCAGCGATGGCGCCTGGTTTCAATGCTTACATCTTTGCCAATATGTACGGACGGGCAAAACGGGTCGCGGCCTCGTCCGTTCTGGTCGGAACCGGCGTCTCGATCCTGACAGTCTGGCTTTGGCTGACATTATTGGGATAGCGTGACGTCCCACGGATTGACTTTGCACCAGCCGGACACACCTAACTGAAAAGCCACAGGATACTCCTAGATGCCGCACGCCCTTATCGTTGCCCACGGCCAACCCTCGGATCCGGCCCCTGCCGAAGCGGCGCTAGCTTCCTATGCGGCAGAGGTCGATGCGTATTGCGATGGCGTCAGCGTTCAATCAGCCACTCTTGCAGCGCCAGGAATGCTGGAGGCTCGTTTGGATGAATTGCCCGACGGCACTGTCATCTATCCCCTTTTCATGGCCAAGGGGTGGTTTGTGACGAGCGCACTGCCCAAGCGTCTGGGTGATAGAGACATCCAAATTCTGGACCCGCTGGGCGTTGACCCTAAACTCCCCGCTTTGGCTGCGGGTGCGTTGCAGGATACGCTGTTGGGCAAGGGGTGGAACGCGGACAAAACGGATCTGGTTCTGGCGGCACATGGATCGGGCCGCAGCCGCAACCCATCAGCTGTCGCCATTGAGTTTTCCAAGGAACTGGCCCGGTGCGTGACCTTCCAATCCATCCGCGTCGGGTTTGTGGAAGAGGCCCCGTCCATTGCCGAGGCCGCGACCGGGGCTGGCGATCTATCTCTGTGCCTGCCCTTCTTTGCCTGCACTGGCGGGCATGTTTTGGAAGACGTGCCGCAGGAACTGGAGCGAGCGCGGTTCAAAGGCCACGTGATGCCGGTTGTCGGAGAACTTTCCCCGATCAAACGCCATATTGCGGGGACACTGACACGGGCTTTTGCGCTGGGTTAACTTAAATACTCGCTCTGCGTGGAATCAGAAGTCATTGCGAACTGGCCGGTTTCAGCCCAGTGGTCACAAGTGCCGAGTACAGACAATGCCGCGACCGCCCCTGCCGCTTTGCCTCATACAGCGCCTGATCAGCTGCATTCAGCAGCTCTGCCGCATCCGGCGTGCCGAACTGCATGGACAAGGCCGTTCCGATGCTTGCCGAAATCTTGCACGGGGCACCCTGAAACATCATGGGTTGGCATAGCCGGCTGATCAGGCGTCCTGCTATGTCAGACAGGACACTTTCGTCGACCAGACCTTTGAAAATGATGACAAACTCATCACCACCGATCCGGGCGACCGTGTCCTCATTTCGTGTCTCTTCCTCCATAATGCGCGCGGCCTGTTGCAACACAAAGTCCCCCGCCGCATGGCCAAGGCGGTCGTTGACACTTTTGAAGAAATCCAGGTCCAAATGCATAAGTGCGAAGACGGAATTACCGGAGATCAGGTGGCCAAGAACCACATCCATCGCGCGGCGGTTTTTCAAACCCGTCAACATGTCTGTCACCGCCTGTTCTTCAGCGGCCAGCATAGCTCCCTGCAGTCGCAGGTTCAGTGAGCGCGATGCCTCCATCGCAGCTGTTTTCGCCTCAACCAGATACAGCAGTTCGATCGCCAGATCCGTGCCAGAGAAATCCGCGCTAGTCAGGGCATAGTCACGAACAGCGTCTAGGATAGAAATCCCGAAGGACAGGTTGATGATTGCCCCGTTCCCCATTGGCAAGGGCGCGATTAGCCCGGTCAGAGCGGTCCGGGGTTCATCGTGAAATTTCAGATGCACTTTGCCACCGGCCAGAGACAGCAGCCCAGCAATCGTTGTAACTGTTCGTGGCCGAACCAGTTCAAAGACGTCCAAAAAGTCTCGCCCCCGCATCGGGTGACCCGGGCGAAGCTTTTGTAACGTCGGCCCGGCATTCGCGATCCTGCCCTGATCATCCACCATCACGAACATGGGGCATAACGTATCCAAAAGAGCCGAGAGTTCAGTGGTTTGCATCATGATTTGCGTGCCCCCAGATCGAAATGACGCCCTTCGGCGAACGCGCTTTCGATCAGAACGATCGTGATGACCTCAGTGTCGCCGGACTGCCCTTCATGCGACAGCATGGCCAATGCTCCATAATCGTCTGCAATTGCCCGTAATACGCCGACCATCACGCTGGAATAGCCCGGCAGACCGGGGTAGCAGTACAAATGATATTCTGCCGGTGACACCTCACACAACTCCAGCATTGGTAGACGCAGATCGGATACTGCAAGGCGGGCACGATCCGATAAGTCATCCAGCGAGTGCAGGAAATCGACATATGTCACACCGCCGAACCGAAGCAGTCGGCGCAAATCTTCCATATTGGGGTGCGACACCAGATAGGTTCCGAGATCCTCCAGTATCTCGGCCCGTGGGCGATTCAGGTCAGCACATAGCGCGTCCAAAACCTGCGCGGTCATGGCGTCGTCATAAAGCAGCATTGCCTCAAACTCGGTAAAGCCCAGGCCCGCAGCCTCGGTCACCCGCAGCCAGCAGGGTTGTCCATAAGTCGCGCAAACAAATGACTGTATTGCCCGATTGATCAGACCATGCATGAGATGCCCCAGATTGGTTACACCCCAATCTGCTCAGATAATCCTTAACAAATAGCCAAAAAACACGATGCGTTTATGGCAATCCGACAGAGTCTCAATCTGGAAGTCTTTGTTGTTACATTAGAAATCCGTCGGCGCACCGCCTTCAGCCTTTCGGCGGGCAACAAAATCCTCCAGCTCTTCGCGAATCCCGTCATCTATCGGCGGGGGCTCAAAGCTGGTTACAATTTCCTTGAACATGTGGTGGGCGCGCTCGGCCGTCCAGATACCACCTGCAACGTCCCAACCTTCATAGTTTTTCCAGTCGCTCAGGAACGGCTGATAGAACGCGGTTGTGTAGCGGTCCTGGGTGTGCTGAATACCAAAGAAATGGCCATCGTTCCCAACAGACTTGATCGCATCCAGCGCGATTTCATCTGGGCCTGTCGCTGTGATCTCGGGCTGCATGTATCGCTGGATTTGCTGCAGAATTTCGCAATCCATGATGAATTTTTCGGGGCTCGCGATCAGACCGCCCTCAAGCCACCCGGCCGCATGGTACACCATGTTGCTACCCGACTGCACCGCAGCCCAGAGCGAGTTCGACGTCTCCCACACAGCTTGTCCATCGGGTACGTTCGCCGCACACACTCCTGACGACCGCATGGGCAAGCCATAGTAGCGCGCCATTTGACCGGTCATCTGGGTTGAGCGCATATATTCGGGCGTTCCAAATGCAGGTGCGCCGGATTTCATGTCAACGTTGGAGGTGAACGTCCCGATAACACAGGGAATTCCCGGCCGGACATATTGGAACAGCGCAATTGCGCACAGCGCCTCAGCCAGGGATTGCGCAACCGCACCGGCCATCGTAACCGGCGCCATCGCACCGGCCAATGTGAACGGCGTCACGACAATTGCTTGCCCGCGCCGCGCAAGACGCAGGCAGCCGTCAATCATCGGATGGTCGTGTTTCAACGGTGAGGTCGAGTTGATGTTGGTATACATCCGCGGGGTCGCTTCGAACTCTTCATGGCTGTGACCTCCAGCGATCCGCACCATCTCCATCACGTCCTCAACGCGTTCCTTACCCAGCGAATAGGCATGCATCGCCTTGTCGGTCAGCGTCAGCTTGTCATAGAGCACGTCCAGATGTCGGACGCTGGCGTGGATATCGACCGGCTCGACCGGATAGCCCCCCGCAAAGTGAATGCAGTTGAAGTACTGCGTCAGCTTCAGCAAATTCCGGCACATCTCGCGATTTCCGGCCACCTTGGTACCAATCTCAAGATCCCAGTAGTTCGGAGGAGAAGACACGTTCCCGAACAACAGGGTTTTGCCACCAACTTCAATCGTCTTGTCAGGATTTCGCGGCGTGATCGTGAACTTTGATGGCGCTTTGGCCACCATTTCCATCACAAAGTCACGGCCCATGCGAACGTTGTCGCCATTGATCGTACAGCCTGCCTCTTTCAGGATGCCAAGGGCTTCTTCGTTGTAGAACTCGATCCCGATCTCTTCGAGGATGCGCATGGCCCCCTCGTGGATCGCTTCGATTCCAGCTTGGTCCAGCGGTTCGGTGGGTTTGTCGGTATTGATCGGCGGGTTCCACGGCATTTGGTCGATCACCGCGCTGCCCCTGCGCGCTGCCGCACCTGCCCGTCCCCCTCCGCGCCGTTTGCGAGTCTGTGTGTCAGCCATTGGATCCCTCCGGAACTTGCTTTCTTCAAGCAAGCCCTGAAGTCGGCCCAGTGGCCGCTCTGTCTGCGACAAGGTTTGTCGGTTTTATTACTTGGACAGTCGAATTCAGCCGAAGCTGGATCAGTTTTCTGCCAACCAGGCGGGAATGTGACCGATGTCCGGCAGTACCACATCCGCCATCGGCGCAAGCGCCTCGGCCGGCGCCAACCCCGTCAGCACACCGATTGTGGTCATTCCGGCAGCTCGCCCGGCCTGCAGGTCATGCAGGCTGTCCCCCACCATCGCCACGCGCGACGGGTCGACACCAACATGGGTTGCAAAGGCAATCAATTGCCCGGGCCCGGGTTTGAACCCATGGCCGCTGTCGTAGCCAGCAACAAAATCGAAGTGGTCGCGAATCCCGACTGAGGCGAGATGTTGCAGCGCAGGCATTTCCCCGTCATTCGTGGCTACACCCAGTTTTAGGCCCGCCTGCCGCAAAGCATCGAGGAAGGGAACCAGCGGAACAGCCGGAGCCTGTGTCGCCGTAGCCGATTCCGTGTTCAGAATGTCGATCAGCTCATCGCTGGGCATATCCGGGAAAAAGGGTGCAAGGGCTTCGGCGATCTCCTCGACGGTCCCCGCGATCACGATGCTGTCGTCGGCATATTCTTCCGAAACCGGATCAAACCCGATGGCCCGGCCCAGTTCGGCGGCCCGCTTTTGATCGCCATCTGACAGCTTTTCCAACACGCTGCGCCCGAAACCACCCCATGTGTCCGCAAAGTCAAACAATGTTCCGTCCTTGTCGAACAAGATCGCATCGATGGGCATTACATGCTCCTGTCAGTGAATTGAATCAGGTCCAGTGAACGTCGCCACCGGACAAAACAGCCCGCGCCTGACCCGGCAGGTCATAGGGCACGGAATTGGCGTCACAAAAGGCGATCACCCACGAATCGTCAAGCATCAAGAATTCAAGAACCGAACTCAGGAATTCCGACTCTGATGCGCGAACCCGCAGATCCTCGGTGGATGCACCCGTCGAGCCCAAAAAGATCGGCAGCAATTCGTCATTCCCGACCAGCCAGCCAAGGACGTTCAGGGCAAGCGTTTCGGCGGATTGGGCGGTGATCGGCATAAAGAGGCCTCGAATATGCACTTGGAAAGGGTTTGTTAACCAGACTCATAAACACTTTGGCAACGCATGCAATCAACGGTGACAGATATGTCCGTGCAGGGAACCATCCTTGTCCTCGACGGGACTTCGACCAATCGCATTATACTAAAAGTTCAGCTGACAGCCGCCTGGTATCACGTGGTTCAGGCTGAAAAGCTGCAAGGGCTGGCCGGGCTGCTACGTCGCACGCGCCCCGATCTGGTGCTGGTGGCACAAACGCTGCCCGATGGCTCAGCTGCGGACGTCAAAAGACTGGTGATGGCCAACCCGGAACTGGCCGATGTACCCGTCGTTGCAATCGCGCCGCAGAACGACAAAGCGGCAAGATTGCAGGCATTGGCGGATGGGTTGGACGACGTGTTGGCGGCCCCGTTCAAGGACACCCTGCTTCTGGCGCGAATTCGCAGCCTTCTGCGCGCGCGCGCCGATACGCAAGAGCTTCAGCTGGGCGACGGATCACATCCAGTCGGATTTGCAGAACCCGCGACCGTGCTGATTACGCCGTCGAAATCGGCCCATGTGGCCATACTGACTCAGAACAGCCGGATCGGGACATTGTGGAAAACCGCATTGTCCGAGAGATCACATCACAGCCTAAGCACGCATGCAACTTCGAACATGCGTGCCTTGCTGTCAGGGCCGGTGCCGGATGCAATTCTGGTCGAAATAGGAACGACTGCCGCGGGCCTGAATACGCTGGCGGATCTGAAGTCACGGGGGGCAACTCGGCATACCGTATTGATCGCTGTCTTGGCCGATGAAAATGCGACAATGGCAAGCGAGGCGCTGGATCGTGGCGCTGACGCCGTGTGCATGGGGGGGTTCTACGTCGAAGAGGTTCAACTGCATCTGGATAACCAGATCGCGCGAAAGGCCCGAATGGACCAGATGCGCGCCTCATTAAAGCGCGGGCTGGCCGAGTCTTGGGTCGATCCCCTGACTGGGTTGCACAACCGCCGTTATGCTATGCAAGCCATGGATCAGATGGCACGACAACCATCGCAAACCGGTCAGGGTTTTGTTGTCATGCTAGCAGACCTGGATCATTTCAAAACCATTAACGACCGTTTTGGGCATGTCAGCGGCGACCAGGTTTTGACCGAGGCCGCAAAACGCATGAAGCGCACGGTTGGCGCGGCGGGTTTTGTCGCGCGCATCGGGGGAGAGGAGTTTATGATAGGTCTGCCTGACAGCTCTCAGGCTGGGGCGATGGATCTGGCTAAAACCCTGCGCGACTGTATCAGCAAGACACCATTTTCTCTGCCCGATACCTCGGCCCTTGTGCCAGTCACCATTAGCATCGGCCTGACGGCCCCGATCCCGCCCATGCCCCCTGGTGACCCAGTGGAGCGGTTGCTGAAATCCGCCGATACTGCGCTTTATGCAGCCAAGAAGGCAGGTCGCAATCAAGTAAGGATCAGGCAGAACGCTGCCTGAGACCCTCAGTCCTTTTTCTTGTGGCCACGCGGGCCGCGTTTAACGACCTCTTCCAGCCGGTCGGCATAGACCAGGCGCTCTTCATCGCTCATGGCTTCTACCCGAGCCAACCACTCTTGCTGCAGGGCATTCTGCAGGTCCGCCATAGACTGCGCTTGCTGGTCTAGCAGGGCTTGAACCGCCACAGCGTCAAAGGGGTCTGCGCGCAAGGCGGTGCTGAGCTGCGCAAAATCCTGGGACCGGTTGCTTGCACCCTTTTTGTGACGGTCGAAAAGCTCGCCGCGCATCGCTTTGCGCTCTTCCTTTGGCAAAGCGCGGTAAAGTGACGAGCCGAACCCGGGCGGAGCTTTCGCGTGATCACCTCCTTTGACCCGGAGCGCAGTTCCCAGGGCGACACCAACAATCAACAGGTTCAGTGCCAGCGAGATGACCAACAGAACCGACATCCAGCGGTTTTTGGGTTTGGGGCTATCGCTCATTCGGCGTCCTCCAGAAAACTCGTATCCAGACTTAGGTCAGCGACCACGAAACTAACATCCTGCGCGTAAATGTAATTGGCAGGATCAGGCAGAAATGCCGGTGCTGAAAAGCCGATCCAGACACCCGCCATACTGGCAGCAACCAAACCGCCCATTCCCTGCCAGCCGCCAAACCCGGCCAGAAGGCGTGCCCAAAGAGAGTTTGTCTTTGGCTCATCTGGCTTCAGGCGACCCAGCCGAACAGATTCCGCGTCGGTGAGAATGCGCACAGCCAGATCATCCGGCAACTCATGCCGATCCTGCCGGGCTTGGGCGAACAACAGATCCAGATTGTCTTTGTCGTCAGTCATCGTCGTACCCCAGTTCATCTCGTCGCCCGGCCAGAATCGCCGCTAACGACCGTTTTCCTCGTGCCGTAAGGCTTTCCACCGCTTCCACCGAAATACCCATGATCCCAGCGATTTCAGGGTTGGGCAATTCCTCAATATGCCGCAAAACAACAGCTTGACGCTGACGTTCGGGCAGTTGTGATAGTGCCATTTGCAGTGCATCCTTTCGGGCTGCGTCCTGTAGACGGTCGGCTGCACTGGCCTTTTCATCTGCGGGCTCTGGCACATCGGCCAGTCGGTCCGGCGTCTTTTTGCGGCGCAGATCAACACACAGATTTAGCGTCACTCGATAAAGCCACGTCGATACTTTGGCCTGACCGGGTACCCAATCGGGTGCCATCTGCCACAGGCGCATCATCGCATCTTGTGTCACATCTTCAGCCTCGGCGCGGTTGCCCAGAAACCGAAGGGCCACTGATAAGCTGCGCGGCGCAAGCCGATCGGTGAGAACGCGCGCCGCCGCAGCATCGCCATCGGCAAACTGCCTGAGCAACACATCGTCGCCCAATTCGTTCGCGGCGTAATCCACGCCGCGAACGTCTTGTGGAGCAGAGGTCAGGTCCTCCATCCCGCATTAGCTGTCGTCAGAGTCCGCTTTCCCATGTTTCTTGTGGCGCTTTCCCATTCTGTCTTTTGCATCGGCAAATTCCTCTTCCGAGATAGCGCCGTCTTCGTTCGCATCGATCCGATCAAACATCTTGTCAGCACGGCGCGGCTTGGGCAACTCGTCCTCGCTCAGAAAACCGTCCTTGTTGGCATCGTTGCGTTCAAACATCTTAGTAACACGGTCGTTGGCCTTCTTTTGACCTGCTGCCTGCATCTCTTCGACGCTCAGCTGGCCGTCGCCATCGGTGTCGGCATTGGTGAAACGCTGATTCCGATGAGCCTGCATTTCTTCCTTGGTCACTTGCCCGTCACCGTTCGCATCGAGCTGTTGAAAGGTCACAGGTTCGCGATCTTTACCGCCTGCGGCGAAAACGGATGTGCCAGTGATTGCCAGTGCTGACACAATGATTGCCGGAATGAATTTGGCGCTTTTCATAACGTTTTTCCCTTGTTTTCGCGGCGCCATTGCCGCTGCTTACATAGGTTCAAACGGGGCAGGCATCCCATTCCGTCGCAGGAAGTGAAACTTTTTTAGAAACGTCTCAGCGATGCAAAGCGACGCACCCCCTTTCCCGAAGCCACAAACAAGCGTTATATCCTCATCATTGGAACGCGCGAGTATCAACATGACAGATCAGACGATCGAAACCCACGATGTAGAAGACCGCCCGACAAAGCCAGCACTGGTCAAAGGGTTCCGTTGCCGTTGCCCAAATTGCGGCGAAGGCAAACTGCTGCACAGCTACCTCAAGGTTAACAACGAATGTTCGAATTGCGGGCAAGAGCTGTTTCACCATCGCGCCGATGACGGGCCGGCCTATCTGACGATTCTTCTGGTGGGTCACCTGCTGGCACCGGCGCTGCACTTATCTTATGTCCATTGGCGCCCTGAGCCCCTGACGATGTTCCTGGTTTTAGCATTTGGCTGTACCGCCCTGTCACTATTCCTGCTGCCACGATTGAAAGGGGCAGTTGTCGCCTATCAATGGGCTCGTCGCATGCACGGCTTTGGCCAGTCCGCGTGATATTGGACCACAAGTTGAGCAACGGATGACGGTGGACAAAACAGCCATACGCGATGCGGCGACAGTCATTGTCTTGCGGGATCGTCTGACCAATCCATCCATCCTGATGGGTCAACGCGGCGCAAAAGCCGCGTTCATGCCCAACAAGTTTGTCTTCCCAGGCGGCGCTGTCGATGCGTCTGATGCGGATGTTGCCCTGTCAACGGATCTGCCTGCTGTGTGCTGTGACCGCCTAGTGGAACGGTCACAAGCTGGGCTGCAGAATGCCTTGGCAGCGGCGGCGATCCGAGAGCTTTGGGAAGAAACCGGGCTGATTTTGGGCCAACCCGGCGATTGGGCAGGCCCGCTGACCGAAGATTGGGCAACTTTTGCGCAGATGGGATACCGCCCATCGGCACAAGCGCTTCAGTTCGTTTTTCGTGCCGTCACCCCGCCTGGGCGACCCCGCCGGTTCGATGCACGCTTTTTCCTGGTAGACGCCGCCGCAATACAGGGCGATCTGGATGATTTCAGCCACGCCTCGGACGAGCTGTCACATCTGCAATGGGTGCCGCTGGACCGGGCGCGCGAATTCGACCTGCCGTTCATTACCGAAGTGGTGCTGGCCGAAATCGCCGCTCGGGTGACAGACCCAACGCCCCCTGAAACCGTTCCGTTCTTTCTGAACAGTGAGGAGGAAAGCCTTTTCCTCAAGCTTCGCGGTTATCCCATGCCAGAAGCAGACTGAGGGCCGGTGGCCCTCAGACACGTTATTTCATGCGGCTGATTACCGTGGTGACTTCGGGCTTTTTACCAATCTCGGTCTTTGCTGTTTGGCGAACGATCCGGCGTATTGCCTCTTCCAGTTTGTCATCATCGCGCAGGGTCTTGGCATCGGCCCGCATGAGGAACTGATTCAGGTCTTCTTCCAGAACTTCGACCAATGCGGCGCGGGACGATCCAGTCTCGGACAGACCCATCGTATCGCACCACGGCTCGCCCAATGGTTCGTCCTCTTCGTCCAGAATGACCGTGACAGTGACGTGCCCGTTCAGCGCCATACGAATCCGGTCACGCACCACCCCATCCAGGGCGCCAACTTTGACCGTGCCATCCAGATAGGTCCGTCCGGTTTCGACATAGTCGACAACCCGAGGCGCATTCCCTGTCAGATCCAGCATGGTGCCGTTTACGGCCAGAATACCGGTACGCCCACCAGCTTCGGCCAGTTTGGCATGCTCACGCAGGTGGCGATGTTCACCGTGCATTGGAATGATCATCTGCGGATCGACCAGCCCGTGTACTTTCTCAAGATCCGGACGATTGGCGTGACCAGACACATGGTACAGGCCCGCACTGTCATCGACCACATCCACGCCCTTTTCACTGAGCTGGTTCATGATGAAAATCACGCCGCGCTCGTTGCCGGGGATGGTTTTGGACGAGAAGAGAAACAGATCGCCCTCTTTCAGTTCCAAACCGCGGTATTTGCCCCGCGCAAGCTGCGCGCTGGCCGCGCGACGTTCTCCCTGGCTGCCGGTGACGATCAGCATCAGGTTCTGGCGCGGCATGTCCACAGCCTCTTCGGCGCTGACGACGCGTGGAAAGCTGGTCAGAATGCCCGTTTCAGTCGCGGCTTCAATCATCCGGCGCATCGCGCGACCCAGCAGAACAACCGAGCGCCCCGCCCGTTCACCTGCCTCGGCCAGCGTCTTAACCCGTGCGACGTTCGACGCGAATGTGGTGGCAACAACCATGCCGCTGGCTTCCTCAACCAGCCTGGTGATCTCGGGGCCGACCTCGGATTCCGAGCGACCCGCATGGGGGGAAAACACGTTCGTGCTGTCACACACCAGCGCTTTGACGCCAGACTTGGCAACCTCAGCCCAGAGATTGGGGTCAAAAGGCTCACCCACGATCGGATTTTCATCCAGCTTGAAGTCCCCGGTATGTACGATCCGCCCCTCGGGCGTGTCGATCACCAGGGCAGCGCTTTCGGGGATCGAATGCGAGACCGGCAGGAAACCCACCTTGAACGGACCAACGGAAATCTGTTCGGGCCAGGCCGATGCAGTATGTACGGCATCCTCGGGGTGTCCGTGCTCCTCCATCTTGCGGCGCGCGATGTTGGCGGTGAAGGCCCGTGCATAGACAGGCGCACCCAGCGCCTCATAGCAATGCGCCACAGCGCCCACGTGGTCCTCGTGTGCGTGGGTTACGAACACGGCCTCCAACCGGTCGGCACGTTCGCGCAGCCACGAGATGTCGGCATGGATCAGGTCAACGCCCGGGGTGGTGTCCATGTCCGGAAATGTCACGCCCAGATCCACAAGGATCAGCCGTTCCTGCCCGGGTTTGCCATAGCCGTAGACATAGGCATTCATGCCAATTTCGCCGGCACCACCCAGCGGTAGGTAGATCAATCTTTCGCTGCTCATGTCGAGCCATTGTCCTTGTTATAGCGATGTATCACGGTCAGGCCGTGCATCGTCAGATCATCTTCGATTGCGTCAAACCCCACGTCCGCCTGATCGAACAGCGGCGCGAGCCCACCGGTTCCAACGACTTTCATCGGCATTCCGTATTCCGCCTTGATCCGGGAAATCAGCCCCTCGATCAATCCGGAATAGCCCCAATACACGCCAGATTGGATACAGCCAACCGTATTCGTGCCAATCACATTTTCAGGGCGGGTGATATCGATATGCGGCAAGGCAGCCGCGCCCTGATGCAATGCCTCGAGGCTGAGGTTTACACCCGGCGCAATGATCCCGCCGACATAGGCCCCATCCGCCGCAACCACATCAAAGTTCGTCGCCGTGCCAAAATCCACGACAACCACATTGCCGCCATGCCGGTCAAACGCAGCCACCGCGTTGGCCAGACGATCCGGGCCGGGCACTGTGCCCTCGTCAACACGCGGATTCATCGGCAACAGACAATCGGGCTTGCCCACGACAAGCGGCCGACATCCAAAGAACCGATCCGCAAAGACCCGCAGGTTGAACACAACCCGAGGCACGGTCGAGGCGATGATCACATCAGTGATTTCAGCATCGATCCCATAATGTTTCACCAGTGTCGAATACCACGTGAAATACGCATCCGCCGTGCGCGCATGGTGGGTCGAGGTGCGCAAGGTGCACAGAAACCTTTCACCGTCCCAGATCGAGAACACAGTGTTCGTGTTACCGCAGTCGATAGCCAGAAGCATCTGAGCCTCCTTCAGAAAAACACATCCGCCGCCGGAGTACTGACGCGGCCTTTGGCGGTGTTTAGGACAAGGTTGCCCCCTGCGTCCACCGTTTCAAAGGTTCCAACCGTTTCCGACGCTGCGGTACGGGCGGTGATGACCTCACCCAACTTGGCAGCCCGGGCCAACCACGCGGTCCGGATCGGTTCAAACCCGTAAGTCACGAATTGGTTCTCGTATCTGGCATAGGCGACAGCCAGTTCGGTCAGGAAATCCTCGGGCGTTACGTTGGCTCCAGCTTCGGACAATAGGGAAACTGGTCGGACGGCGCCGGGTTCAACCTGATCTGCTCCGGGTGACTCAGACAGGTTCACGCCGATGCCTATGGACAAGTGCGAGACGCCGCGCCCCTGCCCTGTGCTTTCCAACAGGATACCTGCCAGTTTGCCACCGTTCAGCAATACGTCGTTGGGCCATTTTAGGGACAAGCCCGTCGCCCGACCTGTCACTGCAACGCAGGCGTCAAACAGCGCCAGCGCAGCCACAAAGCTGCGTAGTGCGCCCTGTTCCGGATTTCCCTGTGGCCGCATCAAAAGGGTCGCGGCCAGATTTCCCTTGGGATTGGCCCATGCCCGACCCCGTCGCCCACGCGCCGCCGTTTGGTGATGCGCCATGATCCACACCGGACCAGCCGTAGTCGGGGCCATGCGGGCGGCCTCGTTCAATGTGCTGTCGACCTCTTGCAGAACGTGCAGGCCGTATCCCTGTGGCCAGTCTGTCATGTCAAAAAGGCCCGGCCCGCTGACCGTGCCCCCAAGTTTGATGTGTTACGCTGATCAATTGACAAGAGTAGCCGCCGCAGCTGCTGCTGCGCCTTCAATACCGAACTGATAGAACACGCCCACCAGCATCAACGCGGCAGAGCCCATCAAAGCAACCCACAGAACTGGCGAAGAATGTGTTTCGATCGGGTCCTCGTTTTCAGCTCCGAAATACATGTAGAACACGATCCGCAGATAATAAAACGCGCCGATGACAGAGGCGATGGCTGAGGCGATCACCAGCCCGGTCAGGCCCGCGCTTACACCGGCTTGCCAGACACTGAACTTGGCGAAAAAGCCCAGCATCGGCGGCACGCCTGCAAGGCTGAACATCAGGATCAGCACCGCTAGCGCCTTGCCCGGTTCGCGTTTGGAATATTGGCGTAGGGCGTCGATGTCCGTGACCGGTTTGCCGTCCCGCTCCATCATCAGGATGAAAGCGAACGTGCCGATATTCATCGTCACATAGATGGCCAGATACATCAGCATAGCCTTGATGCCCAATTCGGTCCCTGCAGCCAGTCCGATCAGCGCATAACCCATATGGGCAATCGACGAGAACGCCATCAGCCGCTTGATGTCACGCTGGCCAATCGCTGCGACCGCACCCAACAGCATCGACAGGACCGAGAGCAGGACAATCACCTGTTGCCAGTCCTTGATCACGCCACCAAAAGCGTCGTGCATCACGCGTGCGAACAGGGCCATCGCCGCTACTTTCGGCGCTGTGGCAAAGAAGGCGGTGATTGGCGTAGGCGAGCCTTCATACACGTCCGGTGTCCACATGTGGAACGGCACAGCGGACACTTTGAACGCTAGACCCGAGATCAGGAACACCAGACCAAACAGCAGGCCAACCGAAATCTCACCATACTGAACCGTTTGAATGATACCCGAGAACAGCGTGGTGCCTGTGAACCCATAAACCAGCGAGGCACCGTACAGCAGCAAACCCGAACTCAGCGCACCAAGCACGAAGTACTTCAAACCGGCCTCGGTCGATTTGGCACTATCCCGGCGCAGCGCGGCCACGACGTAAAGCGACAGTGACTGCAGCTCCAGCCCCATGTACAGCGACATCAGATCGCCAGCGCTGACCATCATCATCATGCCGACAGCGGCCAGCGCAACCAATAGAGGGAATTCGAACCGCAGAAGATCGCGACGCGCCATGTATTCCTGGCTCATCACCAGAATGGCAGCGGCCGACAACAGGATCGCCACCTTCGAGAACCTTGCGAACCCGTCATCGACAAACATGCCATTGAACGCGACATTGGTACCATCGCCGTTGGTCGCGATCCAAATCGCCAGCAACGCCATCAACCCAGCGGTTGTCCAGACCAGCAAAGGTGCCAGCCCGTCTTTCGTCGTGTAGACAGCCGCCAACAGCGCCGCCATCGCATATACGGCCAGAACAATCTCTGGCAGGATTATCGTCAGATCAGCCTGGATCATGTCTCCAAAGCCCCCTTAATGCGATGCGGCTGACTGGGTCGCGGCCTCAGCCGCGGCCAGAGCCATGTCATAGTTCGAAATCAGCGCGGCGGTCGAGTTGCCGATTACATCGGTCACAAGCGACGGGTAGACGCCCAGCAAGATGGTCATCACGATCAGCGGCGCAAAGATCAGCCGCTCGCGCGAGCTCATATCCGTCATCGCCTTGAGGCTTTCCTTGATTAGATCACCAAACACGACGCGACGGTACAGCCACAGCGCATAAGCTGCCGAGAAGATCACACCAGAAGCCGCAACAGCTGTCACCCAAGTGTTGACCTGGAAGGTTCCCATCAGTGTCAGGAATTCGCCGATGAATCCACTGGTGCCCGGCAGACCTACATTGGCCATAGTGAACAACATGAAGACCAATGCATAGGCTGGCATGCGAATGACCAACCCACCGTAAGCCTCGATGTCGCGAGTATGCATCCGGTCATAGATCACGCCAACACACAGGAAGAGCGCAGCCGAGATGAACCCGTGGCTAAGCATCTGGAAGATCGCACCGTCAATGCCCTGCTGGTTCGCAGCAAAGATGCCCATGGTCACAAAGCCCATATGCGCGACCGAAGAATACGCGATCAACTTTTTCATGTCTTCCTGCACCAGCGCCACCAGCGAGGTGTAGACAACCGCAATCGCTGACATCCACAACACCAGATCAGTCATCACTGCCGAGCCCACCGGGAACATCGGCAAGCTGAACCGCAAGAAGCCGTAGCCGCCCATCTTCAACAGGATCGCAGCAAGAACGACCGACCCGGCGGTCGGCGCCTGAACGTGCGCATCCGGCAGCCAGGTGTGTACCGGCCACATTGGCATCTTCACCGCGAAGGATGCAAAGAACGCCAGGAACATCAGCGTCTGCATACCGCCGACAACGTAGATGCCAAGCACGCTGAACCCTTCGGACGAGAAGTGGTGGCTCATCAACGCTTCGATATCCGTAGTGCCCGCGTCCGCATACATCGCGACCATCGCCACCAGCATCAGCACTGATCCAAGGAAGGTGTAGAGGAAAAACTTGAAGCTGGCATAAACCCGGTTCGCACCGCCCCAGATGCCGATGATCAGGAACATCGGAATCAGACCTGCCTCAAAAAACAGGTAGAACAGCACCAGATCCAGCGCCATGAACACGCCCAGCATCAGCGTTTCCAACAACAGGAAGGCGATCATGTATTCTTTGACGCGGTCCGTGACGTGCCAACTGGCCAGAATGGTCAGAGGCATGATGAAGGTTGTCAACAAGACAAACAGAACGCTGATACCGTCCACACCCATCTTGTATTTCAGACCCAGTAGCCATTCGCCTTCTTCCACCATCTGGAAGCCGGTGTTGGACGGATCAAAACCAGTGTAAATGCCGATCGAGACCAGGAACGTCACCGTGGTTGCCACCAGTGCGACCCATTTGGCATTGCGCTGAGCCGCCACGTCCTCGCCATGCAGGAACAGGGCCAGAATGCCTGCTGCCACAGCGGGGATGAAGGTGACGATGGAGAGGATATTATCCATTAGTGTGCGCCTCCGCCGATCGATATCCAGGTGACAAGGGCAGCGATACCCAGAACCATCCAGAAGGCGTAAGTAAAGATGTAGCCCGTCTGCGCCTTGCCAGCGAGGCGGGTAAAGAAGGGTACAACACCCATGGCCAGCCCGTTGAGGAAACCGTCAATGGTGTTGCCGTCACCGCGTTTCCACAGGAATCGGCCAAGGGCGATGGTGGGTTTGACGAAGACCGCGTCATAGATCTCGTCAAAGTACCACTTGTTCAGCAGGAACAGGTACAGGGGGCGCTGGTTCTGCGCCAAACGCGCCGGCAGCGACGTGTTCACGATGTAGAACCAGAAGGCCACGATAAAGCCCAAAGCCATGGCGACAAAGGGCGAAACCTTGACCCACTTGGGGGCAGCATGCGCATCGTCCAGAACATGGTTGTCCGGCGCGATGTAAATCGCGCCCTCGCCCGGCTCACCCGCAAAGACGTAATGGTGGTCGTCGCCGTGCGCCGCTTTTTCTTCGTGTCCGGCGTCATCACCATGGCTTTCATCCGCGTGCGCCTCATCCGCATGCGTATCGTCTCCATGGGTCGTATCGGCTGTACCGTGATCACTGGCCTCTGCATGCTCGGACGCCTCAGCCACCGGTATTCCGTAGAACTTGCCGACCTTGTCTGTGTGACCAAAGAAGTTGCCATACCAGATCATCCCGGCAAACACCGCGCCCAAGGACAGAACACCCAGCGGCACCAGCATGGTCATCGGACTTTCATGCGCGTGCTCATGCGTATGCTTGTCGCCACGTTCTTCGCCGTAAAAGGTCAGGAAAATCAGACGCCAGCTGTAGAATGACGTGAACGCCGCCGCGATCACCAGCATCCAGAAGGCATATCCGGTGCCGCCGGCAAAAGCGCTTTCGATGATGGCATCCTTGGACAGGAACCCGGCGAACCCAATTTGGGTCAGTGGGATGCCGACGCCTGTAATCGCAAGGGTGCCGATCATCATCGCCCAGAATGTATAGGGGATCTTCTTCCGCAGGCCGCCATATTCGGTCATCTCCTGCTCATGATGCATCGCGTGGATCACCGAACCTGCGCCAAGGAACAACAGCGCCTTGAAGAAGGCGTGGGTCAGCAAGTGGAACATCGCTGCCGAATACATGCCAACACCCGCGGCCACGAACATGTAGCCCAACTGAGAGCAGGTCGAATAGGCAATGACGCGCTTGATGTCGGTCTGAACCAGGCCAACGGTTGCGGCAAAAAACGCGGTCGAGGCCCCAAGGAAGGTAATGAACCCGGTGGCACCCGGCGCAAATTCCATCAATGGCGACATCCGGCAGATCAGGAACACACCCGCCGTCACCATGGTTGCGGCGTGGATCAGCGCCGACACAGGTGTCGGGCCTTCCATCGCGTCTGGCAACCAGGTGTGCAGGATCAGCTGCGCCGATTTGCCCATCGCGCCGATGAACAGCAGAACGCAGATCACCTCGATGGCGGTCCACTCACCCCACAGGAAGTGCAGCTTCTCTTCGGCCAGCGCAGGGGCCGAGGCGAAAATATCCGAGAAATTGATGCTGTCCGTCAGGAAGAACAACGCGAAGATGCCCAGAGCAAAGCCAAAGTCGCCAACCCGGTTTACGATGAACGCTTTCATCGCTGCCGCATTGGCCGTGGGCTTGCGATAATAGAACCCGATCAGCAGGTACGAGGCTACACCCACACCTTCCCAGCCAAAGAACATCTGAACCAGATTGTCCGCTGTCACCAGCATCAGCATGGCAAAGGTGAAGAACGACAGATAGGCAAAGAAGCGCGGCTTATAGCTTTCGCCCTCGCGCCATTGCGGGTCGTGATCCATGTAGCCGAAGGAATAGAGGTGCACGAGCGCTGAAACAGTCGTCACCACGATCAGCATGATCGCGGTCAGACGATCCAGTCGGACGGCCCAGCTTGTTGACAGCGATCCGCTTTCGATCCAACGCATGATCTCGATCTGCTGGGTCACACCGTCGAATGAGAAGAACACGATCCAGGACAGCAGACAGGCCAGAAACAGCAGGCCCGTCGCCGTCCACATGGCGGCTTTCTCGCCAATGAACTTCCAGCCGAACCCGCAGATCAGCGCGCCCACCAGCGGGGCAAAGAGGATGGTGGTTTCCATAATCTCTTACCCCTTCATCATGTTGACGTCTTCAACCGCGATGGTGCCGCGGTTGCGGAAGAAGCAGACCAGAATGGCCAGCCCGATCGCCGCTTCAGCCGCAGCTACGGTCAGCACGAACAGCGTAAACACCTGCCCGACCAGATCGCCAAGGAAGCTGGAAAACGCCACGAGGTTGATATTCACCGCCAGCAGCATCAGTTCGATGCTCATCAGCAGGATGATGACGTTCTTGCGGTTCAGGAAGAGACCGAAGATGCCGATGACGAACAGCGTCGCCGCGACCGTAAGATAGTGTTCAAGTCCGATCATCGTCTTAAAGCCCCTGCCCCGGTTTCACGTCCTTCAACTCCATCGCCTTGGCCGGGTCGCGCATCATCTGGCCGACGATGTCCTGACGCTTGATGTCCTTGCGGTGGCGCAGAGTCAGAACGATGGCGCCGATCATGGCCACCAGCAGGATCAGGCCCGCCAGTTGGAACAGAAGGAAGTATTGATCATAAAGGATAACACCTAGGGCCTCAGTGTTGTGCCGGTCCACCGGGATCGGCTGCGCCAGATTGGCTGCCGCACCCTGCGCGCTGTCCCAGGCCCCAAAGGCCATGACGAACTGCATCAGGATCACCAGACCGATCAGCAGGGCCAGCGGCATATAGCGCGCCATCTCGGCCTTGAGCTCGGCAAAATCCACGTCCAGCATCATCACCACAAACAGGAACAGCACCGCGACCGCGCCGACATAGACGATGATCAGCAGCATCGCCACGAACTCGGCCCCCAGCAGCACGAACAGCCCCGCCGCTGACAGGAACGACAGGATCAGCCACAGCACCGAGTGCACTGGCTGGCGGCTGATCACCGTGAACAGCCCGCCGGTGATGGCACTGATGGCAAACAGGTAGAAGGCAAAGACGGTCATTGATCCGTATCCTCATTATCGCCCAGAACCTCTTGCGCCAGTTCCAGCGCGCGGGTCATGGCCGGGATGCCGGCAAAGACCGACATCTGACCGATCGCTTCCACGATCTCTTGTTTCCTGGCACCGGCCTCAAGCGCGTGGCGCACGGTCTGACGCACCGCCGCGTCCGCTTGCGCGCCCTGACAGGTCAGACCGGCCAACGTCAGCAGCAGGCGGGTCTTGGCATCCAGCCCGTCCTTGTTGACGGTGTTGCCGAACATCATTTCCATGACCTCTTTGGGCATGGTCGGCCACAGCGCCTCGAACCCTTTGGGCGAGAAATTCTCCATCGCCGGATTCATCGCCTTGGCCATGTCCTTAGCCTGCTTCATCATCAGTTCGAACGGATTTGTTGGGGTATCAGTCATTGGGGGCGCAACCAGTATGCTGTCCACGTCGCAAAGACGAGAATGTATAAAAGGACGTCTAGTCCAGGCTTTTCGTATTTCGACAGCACTAGATCGGCGGCAAAGAACAAAATGCAAGCGAGAACCCCGCCAACAAACGCATCGTAGGGCCTATCGAAACCCTTGTACCAATTAAGAACAGAGATCAGCGAAAATCCCGCAAGTATTACGAGATAGGATTTTCGCTTGGACAAGAGCAATTTCATCATCGGTACGGCGCGTCCATTTCCAGATTGCGGGCGATCTCGGCTTCCCAGCGTTCGCCGTTATCAAGCAGCTTTTCCTTGTCATAGAACAACTCTTCGCGGGTTTCCGTGGCGAATTCGAAGTTCGGACCTTCGACGATGGCGTCGACCGGGCAGGCCTCTTGGCAAAAACCGCAATAGATGCACTTGGTCATGTCGATGTCATAACGCGTGGTGCGGCGGCTGCCGTCTTCGCGCGGTTCAGCGTCGATAGTGATTGCTTGCGCAGGGCAGACCGCCTCGCAGAGTTTACACGCGATGCAGCGTTCCTCGCCGTTCGGGTAACGTCTCAGGGCATGCTCACCACGAAAACGTGGGCTAAGCGGGCCCTTTTCATGCGGGTAGTTGATGGTGGCCTTGGGGGCGAAGAAATACTTCAGTCCCAGTTTCATGCCGACCCAGAAGTCCTGCAGCAGGAAGTACTTGGCGGCGCGGGTATAATCAATCTGGGTCATATCCTATAGGGACTCCTCGCATTGCCCGACAGTATCTTGCAAAACCTCATACATTCGTGTTTGGGCATCTTTCGATTGCTGCGGTATTTCCAACACCCGACGGCTGGCTTCTCTCCAACGGTAACACTCTGCTAGGTCCAGCGTAGAAAACAAAAAATCGGAAGAAGAATACGTGAGTCCTTCGCCTGATTCATCCATAGGCGTGGAAAGCACCATCTGATCAATCAGATCTCGATCTTCCCGAGCCGGCCAAAGGCAATCAAGCATTTCTAGAAGCGATTGGTTTGCATTGACCAGTCGCCCTGCATCGGGATGCCCTTCTCTTATTGTATTCATATATATCGTCAAGTGGATGTGTTGATTGGCCATCACAATCGACCAAGCACCCATCTTATTGAAGGCACGGTGCTGGCTTTCAGGGATGTCGTAGTCCCACTCGATTTTTGCCTCGGAAAGGCGTTTGGCCGTTTGTTCCGCATTCTGCATCACAGCTTCAACTTGTGGGGCACAATACGATTGCGCCGTTTCCAAATAATTTTTTTCCCACACCGTTTCCGTACCTCTTGCATGAAGCAACGAGGCACTAACGGCCAAGTAAACAAAGGCCAGAGACAGAATTCGCCAACGCATCATCAGCCTCCTACGTTCCAACGCGCGAACGCGCCCCAGAACCAGTCGAATTTTGCCGCGAAGGCCACAAAGACCACCCAGGCCAGCGAGAACGGCAGAAAGACTTTCCAGCCCAACCGCATCAGCTGGTCATAGCGGTAGCGGGGCGTGATCGCCTTGACCATCGCGAAGAGGAAGAAGAAGAACGCCATCTTGGCGACCATCCACAGCACGCCGTCCGGCAGGCCCGGGATCGGAGACAGCCAGCCGCCGAAGAACAGCAGCGTCGTCAACGCGCACATCAGGAAGATAGCGATGTACTCGCCGGCCATGAACAACAGGAAAGGCGTGGCCGAGTATTCAACCTGATAGCCCGCCACCAGTTCCGATTCCGCCTCGGGTAGGTCAAACGGTGGACGGTTGGTTTCCGCCAGCGCCGAGATAAAGAACAGGAAGACCATCGGGAAATGCGGCAACCAGTACCAGCTGAAGAAACCGAACCGACCGTCCTGCGCCTCGACAATGTGGCCGAAATTCATCGAGCCGGTTGAGATGATTACGCCGATAATGATCAGGCCAATGGAAACTTCATAGGAAATCATCTGAGCCGCAGAGCGCAATGATCCAAGGAACGGGTACTTTGAGTTCGAGGCCCAACCGCCCATAATCACGCCATAAACTTCCAGCGAGGACACGGCAAAGACATACAGGATTGCGACATTGATATCCGACAACACCCAGCCATCATTGAACGGGATCACGGCCCAGGCGATCATTGCCAATACGAATGAGGTCAGCGGAGCGAGGATGAACACAGTGCGGTCGGCCCCGGCGGGTATGACCACCTCTTTTACCACGTACTTCAGGGCGTCAGCCACCGATTGCAGCAGTCCATAGACGCCAACCACGTTGGGGCCGCGGCGCATTTGGACGGCGGCCCAGATCTTGCGGTCGCCGTAAACAAGGAACAACAGCGAAATCATCACGAAGGCAACAACTGCAAGCACTTGCGCCAGAATGATGATGGCTATTCCGCCTGGGGTGTTAAAGAAATCAGCCATTGGTCCTCACACCGTGGGTATTCAATTTTTCGCGGGTGATGATCAGGCCAAGTGCCTGCGCATCTTGCGGTTGGGTCGGCGCATAGGTGTAAACAGCATCCACAGCCATCGCGCTACCTTTTTCATTGCGTTTCATGCGCAGTTCCCTGGTGCCCGCACCGCAAGCGATGTTGGCTTCTGAAAGCGATATGAAACGGGTCTGGTTCATTCTGCCGCAATCTTCCCGGTATTCCGAGACTGCGCCTGAGCAGAAAGCTCGGCCATCAACTGCGACGCCCGTGCAATCGGGTTGGTCAGATAAAAATCCCTGATCACATTGCGGAACGTTGCCTGACCCAGAGGGCCAGCATCCAACGGCTGGACCTCATTCTCGATCACGTGGTCGATTTGGGCCAGATGCGGCACGGCTTCGATCAACGCTGTGCGCAGTTGCGCCAGCGAGTCGAAAGGCAACGTAGCGCCCAGCTCTGCCGACAGCGCCCGCAAGATGGCCCAATTCTCTTTCGCCTCACCCGGGGCGAACCCGGCACGCATCGCCAGTTGCGGGCGGCCTTCAGTGTTCACGAACAGGCCGTTTTCCTCGGTATACGCGGCACCAGGAAGGATCACATCGGCACGGTGCGCGCCACGATCACCATGGCTGCCCTGATAGATCACAAAGGCCCCTTCGCCGATTTCAACCTCATCTGCGCCGAGGTTGTAGATCACGTCAGCCGCACCAACCGCATCCATGCCGCCTTCGTTGGTGGCATCCACATCCATCGCCCCCACGCGAGACGCAGCACTGTGCAGGATCAGCAATCCACTTTCGGTATTGGCTGCAATCGTTTGCGCAGCGGCCAGCACAGCTGCGCCGTCAGCCTCAAGCAGCGCACCTTGCCCGACGATGACCAGCGAGGCTTTGCCCTTGATTTCATCATCGCCGCCCATATCGACGACCTTTTGCAACGCCGCGCGGTCGTCGCCCATATGGTGATACGCGTAGGTCAAATCGACTGCAGGCCCAACCAAGGCCACCTCGGTCCCATGTGCCCAAGCCTTGCGGATACGCGCGTTCAAAACCGGAACTTCGTCGCGCGGGTTCGTTCCGATCAGCAGAATACGCTCGGCTGTGTCGATATCCTCGATCGCGGCCGTCCCAGCATAGGAACCGCGATTTCCCGCAGGCAGCTTGGCTCCATCGGTTCGGCATTCAACAACACCGCCCTGCCCTTCGATCAATTTCTTCAGCGCGAACGTGGCCTCGACCGGAGCCAGATCACCAACGATACCCGCGGGCTTTTCCGCCTCTTTCAGCGCCTCGGCAACTTTGGTCAGCGCCTCGGGCCACGAGGCCGGGCGTAGCTTACCGTTTTCGCGCACGTAAGGCTTATCCAAACGCTGGCGACGTAGGCCATCCCAGACGAACCGGGTCTTATCGCTGATCCATTCTTCGTTCACGCCGTCATGGTTGCGCGGCAGGAAACGCATAACCTCGCGCCCCTTGGTGTCCACACGGATATTGGACCCCAGCGCATCCATGACGTCTATGGATTCTGTCTTGGTCAGCTCCCACGGCCGCGCGGTAAAGGCGTAAGGCTTCGAAGTCAGCGCCCCAACCGGGCACAGGTCAATAATATTGCCCTGCAAGTTCGAATTCAGCGTCTCGTTCAGATAGGACGTAATCTCGGCATCTTCACCACGCCCGGTCTGGCCCATCTGCGTGATCCCGGCAACCTCGGTGGTGAACCGCACGCAGCGGGTGCAGCTGATGCAGCGAGTCATCGCGGTGCCGACCAGCGGCCCCAGATCCAAATCGTCCACGGCACGTTTTGCTTCCTTAAAGCGCGAGCCCGACATGCCATACGCCATCGCCTGATCCTGCAGGTCACACTCGCCACCCTGATCGCAGATCGGGCAGTCCAGCGGGTGGTTGATAAGCAGGAACTCCATCACCCCTTCGCGCGCTTTCTTGACCATGGGCGAGTTCGTCTTGACCTCTGGCGGCTGACCTTCCGGTCCCGGGCGCAGATCGCGCACCTGCATTGCACACGACGCCGCAGGTTTGGGCGGGCCGCCGACAACTTCGACCAGACACATCCGGCAATTCCCGGCGATCGACAGACGCTCGTGATAGCAAAAGCGCGGCACCTCGACCCCGGCCTGCTCACAGGCCTGGATCAGCGTCATCGCACCATCGACTTCGATTTCCTGCCCGTCGATATTCACTTTGCGGAGGTCAGACATGGTCTAGTTCGCCCTCAAATACACGCCAATGGCGCTGTTTCTTTCAATCTCTGACTGCCCCAGCGTGCAGAAAGATTTGGGATTGTCATAAGACACACCGTTCGCGGCCAGATACGTCTCGCCTTTGGCACGCATCCGGTCCTTTTCGGCATCCGATTCCACGTAAGCGCGGATTTCGCCGTCCGAATACCCCAGACTGTTCGCTTTGGACTTAAGCCCCCACATCACGCCAATCGCCTTCAGCCTGCGCCCGCTGATCGACGGGCAGTAATCCGAAATCTCGTTTGCGATAGCGATGTAATAGAGTTCGTCGTCAATCTCTTTGACTTCGCGCAAGGGCGGCTTTGCCGCGACCGCAGCCGGAATAGCCAGAACAGACAACACAATAAGCAGTTTCACACCAGACATGACAAATCCTTTCGTCTTGGACAGGCCAAAACGATCCAGGACTGGCGCGCTATTCAATAACACGCCCTGCGTCACGCTCTGATATGCGAAAAACCGGTTCATGGTCGCTGGCAGGTTCCTGCAAAGGTCAATTTATTGTCGGTGATGCGCAAATTCTGCGGTTCGGTGTCGGGTCCGACTTTCCAGTTAATTTTAGAAGTCCCAAAGGCGTCGATACAGAATTTGGTTCCTTCGTGCCGTCCCGCTTCGCGCGCGCCATCCAAAGACGCGGACACGCCGTTCACCACAACCGTAAAATCCGTCGGAGCGTTCTTTTTGTCGACGGCTTTCGCTTTGGCCCGGAAGGCCTTGCCATCAAAGAGAATTCGATCACTTGACGACGTGCCGCAGGCCGAGACAAAAACTGCAGCACCCAAGGCGGCGGTCAGTACCACACGTCCCATCCTGAACTTTGATCCAGTCAACGAATAAGTACCTTTCTTTTCCATTAGAACGCCGCCACCAATGCCATGAAGCCCATCACAACCATGCAGGCCCATCCGACAACGTAGGATACTGACCGAACGCCGCTGTGCGGTTGTCCAATACCACGCATGTGAATAACCAGCATGACGATGCGCGCAATCAGAGCGACCGATGCCAATAGGTTCACCCAGAACGGGCTGACCCCAAGCAACATGGCCGCGACCGTGACAGCGACATAGGCCGGCAACGTCTCGGTCCCGTTCAGATAAGCCCGGTTCAGGCGATACGCCTTGTCGGAATAGTCCTGTTCCGGCGTTGCCCCTGGGGCCAATCCCTTGCCCTGTTTGGCCAGCGCGGAAAACGGCGCAAGCGCCAGAATGATCAACGTAAAGACCACGAGGGATGCGATTGCATGTGAATACTCAGCAAAAGTTTCCATTAGTTCAACTCCTTGATCTCAACGTGGTTTGGGTTTGATCCGATATCCCGCAACTTGATCACTCCGCCGCCATCGCGCCCATACGGCCCGATTTCTGGGCCTTGATACGGTCTTCAATCTCTTCGCGGAAGTTGCGGATCAGGCCCTGGATCGGCCAGGCCGCCGCATCGCCCAATGCACAGATCGTGTGGCCCTCGACTTGCTTGGTCACGTCAAACAACATGTCGATCTCTTCCAGTTCGGCCTCACCCCGCACCAGACGGTCCATCACGCGCATCATCCAGCCGGTGCCTTCTCGGCAAGGGGTACACTGACCACAGCTTTCATGTTTATAGAACTTCGACAAACGCCAGATCGCTTTGATGATGTCCGTAGACTTGTCCATCACGATCACAGCCGCCGTCCCCAGACCGGACCCCAGATCATTGCGCAAATGGTCGAAATCCATGATGGCGTCGCGCATGTTTTCACCGCGGACACAAGGAACTGATGAACCGCCGGGGATCACGGCCAGCAGGTTGTCCCAGCCGCCACGAATGCCGCCGCAATGGGTTTCGATCAGTTGCTCAAACGGGATCGACATCGCCTCTTCAACCACGCAGGGGTTATTTACGTGGCCCGAGATCGCAAACAGCTTGGTGCCCGCATTGTTCTGGCGGCCAAATCCAGCAAACCAATCCGCACCACGGCGCAGAATGGTCGGCACAACGGCGATGGATTCCACGTTGTTCACCGTGGTCGGGCAGCCGTAAAGCCCCGCCCCCGCCGGGAACGGAGGTTTCATGCGCGGCATGCCCTTCTTGCCCTCAAGGCTTTCGATCAGGGCTGTTTCCTCACCGCAGATATACGCCCCGGCCCCGTGATGCAGAAACAGGTCGAAATCCCAACCCGAACCGGCGGCGTTTTTGCCCAGCAATCCGGCATCATAGGCCTCATCAATCGCGGCTTGCAGTGCCTCGCGCTCGCGGATGTACTCACCACGCAGGTAGATATAGCAGGTATGTGCATTCATCGCGAAAGACGCGATCAGGCAGCCTTCGATCAGCGTATGCGGATCGTGGCGCATAATCTCACGGTCTTTGCAGGTGCCGGGCTCGGATTCGTCCGCGTTCACCACCAGATAGGCCGGACGACCGTCGCTTTCCTTGGGCATGAACGACCATTTCAGACCGGTGGGGAAACCCGCACCGCCGCGACCGCGCAGGCCCGAGTCCTTCATCGTCTGGATGATCCAGTCACGCCCGTTCCCAATCAGGCCAGCTGTGCCGTCCCAATGCCCGCGGGTCTGCGCGCCTTTCAGCGTACGCTCATGCATCCCGTAGATATTGGTAAAGATCCTGTCCTGATCCTTCAGCATCATGTCTTACCTTCAGCTGTCCTGACGCATGCGCCAGAGTTGAAAAATGTTCACGCCCGCATAGATGAAACCCGCCAAAGCGGCGAAATCAAACAGCAGCGCATAGCGCCCGGGCAATCCCAGTGCCGGGCCGATGAACAACGAAATGGCAAGCCACAACAGCATGGTCACCGCGATGACCACCCCGATATGTCGGCCCTTGCGGGCCATGGCCTGTTCTTTTTCTTTGTCCATCTCACCTAGATGCCCCGAACGGGCACCGTCCTATTCAGTCTTTGTAGGTGCCGTCTTCTTTGGCACGTTTCGCAAATTCGGTTTCTTCGCCTGTCGCCAGTTGGGCTGCTTGTTCGATCCAACCGTCCCGCTCGATCCGGCCCTTGAACTTCAGCCGCGCATCTACCCAGGCCACTTGTTCCGGCGTCCATGCAGCGATCTGGTCGAAGTGGAAAAAGCCAAGTTCGTTCAGCGTCTGTTCAAGCTTGGGACCCACACCATTCAGCATCTTGAGGTCGTCCGCTTTGCCATCCCGCGCGGCGGTCAGAGTTTCGGGCTGATCTTCTTTGATCTGGGCCTTCTTTGCCTCTTCCGCCTGCTTCACGGCGGGTTTGGCGGGTGCCGGGGCCTTTGGAGGCTTCGGCGCAGCCTTGGTCGCTGTAGCCTTGCCGTCTTTGCCCAGCCATGGCGTCAAGATCGGAACCTCGGTCCCGTCGATGCGTTTGACCGTATCACCAAGATCCTCGGCCAGTTCGACACTGGCGTTGTACTGCGGTTTCCCGGCATCGTAGTCGGTGAGGCTGGTCAAACCGCTCAGCGGTTCTGCCGCGTATCTGCCATTCTGCGGGCCCGGCGTCGGCACTTTACCGGCGGCCAGATCGTCAATGATCTTGCCGAAGCTCTTTGCAGTCAGGTCTTCATAGTAGTCCTTGCCGATCTGCGCCATCGGCGCATTGGTGCAGGACCCGAGGCATTCCACCTCTTCCCAACTCAATTTGCCATCAACTGAAAGCTCATGCGGTTTGGCAGCGATCTTCTCCTTGCAAACCGCGATCAGGTCTTCGGCCCCACAGATCATGCAGGAGGTCGTTCCGCAGACCTGAATATGCGCGACAGTTCCAACCGGTTGCAGTTGGAACATGAAGTAGAACGACGCAACCTCGAGCACGCGGATATAGGCCATGCCCAACATGTCGGCGACGGATTCAATCGCGGGACGGCTCAGCCAGCCTTCTTGTTCCTGCGCGCGCCACAACAGCGGGATAACCGCGCTGGCCTGACGGCCGTCAGGGTATTTGGTGATCTGTGCTGTGGCCCACTGCTGGTTGGCAGCAGTGAAGGCAAAGCTTTCAGGTTGTTCGGGGTGCAGACGGCGCAGCATTAGCAGGCATCTCCGATCACGATAACATAGGGGTCTTCCTGATGCGCACGACCTTGATCGACAAGGCGGGCAATCAGATCGGGCGTTTCAGCCTGTGTAAAACCGGCGGGGCGCAATTTGATCTGAGCTTCTTCTTCGACCATGCGACACCCGTTCAGACGCACAAAATCATAAAGCGCATCGGCACGGCCCGCCGTATCCTCGGGTGCCAGCCCATGCGCACCGCAGATCGCCGGAGCAATTTCGAATGCCGCACCGTCCAGCCCGGCCACCCCCTGTTCAGCCCAGGAATTAATCACAGCGCTGACGTCTTCGGGTCGCAAGTCATGGGCAGAAAAGGCCTCCTCGGCGCGCGATACATCCAACCGGCAGCCGTTCTCGCGCATCACCTCAAGCACTTTTGCCGTTGGATGGGTCGAGGCGGCCTGCAACGGTGTGGCGGCTGCAAGCGCCAGGATCAAAGCAAGGCGTCTCACCGGTCAATCTCTCCGAACACGACATCCATTGTCCCGATGATCGCGGCGACGTCGGCCAGTTGGTGGCCCCCGGCGATATGGTCCATGGCTTGCAGGTGCAGGAAACCCGGCGCGCGCAGCTTGGCGCGGTAGGGTTTGTTCGTGCCATCAGCGACCAGATAGACGCCGAACTCTCCCTTGGGAGCCTCGACAGCGGCATAGACCTCGCCTGCGGGCACATGGAAGCCTTCAGTGTACAACTTGAAGTGATGGATCAGGCTTTCCATCGAGGTTTTCATGTCCGAACGTTTCGGCGGAGTGATCTTGCCGCGTGCCAGAACGTCACCGGGGCAGTCACGGATTTTGACAATGGCCTGCTGGATGATCGACAACGACTGGCGCATCTCTTCCATACGCACCAGATAGCGATCATAGCAGTCGCCGTTTTTGCCGACGGGGATCTGAAACTCGAACTCGTCATAGCATTCATAGGGCTGCGCGCGTCGCAGGTCCCATGCCAGCCCCGATCCACGGACCATCACGCCCGAGAACCCGTATTTCTGGATATCTTCCTCGGTCACGACACCGATATCGGCGTTGCGCTGCTTGAAGATGCGGTTTTCGGTCAACAGACCATCGATATCGTTCAGAACAGAGGGGAACTCGTGGCTCCACGTCTCGATATCGTCCAGCAGTTCCGGCGGCAGGTCCTGATGGACACCGCCGGGTCGGAAATAGGCCGCGTGCAGGCGGGCACCGCAGGCACGTTCGTAGAACACCATCAGCTTTTCGCGCTCTTCGAAGCCCCACAAAGGCGGGGTCAACGCGCCTACATCCATCGCTTGCGTGGTCACGTTCAGAAGGTGGTTCAGAATACGCCCGATCTCGGAATACAAAACCCGGATCAGCGAGCCTCGGCGCGGCACCTCGACGCCGGTCAGCTTTTCGATGGCCAGGCACCAGGCGTGTTCCTGATTCATCGGCGCCACATAATCCAGGCGGTCGAAATACGGTAGGTTCTGCAGATAGGTCCGGCTTTCCATCAGCTTTTCGGTGCCACGGTGCAGCAGGCCGATATGCGGGTCACAGCGTTCAACGATCTCGCCGTCCAGCTCAAGCACAAGACGCAAAACCCCGTGCGCCGCAGGGTGTTGCGGGCCGAAGTTGATGTTGAAATTGCGGATCTTCTGTTCTCCGCTCAGCGCGTCAGTGCTGCCGTCATCGTATCTTGAGCCGTCCATCAACGCCCCCGTTTCTTTTTCGCATCAGCCCGAACCCGGACCTTTTCCGCCTCGACAGCCTTGGCCGCAGCCCCTGCCAGCAGGACCCCCAGCGCACCCAAAGCGATCAGTTCCCCCAGCAGCATCAGCATCTTATCGGCGCTCCAACTCTTGCAGTTTCAGCCCGACCCACCACAGCAACGCGATCGTGCCGAATGGAACCAGACAAAGAAGGCACCAGAATTTATTGATCCCGAAAAACGGCAATATCTTCACCATCGGGATGATGGTCAGCGCAGACAGGATCAGCCACCAAATGCCACCCATTATTCAGCCTCCTGCTTTTCATCACCCGGCAGTATGTAATTCGCGCCCTCCCACGGGGACATGAAATCGAACTGACGGTATTCCTGGACCAGCGATACCGGCTCATACACAACGCGCTTTTGGGCCTCGTCATAGCGAACTTCGGTGTATCCTGTGGTTGGGAAATCCTTGCGCAACGGATAGCCACGGAATCCATAGTCGGTCAGGATGCGCCGCAGATCCGGGTGGCCCGAGAACAGGATGCCAAACATGTCGAACACTTCGCGCTCAAACCAATTGGCCGAGGGATGCACGTCCACGATCGAAGGTACCATGTCCTCTTCGCGGATCGAGACCCGCAGGCGGATGCGCTGGTTCTGATACATCGACAGGAAGTGATAGACCACGTCAAAACGCTTGGCGCGTTCGGGGTAGTCGACGCCGGTGATATCGACGAGCGTGGAGAACTGGCAGCTGCGGTCAGACTTCAGGAATTCAATGAACTCTACAACGTTCGACAGCGCCACATCCACGTTCAACTCACCATGGGTGACATCCCAGGACAGAACACAGTCAGTTCGCTTCAATTCCAGCTGGGTGCCGAGTTCTTTGAGTGCTTCGCTCATCAACTCTCTCCTCAGCGCACGATGGTGCCGGTACGGCGGATTTTGCGTTGCAACTGCATCAGACCGTACAGCAGCGCCTCAGCGGTCGGGGGGCAGCCGGGGACGTAGATGTCCACTGGAACAATACGGTCGCAACCACGCACAACGGAATATGAGTAGTGGTAGTAGCCACCGCCATTGGCGCAGGAGCCCATTGAGATCACGTAGCGCGGCTCGGGCATCTGGTCATAAACCTTGCGCAGAGCGGGGGCCATCTTGTTGGTCAGGGTGCCAGCCACGATCATCACGTCCGACTGACGGGGGGAAGCACGGGGCGCGATGCCAAACCGTTCCGCATCGTAACGCGGCATCGAGGTGTGCATCATCTCAACCGCGCAACAGGCCAGACCAAAAGTCATCCAGTGCAGCGAGCCGGTGCGAGCCCAGTTGATGATGTCCTCGGTCGAGGTCAGCAGAAACCCTTTGTCCTGCAGCTCGGCATTCAGGGCCTGGGTGGCGACTTCTTTGTCGACGCCGGCGGTGTTTGCACCCGTCATCACTCCCATTCCAGGGCCCCCTTCTTCCATTCATAGGCAAAGCCGATGGTCAGAACGCCCAGGAACACGATCATGGACCAGAAGCCAACATCGCTGATGTCCTTGAAGCCGACAGCCCAGGGGAACAGAAACGCGATTTCCAAGTCGAATATGATGAAGAGAATCGCGACCAGATAGAACCGGACATCAAACTTCATCCGCGCATCATCGAACGCGTTGAAACCACATTCATATGCGCTGACTTTCTCGGGGTCGGGATTGCGGACCGCCAGAACGACTGCCGCCAGAATCAAAACGATTCCAAGGCCCACAGCTACGGCCAGAAACACCAGAATCGGGAGATACTCCCGCAATAGGTCTTCCACGTACAGCTCCTTTCCTGCGCATACCCCGAAAGGGAGCGCCGTCAATTGGCGTGTTGACTGGACATTCTCTATCCCTGCGGGGTCAGAGGGTCAACCGAACACAAACGCACAGGGGGTTAATATTCGACTTATCGAAGCTCTGTCACAGAAGGTCACCCACACAATCGCGGCCGCATCACAAGTGGCGCCTAAACCTTACTAATCCATGCAGGTTTTCTTTTTTCAAAGAATGCGCCGATTCCTTCCTTGGCCTCTTCGGTTTCCCACCTGTCAACCAGCTCGCGGATCGTGTGGTCGATCACGGCATCGTCAATGCGCGGCCCCAGCTGGCGAACCAATTGCTTGGCCGATGCCACCGCGCCGGGTGCACAGGCAAGATAGGGCAGGACTTCGGCCTCAACCGCATCATTCAGGTCGGCCGCGGGCACAATTCTGGCCAGCAGGCCCAGCTCCACCGCTTCTGCGGCTTCGAATATCCGGGCCGACATGAACACGCGCCGCGCGCTGGCTTCGCCCATGCGGGCGATGACATATGGGCCAATCGTGGCCGGGATCAGACCCAGCTTGGTCTCTGTCAGCCCCATTTTGACCGTGTCCACTCCGATCGCTACATCACAAACCGACGCCAACCCCACACCGCCGCCAAAGGCATTGCCGTGGATCGCGCCGATCAGCGGTTTGGGCAACGTGTTCAGCGCTTGCAACATTTCGGCCAGCTTACGCGCCTCGACAAACCTGGTCTCGGATTCTGCCGCCATCTGAGATTGCATCCACCCCAGATCACCGCCAGCACAAAAGCTTTTGCCCGCAGCGGTCAGTACAACAACACGCACTGCGTCGTCGCTTCCAAGCTGGTGCGCGGCTTGCGTAAGATCAGTGATCATCTGCGCCGACATGGCGTTGTGCTTGTCGGCACGGTTCAGGGTCAGAGTGGCCACACCACGCGCATCCGTGGTCACCGCAATCGTTTCAAACATGTCCGCTCCTTACTGGGATCGCATGGCGCGTGCCATCTGCGCGGCCTCTTCGATGACTACAAGGTCGAGGCCGGTCTGATATCCAAGCCGCTCCAAATGAGCCACAACAGCTTCGGTGGCGACGTTTCCGGCAGCGCCCGGCGCGTAAGGACACCCACCCAAACCGCCAACAGCGCTGTCGAACACCCGAACGCCCAGCGCCAGCGCAGCGTCGATATTGTCGATGGCCCGCCCGTTGGTGTCGTGGAAATGCCCCGCCAGCCGCGTCACCGGAACGCGTTCGCGCACGGCCAGCAACATATGGGCGATAGTGTCGGGCGTGCCCTGCCCGATCGTGTCCCCCAGCGATACTTCGTAACACCCCATCGAAAACAGCCGGTCCGCAACTTCAGCCACTTTCTCGGGCGGCGTTGGTCCGTCATAGGGGCAATCAGTCACGCAGGACACATACCCACGTACAGGCAGGTCGATGTGGCGCGCAGCTTCAAGGATCGGGACAAAGCGGTCGATGGATTCTTCGATAGTCGCGTTGATATTGGCTTTTGAGAACCCTTCCGAAGCCGAAGCGAATACCGCGATCTCATCCGCCTTTGCGGCCAAAGCGTCTTCGTATCCCTGCATGTTCGGTGTCAGCGCTCCATACCGGACGCCGTCGGCCCGTTTGATCCCGGCCAACACGTCCGCGCTGCCCGCCATTTGCGGCACCCATTTGGGCGAGACAAAACTGGCCACTTCGATGCGGTTGAAACCGGCCTTGCTCAGGCAATCGACCAGAGCCACCTTTTCCGCCACTGCAATTTCGCGCTTTTCGTTTTGCAGACCGTCGCGCGGACCCACTTCGAAGATTTCGACCCGTTCACCCATTGCTGTGTCTTTCTCTGATTGCCGCATTCGATCCGACTGTGCCACGTTGTTCGAGAAGGGGACAGTTCATTCCTCCTCCAGCCGGACCAACGCGGCCCCAGCCTCGACCTGCGCCCCGGCATCCGCCAGCACTTCGGCAACGATGCCGTCCCGGGCGGCCAGCAGGGAATGTTCCATTTTCATGGCTTCGAGGATTGCCAGCCGGTCGCCTTCTTGCACGGCTTGACCCACCTGCGCAAAGACAGCTTTGACCAGACCCGGCATCGGGGCCTCAATCACATTGGTGTCGCCAGCGGCACCGGCATCGCGGTCCAATGGATCAACAATTTCCAGGACTTGACCATAGTTTTCAAAGACTGTGATCTGCGACCCAGAGACAGACACGCGGGGCATTGGGGCTCCGTCGATCATCCAACCGCCCGGACCGCGCTGGGCAAGGATCGTGTGTTCTCCGACCTGCCAGACCTGACGGTTCTGACCTTCTACCTGAACGTCCAGATCAATATCATCACCTGCCCGCAAATGGACCGCGCGATGCAATGGGGCCCATAGCGAAAACCCTGTTTCCTCAACTGTATCCACCAGATCCAAAGCCGTCATCGCGGCCGCGACGATCGAAGACGCCGGGATCGGCTCTGCACGGGCCAGCGCATCCAGATCGCGACCAATCAGGCCAGTATCAACATCACCGACGGCAAAGCCCGGATGCCGCGTCAGTGCGCCCAGAAAGCCAAGGTTCGTGACTGTCCCCGCAACCTCTGTGCCTTTCAGGGCGCGATGCAATTGTTCCAATGCGACAGCGCGTGTGGGGCCGTGCACGATCACCTTCGCGATCATCGGATCATACCAGGGGCTGATCGTATCACCCGCACGCACGCCGCTATCTGCGCGGCATGCCGCCGGGAAGCGCAGATGGGTAAGTGTACCGGTCGCCGGCAGAAAACCCTTTGGCACATCCTCGGCATAAAGCCGCGCTTCGAAGGAATGGCCTGAGATCGACAGGTCACTCTGCTGCTTCGGCAGGCTCTCGCCCGCTGCAACACGCAACTGCCATTCGACAAGGTCCACGCCGGTAATCGCCTCGGTCACCGGGTGTTCAACCTGCAGGCGGGTGTTCATCTCCATGAACCAGAACCTGTCCGGACGCAGCCCGTCCGAGGCATCCACGATGAATTCAACCGTGCCCGCGCCTTTGTAACCGATGGCCTCGGCGGCACGTACACCCGCCTGCCCCATCGCGTCGCGCATCTCAACGGTCATGCCCGGGGCCGGAGCTTCTTCGATCACCTTCTGATGTCGGCGTTGCAGCGAGCAGTCGCGTTCAAACAGATGCACCGCATGGGTGCCGTCGCCAAACACCTGAACCTCGATATGGCGGGGCTTGGAGACGAATTTCTCGACCAGAACAGCATCATTGCCAAATGCGGTGCGGGCCTCACCCCGGGCGCTGTCCAATGCCTCGGTAAAATCCTGGGGCCGCTCGACCAGCCGCATGCCTTTGCCACCGCCACCCGCGACGGCCTTGATCAGGACCGGATAGCCAATCGTGTCGGCCGCACCCGCCAGATGCTCGGGGTCCTGATTGTCGCCGTGATACCCCGGAACAACCGGCACGCCCGCCTGCTCCATCAATACTTTGGCCGCGTCTTTGAGACCCATCTTGCGGATCGCATCCGCCGAAGGGCCAGTGAAGGTCAGGCCAACCGCCTCGACCGCATCCACGAAATCGGGGTTTTCCGAGAGAAAACCGTAACCCGGATGGATCGCCTGCGCCCCGGTATCGAGCGCGGCTTGAATGATCACGTCGCCCTTGAGGTAACTCTCAGCCGGCGCCGCACCACCGATATGAACAGCCTCGTCCGCCATCTGCACATGCCTGGCCGACGCATCGGCATCAGAATACACAGCCACGCAAGTTACGCCCATTTTCTGAGCGGTTTCCATCACCCGGCAAGCAATCTCGCCCCGGTTGGCAATCAGGATTTTATTGAACATAGTTTAGCCCTTATCCACCAGGTCTTCGATCAGGCGGAACCGTTCGCAAAGCAATTCCATCTCGGGATCAAACCCGCCGTTACGCTCAAAATAACGCCGGTGATCCTCACGCCACCCGTCTAACGTTTCGTTTTCACCTTCGGCCAAGGCGAAGTCTTCGGTCATGTCACAATAGCGGCAGATCGAAACCTCGACCGTCTCAATCACCAATGCGGGACGATCATCCCATTCAAGGGCAATATCGCGCCGCCCAACAACCGGGATATCAAGGCTGCCTTCGGGATAATCGCGCAGAGCGCCGCAGGTCGCCGTTTTTTGCCCTGCCCGAACCAGCGCTAAAAGCTCGGCACTCATGATTGCACTGTCGCCGAATTTGAACGTCTGTGCATCGGGATAACGCGCTTTTATTTTTTTCAGGTCGGTGCTCATCTTACATCCTGAACACGCCAAAGCGTGTCTCCTCAATCGGCGCATTCAGTGCCGCGTTCAACGACAAGGACAGCACGTCCCGGCTTTTGCGCGGGTCGATAATTCCGTCGTCCCACAGCCGCGCTGAGGCATAGAGCGGATGGGATTGTTCTTCGAACATCTCCAGCGTGGGGCGCTTGAATTCGGCCTCTTCTTCCGCCGACCAAGTTCCGCCTTGGCGTTCAATCCCGTCCCGCTTGACGGTAGCCAGAACACCCGCCGCCTGCTCTCCACCCATCACGGAAATGCGCGAGTTCGGCCATGTCCACAGGAACCGCGGTTGGTAGGCCCGGCCTGACATGCCGTAATTCCCCGCTCCGAACGAGCCCCCCACCAGCATGGTGATTTTGGGCACATTGGTGGTGGCCACCGCCGTCACCATCTTGGCCCCGTGCCGCGCGATGCCTTCGTTTTCGTATTTGCGACCAACCATGAAGCCAGTGATGTTCTGCAGGAATACCAAGGGGATTTTGCGCTGCGAACACAGTTCGACAAAATGCGCACCCTTTTGCGCCGCTTCGGAAAACAGCACGCCATTGTTGGCGATGATCCCGACCGGGCAGCCTTTGACATGAGCGAACCCGGTCACCAGCGTCTCACCAAAGCGCGGCTTGAATTCGTCAAAGCGCGAGCCATCGACCAGCCGTGCGATCACCTCGCGAATGTCATAGGGCGTGCGCAGATCGGCCGGGACGACGCCCAGAATTTCTTCGGGGTCATAGGCCGGATCCTCGGGGTTGGCCCAATCCACCGTCTGTGGCTTGCGCCGGTTCAGCGATCCTACGGCCCGCCGCGCCAAAGCCAGCGCGTGGGCGTCATCCTCGGCCAGATAATCCGCCACCCCGGATAGGCGTGTATGGACATCTCCGCCACCCAAGTCTTCGGCGCTGACCACCTCACCCGTCGCGGCCTTGACCAGAGGCGGTCCGGCCAGAAAGATAGTGCCCTGTTCCCTGACAATGATCGTTACATCCGACATCGCGGGCACATAAGCCCCACCCGCCGTACATGATCCCATGACCACCGCGATCTGAGGGATGCCCTTCGCGCTCATCCGCGCCTGATTATAGAAGATGCGGCCAAAGTGGTCGCGGTCGGGGAAGACTTCATCCTGATTGGGCAGGTTCGCGCCGCCACTGTCGACCAGATAGATGCAGGGCAGTTGGTTTTCCTCGGCAATCTCCTGCGCGCGCAGGTGCTTCTTGACTGACATCGGGTAATATGTGCCGCCCTTCACGGTGGCATCGTTGCACACCACCATGACCTCTTGCCCCTGCATCCGGCCAATCCCTGCAATGACCCCGGCACAGGGCGCGGCGTCGCCATACATCGCATGCGCCGCCGTCGCGCCGATCTCAAGGAACGGAGACCCTGGGTCCAGCAAGTTCGCCACTCTACGACGCGGCAGCATCTTGCCCCGCGATTCATGCCGTGCGCGGGATTTCTCGCCTCCGCCCATGCGGGCGGCCTCGGCGGCGTCGGCAATTTGCGCAAACGCATCCAGATGCGCTGCGCGGTTTTCCCGGAAGCCTTCGGACGAGGGCAAAGCAGAGGATCGGAGCTTCATCTTGTGTACTCTCTTAGAAATTCTCGAACGGGGTTTTCGCTGACTGCAAAGCTCTGCATCAGACGCGCGTAACCTTGCGCCACGTTACTGGAACAAACTGCGTCCAGTTTTTTGATCTCTGGCTCTTCCAGAAAATCTTCCAGCTCCGACATCGGAACCATGAAGTAATAGTCAAATGGCAACATCTCGGCCGCCATCTCCATCGCCTCGACGGCGTCTTCGTTATCCCCACGGCACAGATAGGCCAGGGATAGGTTGCGATAGGCGTTTCCCATATCGTCATAGGAGCCATCCGCCTCGTACTGGCTTACGGCAAGTTTGAAACGCCCGACGACCTCGCGATTATAAAAGTTCTCGTCCGCTTGCGCTTCCGGCAGAAACATCGAGACATAGGCCAGATTTTCATCATGCCATCCGTCGGTTTGCATCTCGGTGCTGAAGACACTTCTCAGCATGCGGATTTCGGGTTCATATTTCAGGGTGCTGTAAGAGGCAGAGATTGCATCTAAATAGTTGTCGTAAAATGCAATTTTTCGTTTGTCTTCGTCATCAAGGCTCGCCACTCGACCGGCTACTTTGCGCAATTCAGAGATAGCCTCGTCGGGATAACCATAATAAACCAGAAGGTCTGCCAGTTGCAGTTGCTCTATGACTGCAATTTTGTCTTCGACCGCCTTATCGATTGTGTCCTGCATCCAGTTTTCGAAATACGCCTTGCCTGCCCATGCAGCGCCAATGACCGCAATTGCGGTGGCGCTAAATTCAATTCCCGTTCTGACGCTGGATTTATCCGGCATGGCATTCCTCCTCAGACGCGCGACGCTTCAATTCCTTTCGGATTACTTTTCCGGTCACGGTCAAAGGCAACTCTTGCACAAAAGCCACTTCACGGGGGTAAGAATAATGCGCAAGGCGGGTTTTAACCCACTCCTGCAACTCGGATTCCGAGGCGTCAGCCGCCGGTTTCAAAACCACATATGCCTTGACGATTTCTGTCCGCAGCTTGTCGGGCTTGCCGACCACGCCCACCGTTGCCACCGCCGGGTGGGTCAGCAGGCAATCCTCGATCTCTGCCGGGCCGATACGATAACCGGACGAGGTGATGACATCATCGTCGCGCCCTACGAAACGCAGGTACTCACCCTCCCACACACCGCGGTCGCCGGTAATCAGCCAATCGCCGCGAAATTTCTCAGCCGTTGCCTCGGGGCGGTTCCAATATTCCAACAGCATTGAGGCCGAGCCTCGCCGGATGGCCACGTCACCCTCATCAGCCGTCGGGTTGCCGTCCTCGTCGATCACCGCAATTTCGTGCCCCAGGACCGGTTTGCCTATGCAACCGGGCCGCACAGGGAAGTCATCTGAGCAGGAAGAGACAACCATGTTGCATTCGGTCTGGCCGTAGAATTCGTTGATCGTTAGACCGAACGCCTCCTGCCCCCAGGCTAACATCTCGGCCCCCAGTGGCTCACCCCCGGACGCGACTGACCGTAGCCCGGGAAGTGCCTGATCAGAAGCCTTGAGCATTCGAAGTGCCGTTGGGGGAAAGAACACGTTCCGCACACCAGCGCGCGCGATCACATCGGCGCAGGCTTCGGGGGTGAACTTGTCCAGCCGCGCTGCAACCACTGGAACGCCCAGCGCAAGACCGGGCATCAGCACATCGAACAGCCCGCCGATCCATGCCCAATCGGCCGGTGTCCAGAGGCAGTCGCCTTCGCGCAGGTTGTTGTGGCTGATCGAAACCCCTGGCAGGTGGCCGGTCAGCACCCGGTGGCCATGCAACGCGCCTTTCGGGCTGCCCGTGGTGCCAGAGGTATAGATCAACACAGCCGGATCCTCTGGCCCGGTGTCGGCAAAAGGAACTACGCCCCCGTCTTCACCAATCTGGTCCGCCATGAGCGGTTCTGCCAATTCGCCTAACAGCGTCGCGCCGTCCGGGTCGGTCAGCACAACCTGCGCCCCGGCATCACCCACTCGGGATCGCAAGGCATCCTGCTTGAACAGTTTGAACAAGGGAACCGAGATGCCACCGATTTTCCAGATCGCCAAATGCGCCGCTGCACACCACGGCGATTGGCTGAGCAACACGCCTACTCGATCCCCCGGCTGCACTTTCTTCGACAGCGCACGCGCGATCCCGTCTGTCATTTCAGCAAGCTGCCCGTAGGTGACGCGCCGCTCGTCGCTTCCGGTCAAGTCGATCACGGCAACCTGATCCGGTGCGTGTGCAAGACACTGACGCGCCATGTTCAGGCGCGATGGGACATCCCAGCCCCCCGCTGAACGCAAACCCGGTATGCGATTAGCTTCTGGCACGCTGCAATTCCCTTATTTTCAAGGGCCTTACCGGAGAAACCTCCGATGACCCCGTCACACAGATTTGATGCAGATCAGAGTGCGCGGACCGCGCGGCTGTCAATTCAATCTCATCAACTGAACCAAAGGCAAGACCATGACCAACAAACTCGCCGCTTTGACACTTTCCACCGCGCTGGTGGCGCTTGCCGCCCCCGCCTTTGCCCAATCGCAGGGTGATTGGACCGTCGGTGTCGGTGTCGGTTACCTCAACCCCAAGTCCGATAATGGCACGCTGGCCGGACAAAAGGCCGAGATCGACTCGGATACCCGCCCGATCTTCACTGCCGAGTATTTCATCCGTGACAATCTTGGCATCGAACTGCTGGCCGCGACACCGTTCAAGCACACCGTAACCCTTGGCGGAAGCACAGAGGCTGGCACCGTCAAGCACCTGCCGCCCACCTTGTCGCTGAACTATCACTTCCCGACCAACAGCGCATGGAAGCCCTATGTCGGTGCCGGTTTGAACTACACCATCTTCTTTGACGAACAGTCCGCACTGGGTGATCTGAAGGTCGATGACTCTTTCGGCGTCTCGCTGCAGGCCGGTCTGGACTACATGGTCTCGGACAATGGCGCTGTCCGTCTGAACGTACGCTGGTTCGACATCGACACGGACGTCAAGCTGAACGGAACCAAGATCGGCAAAGCCGATATCGATCCCTTCCTTGTCGGCGTATCCTACGTTCATAAGTTCTGATCCTTACAAGGAAAGCGCTTCGCAGTTCCCTCGTCTGCGAAGCGTTTTCTTCTCTCAGCGCATCTCGTTCATCAGTTCCCGACCGATCAGCATCCGGCGGATTTCGCTGGTGCCCGCGCCAATCTCCATCAGCTTGGCATCGCGGAAAATCCGGCTGACCGCCGAGTCGGACAGGAACCCTGCTCCACCCATCGCCTGAACAGCCTGATGCGCCTGCGACATGCCCTGTTCTGAAGCATAAAGACAGCACGCAGCCGCATCCTGACGGGTCACGTCGCCCCGGTCACAGGCTTTGGCGACCTCATAGACATAGGCCCGGGCGGAATTCATCGCGGTATACATATCCGCGATCTTGCCCTGCATCAGTTGGAAGCTGCCGATCGGTTTGCCGAACTGCTTACGCTCGGCCATATAGGGCATGATCTCATCCAGACAGGCCGCCATGATGCCGGTTCCAATTCCGGCCAGAACCACACGTTCGTAGTCCAGCCCGGACATCAGAACGGCGACGCCTTTACCCTCTTCGCCCAAAACGTTTTCGAACGGCACCTCGACATCTTCAAAGATCAGCTCGGCCGTGTTCGAACCGCGCATCCCCAACTTGTCGAAATGGGGCGAGGTCGAGAAGCCCTTCATCTCTTTCTCAATCAGAAACGCGGTGATGCCCTTCGATCCGACCTCCGGGTTGGTCTTGGCATATACGACCAGAGTATCCGCGTCCGGCCCGTTGGTGATCCAGTATTTGTTGCCGTTCAGCCGGTAGTGATCATTGCGTTTTTCAGCACGCAACTTCATCGACACAACATCGGATCCAGCAGACGCCTCGGACATGGCCAACGCACCAACATGTTCGCCCGAGATCAGGCGCGGCAGGTATTTCACCTTCTGCTCGTCATTACCGTTCAGCTTGATCTGATTGACGCACAGGTTCGAATGCGCGCCATAAGACAGAGAGACCGAGGCCGACGCCCGCGCAACCTCTTCCACCGCAACGGTGTGGGCCAGATAGGACATCCCTGACCCACCGTATTCCTCGGACACAGTGATGCCGAGCAAACCCAGATCGCCCATCTCTTTCCAAAGCTCGTTTGGAAATGCGTTCGAGGCATCAATGTCAGCCGCCATCGGCTTGACCCGCTCTTGCGCCCACCGGTGTACCATTTCACGCAGGGCATTCACGTCCTCGCCCAGATCAAATTGCATGGCCGCCGTGAACATAAGCGATCTCCTCTTTCGCATTAATGAACAGTTGTTCAATAAATAGCAGCGAATCTGAATTGGGTCAACGACGGCGTCCCAAAAACAAACCGCCGCCCTGATCGGGGCGGCGGTTTCATACAAATAAAGCGTGTGCCTCACGCGCACTCGATTGGATTACGACTGATACACTGCGCTCACCTCTGCCCGAATGATCCGTGCGATCAGCGCGCAATCCTCAAGCGAAAAGGTCAAGGGAACGCGCATGTCGACGATCCCGGCGAGGATTCGATCACTTTTTGGCATTGGCGCGCTGTCGGCATATCGCCAGCTGTCATAGCGCGATGTAAAGCCGTTCGGCTCGGCCCCGCCGAACCACTTAAGCTCAACCCCCCGGGCCGCGCAGCGCTGGATAACCTCGTTTACCCGCTCTGCCGACCAATCGAGCAGCAGGAACTGGATCGAGGAACCGACAAACGTCTCGGCTTCTGGCCGATCTACAACGCTCAGACCTGGCGTATCGCGCAGGCCTTTTTCGATTTCGAAATAGCGTTCGTTCCAGCGTTCGATCTGCCAATCCAGATCGCGCAATTGCGGGCGCAGAATTGCGGCACGCAGATTATCCATTCGCCCCGAGACATTGGGGGTATGATACTTAATCCGCTCAAACACCTCTGGGCCGGGTGCAGCAAGGTGACGTTCGTACAGCATGTAGGACCCCGACAGCATCGTTGCCTTTGCCGCCAGTTCCTCATCATCGGTGACCAGCAAGCCGCCCTCGCCCGAATTGACGTGTTTGTAGGTCTGGCAGGAATAGCAGCCAATCGCGCCTTGTCGGCCCGAAACCTGCCCATGCCATGCAGCGCCCATTGTGTGGGCGCAATCCTCGATCACCGTGACACCTGCGGCATCGCACATCTGCATCAGCCGATCCATGTCACACAGATGGCCACGCATATGGCTCAGCATTAAAACGCGGGCCTGATCCAGCTTGGTTTCGAGATCGTCCAGATCAATCGTAAGGTCTTCGGTCACACCCACAAAAACGGGGCGCGCACTGACCGAAGCAATAGATCCGGGCACAGGTGCCAGAGTGAACGTGTTCGTCAGCACCGGGTCCCCCGGTTTGACCCCCACGGCCCGCAGTGCCGTTGCCATCGCATAGCCGCCCGAGGACACGGCCAGACAGTATTTGGCACCTGTCTGGGCGGCAAATTCCTGTTCCAGCAGGGCGGTTTCGCCCAATTCGCCAGGTACGACGTTATAACGATGCAGGCGCCCGTGGCGCAGTACGGCCAGCGCGGCCTCAACGGCCTCTTCGGGGATGGGTTCCTGCTGGGTGAAACTGCCAGTGAATATCTCGGTCATAAGAGTGTTCTGGTCCTGCAAAACGTTCGGGTCAAGGGATTACGCGGCCACGCCAATCAACTCTGCAACCAATTCTGGCAAATCATGGAAATGGTGCAGCAGAGCTTCGGGTTCCAGCGCGGCCATATCATCGCCGGACGGGCCGAAGGTAACCAATACCGACGGCACGCCCGCGGCACGGGCCGTATTTCGGTCAGTGTCGGAATCGCCAATCAGTACACATAAATCAGGATGACCACCCGCCCGGCGAGCAGCCTCACGCAGCGGTTCAGGGTCAGGCTTGCGCACCGGCAGCGTGTCTGCACCAACTATAGAGGCAAACAGGTCACGCACGCCCATCTGCGTGAGCAATTGATGGGCCAAGGCTTCAGGCTTATTGGTACAGATGCCAACCCCGTAACCTGCGGACTTCAACATTTCCACTGCGTCCAGCGCGCCAGGATAGAACTGCGTATGCGTGTCGATATCGTCGGAATACGCTTCAAGCAGCATCGGGTAGTAGTCTTGAACCGTTGCATCGTCATAAGCGCCCACCCGTTTCAACCCATGGGTCAGCATCATCCGGCCACCGCGCAGCGCAACGCCCGCATCTTCGCCGTGAACCAACACATCCCCATGCCCCATATGGCGAAAACAGTGGTTGGCGGCGGCCAGCAAATCGCCCGATGTATCGGCCAAGGTCCCGTCCAGATCGAAGATAACCGTACGCATTTTGCCCCCTAATTCGGCGAGACTTCGCCATAAGTGTTGCAAACGGCAATCTTGTTTGATGCCCGAACCGCTTGCGCCTTTAAACTCAGCGGATAAAACGGGCCGCAACAAAACACAAAGAGAAATCGTTTTTATGACCATCGCCCTTGTTATCCTTGCCGCCGGAAAAGGCACCAGGATGAATTCGGATACCCCAAAAGTTTTGCACCCGATTGCCCAAACGCCGATGTTGGTACACGCGATGCGCGCCGGTGCGGTGCTGTCACCCGAACGAACCGTTATTGTCACTGGTCACGGCTCTGAGGAGGTTGCTAAAGCCGCCACTTCCGAGGATGAAGCCGCGCAGATTGTCGTTCAGGAAGAACAGCTTGGAACAGCGCATGCAGTTGCGCAGGCGCGGGATGCACTGGCCGATTTCGATGGCGATGTGATCGTCCTTTACGGCGACACGCCCTTTATCGACCCCAGAACACTGAAGCGTATGATTGAGGCGCGCGCGTCCTTTGATCTGGTCATGCTGGGCTTTGATATTGCCGAAGTTCAGCCCCGCTATGGCCGGTTGATCATGGATGGCGAAAAACTGGTCGAAATCGTTGAATACAAAGACGCAACCGAAGAACAGCGCGCCATTCGCTTTACCAACAGTGGATTACTGGCCTGCAACGCAAAAGTACTGTTCGAATTGATTGGCGCGGTCGGCAACGATAACGCCTCAGGTGAATACTACCTGACCGAAATCGTGGCACTGGCAAATGCGCGCGGTCTGTCGGCAACTGCCATCAAATGCGATGAGGCTGAAACGCTGGGCGTGGACTCCCGTGCTGATCTGGCTGCGGCCGATGCCGAGTTTCAGACCCGTGCGCGCAATGAGTTGTTGGCTTTGGGCGTGACGCTGATGGCCCCCAAAACGGTTTATCTGTCCGCTGACACGATCGTCGGCCGAGACACTGTGATCGAACCCAACGTCGTCTTCGGCCCCGGTGTTACCGTCGAAAGCGGCGCGACGATCCGGGCATTTTCGCATCTGGAAGGGTGTCATGTCAGCCGCGGTGCCATCGTTGGCCCCTATGCGCGTTTGCGCCCTGGTACGGAACTGGCTGAACACACGCGTATCGGCAATTTCGTTGAGGTCAAGAATGCCCAGATCGCCGAAGGTGCCAAGGTCAACCATCTCAGCTATATCGGCGACGCCTCGGTCGGTGCCGCAACCAATATCGGCGCGGGGACGATCACCTGCAATTATGACGGCGTCATGAAACACCAGACGACTATCGGGCAGAACGTCTTTATCGGTTCCAACACTATGCTAGTTGCCCCCGTTTCCGTGGGTGACGGCGCGATGACCGCAACAGGGACGGTGGTCACGCGTGACGTGGAACCGGATGCGCTGGCCGTGGCGCGTGCCAAGCAGGACAACAAGCCCGGCTATGCGCGCAAATTGTTTGAGATGTTGAAGGCGAAGAAGGCTCGCCGCAACAAGGGAGCCTGATTTATGTGTGGAATTGTAGGTGTACTGGGTGAACATGAGGCCGCGCCCACTTTGGTCGAGGCGCTAAAACGGCTTGAGTATCGCGGCTATGACAGCGCCGGAATTGCCACGGTCAATGGTGGCACGCTTGGACGTCGTCGGGCGGTCGGCAAGCTGGTAAACCTGAGCGATCTACTGGTGCACGACCCGCTGCCCGGTAAATCCGGTATTGGTCATACCCGTTGGGCTACCCATGGCGTACCGTCGGTGACCAACGCGCACCCACACCAGGCCGGCCCTGTGGCGGTTGTTCATAATGGTATCGTCGAAAACTATCGTGAGTTGCGGGCAGAACTGGCCGAACATGGCATCGGTTTCGCGACCGAGACGGACACCGAAACCGTCGCCCTGATGACGGAGTATTACCTGAAGACAGGCCTGTCGCCGGTTGAGGCCGCCTTCAAGACCATCGATCGGCTTGTAGGTGCGTTTGCGCTGGCCTTTCTGTTCGACGGTCAGGACGATCTGATCGTCGCCGCGCGCAAGGGATCACCTTTGGCCATCGGTCACGGAGATGGTGAGATGTACGTGGGCTCAGACGCCATTGCGCTGGCCCCGCTTACGGATCGCATCACCTATCTTGAGGAAGGCGACCGGGCTGTTCTGACCCGAACCTCTCTGGAAATCCGCAACGAAGCCGGTGAATTGGCTAATCGCGAGACCCGCCAGATCAAACTGGACCACACACAGACCGAAAAGAACGGCCATAAACACTTCATGGCCAAGGAAATTGCCGAACAACCCATCGTGATTGCCGACGCGATCCGGTCATACCTGCCAAGTGGTGGTGATCAGGTGGTTCTGCCTGGCGCCGATCTGGATTTCACCAAACTGGATCGATTGACCATGGTGGCCTGCGGTACCGCATTTTACGCCTGCCTGACGGCGAAGTACTGGTTCGAGCAATTGGCCCAAATGCCCGTCGAGGTCGATATCGCCAGCGAGTTCCGCTATCGCGAACCTCCGATCACGGGGCGCACGATGGCGCTGTTCGTTAGTCAGTCGGGTGAAACTGCCGACACTCTGGCGGCACTGCGCTATTGCGAAGGCAAGGCGGACAAGATCGTCTCGGTCGTCAACGTCCCCGAAAGTTCGATCGCCCGCGAAAGCGATATCGCCCTGCCCATCCATGCAGGCGTTGAGATCGGCGTGGCTTCGACCAAGGCGTTCACGTGTCAACTGAGCGTTCTGCTGATGATGGCGCTCAAGGCGGCTGCGGATCGTGGTACGCTGAACGACGACGAGCTGGCCGACCACTATGCTGCGCTACGCGGCCTGCCAACGGTGATGAATGCAGCGCTGGATCAGAATCCGGCCATCAAGACGTCCGCACAGCGCCTGTCCGAAGCCCGCGACGTTCTGTTCCTGGGTCGCGGCCTGATGTATCCGCTGGCGATGGAGGGGGCGCTGAAGCTCAAGGAAATCAGCTATATCCACGCCGAAGGTTATGCTTCGGGTGAGCTGAAGCACGGACCAATCGCCCTGATCGACAAGAACATGCCTGTGGTGGTTATGGCCCCGCGCGACGCCGTGTTCGACAAAACGGTGTCGAACATGCAAGAGGTGATGGCGCGCAAGGGTAAGGTTATTCTAGTCTCGGACGATGACGGGATTGCCGAGGCTGAAGATGGCGTCTGGAGCATCATCCGGATGCCGCATGTCCACCCTAGCCTGGCGCCGATCCTCTACTCGGTCCCGGCGCAACTGCTGGCCTATCACACGGCGGTGGCCAAAGGCACGGATGTAGACCAGCCGCGCAACCTGGCAAAATCGGTTACAGTGGAGTGAGACATGGCCAAGCAATTTCCGGAACTGGACGACGGGCAGCGTAAATTCATCGAAGAACAGCACATGTTCTTCGTCGGCACTGCGGCACCCGACGGACGGGTCAACATCTCGCCCAAGGGCATGGATTCGCTACGCGTTCTTGGCCCGAACCGGATTGCCTGGATGAACCTGACCGGCAGCGGCAACGAAACCGCCGGTCATCTGCTTGAAGCGAACCGCATGACGCTGATGTGGTGTTCGTTCACGACCCGCCCCATGATCCTGAGAACCTATGGCACCGCGCGCACGCTGCATGTGGGGGACGATGGCTGGGATGAATTGGCTGGCCTTTTCCCTGATCACCGCAGCGCGCGTCAGATCTATGATCTGGGTATCGATGTGGTCCAGACTTCGTGCGGCTATGCCGTGCCGTTCATGGAATATCAGTCCGAACGCGACACGATGCAGAAATGGGTCGATGGCAAGTCCGACGAGCAGATCCAATCCTACTGGGTTGAAAAGAACCATCAGACCATTGATGGCAAACCCACGCGCACCCGACCCTGAGTTTATTGATGCTTGAAGCCTATCTGGACCAGATCAAAGCCCATTCCGATCCCGAGCGCGCCGAACAAATGGCGGCCTACCACAAGGCCGACCGCACCCATCTGGGCGTGGCAAACCCGATCCTGAATGATCTGACCAAAATCTGGCGACAGGAGTTGGATGTGGCAGCGCGCGTCGAATTGGCAGATGCGTTGTGGCAGGCCAATATCCACGAAGGACGCCTTGCCGCTGCAAAACTGCTGACACAGGCACGCATACGACCTGATGATGCCGTTTGGGACCTGCTGCAAAGCTGGTTACCGGATTTTGATGCCTGGGCTGTGGCGGATCACGCCTGCATGGCGATGCAAAAGCGCCTGTCAGCCGACCCTTCGCGGCTGGATCAGGTGGAAAGCTGGACAAAATCGGACCACATGTGGACCAGGCGCGCGGCGCTGGTGGCGACCCTGCCCTGGACCAAACAGAACCACCCCAAACCGGAAGACCTGCAACGCCGAGACCGCATTCTGGGTTGGGCTGCAGGCTACGTGCCCGATCGCGACTGGTTCATTCAAAAAGCCGTCGCTTGGTGGCTGCGCGAATTGTCCAAGCACGACCCGGACCGGGTCATTGCCTTTTTGACAACACACGGCGACGCGATGAAGCTATTTGCGCGAAAAGAGGCCGGTAAATATCTGAAAGGTCAGTTGGAATAAACTTCCAGCTCAACCAGTTCATCAAATGGCAGCAGCAGGGCCCGCATCGCATCCAGCGAAAGGCGACTGCCGCCCCCGGCTGGCCCGGATGCCGGAATCAGCGTGATATAGGCCTGCGCGCCCGTCCGCGGTACAACCACGCGCCCGGTGAATTCAGTCTCCACCAAAGACGTTTCCAGCCATCGACCAGGTGTTGTGGGATCTCCCAGACCGGCAATCGTGGTTTTTGGACCGAGCCAACCAGTGGCGGCAACGGCAACGGGTTGCGGCTCGACCACCTCTTCTACAACGGCTGGTTCTGCCTCTTCAGGGGGCTTGTCACCACCAAAGACACGATCGGTGGTCGACCGAACGGTGTCACATCCCGCCACCAGAACACAAAAAGCCAAAAGCGCATATCTCATGACGCAAACCTATCGCCCTGCGCGCATCTGTTCCAGCGCAAAGCGCAGTTCGCCCTTGTCGCAGGGCGGTTGCAGCTTTACCTATGTCGCATGACAGCTCCGCTTATCGACCCGTTCGCACGTGCCATCACCTATCTCCGCGTATCCGTCACGGATCGCTGCGATTTCCGCTGCGTCTATTGCATGTCCGAGGACATGACCTTTCTGCCCAAGAAAGACCTACTGACGCTGGAAGAGCTTGACCGCATGTGCTCGACCTTTGTGAACATGGGTGTTGAAAAGTTGCGCATCACCGGCGGCGAGCCACTGGTGCGCCGCAATATCATGACATTTTTCAATTCGATGACCCGACACCTGGACAGCGGCGCACTGAAAGAGCTGACGCTAACCACCAATGGTTCGCAACTGCACCGATTTGCCGATGATCTGTACGCCGCAGGTGTGCGTCGCGTGAACGTATCGCTGGATACGCTGGACGAGGATAAATTTGCCAAGGTCACCCGTTGGGGACGCCTCAAACAGGTTCTTAACGGAATCGACGCCGCGCAGAAAGCGGGTCTGCGGGTCAAGATCAATGCGGTCGCCTTGAAAGGGTTCAATGAACCCGAGTTGCCAAAGATCACTGAATGGTGTGCCGAGCGTGACATGGATCTGACCTGGATTGAGGTCATGCCCATGGGCGATATCGGAAACGAAGACCGCCTGGACCAGTACTGGTCTCTTGAAGATGTGCGCAAGGAATATGAAAAACACTATTCCGTCACGGATCTGGCCGAACGGACTGGTGGACCTGCGCGTTATGTACGGCTTGAGGATACGGGCCAGAAAATCGGCTTTATCACTCCGCTGTCGCATAACTTCTGCGAAAGTTGCAACCGCGTGCGCCTGACCTGCACCGGTGAGCTGTACATGTGCCTTGGGCAAGAGGATATGGCCGACCTGCGCGCCCCGCTGCGCGATCATCCCGACAGTGATAAATCATTGGAAGAGGCAATCAGGTCCGCGATCACCCTCAAGCCCAAAGGGCATGATTTCGACTATTCCCGTCAGGCCGTCGACGGCCAGATGAGCCGCCACATGAGCCACACGGGCGGCTAAAGTGCCAAACAACCCCGACCAGCCAACGCTGCTGTACAAGCTGTATTGCGGCCTGACTTCCGTTGCGGCCCCGCTGGCATGGCGCACGGTTCGCAACAAGCTGCAGACGGCGGGCGTTCCCGAAACGCGCCAGCAGGAACGCCTTGGCCACGCCACGCAAACCCGCCCGGATGGGCAGCTGATCTGGTTCCACGCCGCCAGCGTTGGCGAAACTCTGTCGGTTATCAGTCTCATCAAGCGTCTGGGCGAACGCCTGCCCAAAGCTGAGTTCCTGATTACCTCTGGAACCCCAACTTCGGCCGCGCTGATCGAAAAACGGATGCCACCGCGCGCACGCCATCAGTACCCACCGCTGGACACAGCCGGACCGGTGAAGCGGTTTTGGGATCACTGGCGCCCTGACGCCGGCATTTTCGTCGAAAGTGAAATCTGGCCGCGCCTGATCGTCGAAGCATCTCGACGCGACGTTCCACTGGCGCTGCTTAATGCGCGCCTATCGGATCGCTCGGTCGAGGGATGGAAGAAGCGACCTCAAACCGCGCGATTTATTCTGGACCATTTCACACTGTTCCTAACCCAGAATGACAAGACTGCAGCAAATCTTATCGACATGGGCGCACGCCCCGATCGGGTACAGCCCGGCACCAACCTCAAAGCCATGTCGGACCCGCTGCCGGTCGATCAGGCCACGCTGAGCGATATCCGCGCTCAAATCGCCGACCGCCCGGTCTGGATCGCCAGTTCGACCCATGCAGGTGAGGAAGAAACGGTTCTGGCCGCGCATGCCAAGCTGTTGCAACGCTGGCCTGATCTGCTGCTCCTGCTGATCCCCCGCCATCCCGAACGACGGTCAGAGGTTGCAGATCTGCTCGAGTCAGCCGGGCAGTCTGCCGCCTTCCGCACCAAGGGCGACAAGATCGCGCCGCAGACTCAAGTTTACGTCGCTGACACACTGGGCGAAACCGGCACATGGTACGCATTGTGCCCTATCGTGTTCCTGGGCGGCTCGCTCAAGGAAATCGGCGGTCACAACCCGTTTGAGCCCGCACAGGCTGGTGCTGCTGTGATCACTGGTCCGGGGTACTTCAATTTTGCGGAAACCTTCGCGCCACTGATCGAAAGCGGTGGCGCGACCGAGGTCAATTCCGCTCCGCAACTCGCGGATGCCGTTGCGAATTGGGTGTCAGACGACGCCGTGCTGGACAAAGCGCGGGCTGGCGCGAAATCCTGCGTAAACAACCAGAAATCCGCGTTGGACGATGTGATCAATACTTTGTGCGATACACTCAACCTCGCCTGACGCAGCAAGGGTCCACCTTCATCTGGCCATAAATATCCCGGGGAGCGCGAGGGGCTGGCCCCTCGCCTCCCTATGCCTTCATCAGGCCGCGGGCATCCGTTGTTCCACGATCCCCGCCCACCAGCTGCACCCAGCCGGAATAGCCTCGTCGTTAAAATTGTATTCAGGATGATGCACAGCAGCCGTGTCGCCGTTGCCAACCAGGATGTACGCTCCGGGCCGTTCTTCCAACATAAAGGCAAAGTCCTCACCGCCCATGATCAAGGGCGCCTCGTCACAGTTTCCAGACACCGAGCGCGCGACATCCGCTGCAAAATCGGTCTGCTCGTCGCTGTTTACCATCACCGGATAACCCCGGTAATAGGTCACATCGGCCTGACCACCAAAAGTGGTGGCGATACCTGCGCAGATTTCCTGAACGCGCTTCTCAGCCAAGTCGCGCATTTCCTTGCTCATCGTGCGCACGGTTCCTTTGATCTTCACCGATTGGGGGATCACATTGAACGCATTTGACGACGTCTCAAACGACGTGACCGAGACCACAAGGCGATCAATCGGGTCGGCATTGCGCGATGCAATGGTTTGCAGCGCCAAGACAGCCTGAGCCGCCATCACGGTGGTGTCGACCGTTTCATGAGGCTTGGCGGCGTGCCCGCCTTTGCCTTCGAAAGTGATATCGAACTGATCTGTTGCCGCAAAAAAGGCCCCAGGCCGAATGGCGAAGCTGCCCACCGGACGACCTGGCCAATTGTGCATGCCGTAAACCTCTTGAATGCCCCAGCGGTCCATCATGCCGTCTTCGCACATCTCGCGCCCTCCCCCGCCGCCTTCTTCGGCAGGTTGGAAGATCACAATCACAGTGCCGTCAAAATTGCGCGTCTCGGACAGGTATTTCGCGGCCCCCAACAACATAGCCGTATGCCCGTCATGGCCACAGGCGTGCATCGCGCCGTCGGTTTTTGAGGCATAGTCCAACCCCGTCGCCTCGTGGATCGGCAGCGCATCCATATCCGCCCGCAGCCCGATCACCTTACCGCTTGTGTCCGTCTTGCCCTTGATCACGCCGACAACTCCGGTTCGGCCGACACCTGTCACCACTTCGTCACAGCCAAAGTCCCGCAACCTGTCGGCGACCAAAGCACTGGTGCGGTGGGTGTCGAACAGGATTTCCGGGTTTTCATGAATATCGCGTCGCCACTCGGTGATTTCACCCTGCAACTCGGCGAACCGGTTTTTGATCGGCATGTTGGTCTCCTAACTGTTGGTTTTCCGGCCTGCTGCTCCGCGATGACATCAATCTGTTTCGGCAGGTCGCAACGAACCCGCCAACAGGACAATGAATACGGCCAGCGGCAACAGCGCCGTGAATGCTATGCGCAATGTAAGCATCTCTGCGAGAAACCCAATAAGCGGCGGGCCAATCAACAGGCCTCCGTACCCCAGCGTGGCGACGCTGGCGATCGCCTGCCCCGGTGGCACATTGGGATCACTTGCCGCCCGGCTGAACGCCAACGGCATGATCACCGCGTATCCGACCCCCATCATCGCAAAACCTGCCAATGCCAGTCCTGCCTCAGCAGCGGACACAACACAGAAAACACCCAAAGCGGCGCAAGCCCCGCCAAATCGCGCTGTCGCCACCGGTCCAAACCGCGCAATGACAAACCCGCCTGCCAAGCGAAAGGCAACCATAGCCACCGAGAACACCGCATAGCCCAAGGCCGCAGTGCTTTCGGCGGCGTCGGTCACGTCCCGTAGGAAAATCGCACTCCAGTCCGCCACTGCACCTTCCCCCAAAGCTCCGCACAGAGCGGTGAAGCCCACAAGGATCAATGCGCCTGAAGGCAATGCAAAAACCTTGCCTCCGGACACGGCCGCGCGGCGCGATGTCCAGCGTACCCATGACGATGCCAATGCCAGCCCAACGACGATCCCGCCCGCCAGCAAGAAATGTTGGATCACCGTCAGCCCCACTTGCACCGCGGCAAATCCGCTGAGGGCACCCAATCCTGCCCCAAGGCTCCACATCGCGTGGAAGGATGACATCACGGGTTTTTTGTACGCCTGCTCGACCTCCGCCGCCCAGGCGTTCATCGCCACATCCATCGAGCCGTGGAAAGCCCCGAATACAAACAAAAAAGCCGCAAGCGACCAGAAGCTACCCGCGAGGGCCAGAAGGATCAAAGAAACCGTATAGAGAACGGCAATGTACCGCGTCAGAACCACCGCGCCGAACCTGTCGGTCAGCCGGCCCGTGATCGGAAAGGAACACACCGCGCCCGCCGCCATGAACAACAGGCCATATCCCAGTGTCTCATGCGTTAGGTCCAGTTTGTCCCGGACCGCTGGAATGCGCGATGCCCAGATGCCGAACAGTGCGCCATTCAATATGAACATGGCGGCCACGGCCCGCCACGCCGACACGATTCCAATCACAGAGAATTCCTCGACCCAAGTGTCAAACGCGTTTGTTGTACAACTCGCAGGTCCAAAGGCAAATACGGATCTACTCCAACCGCTTTCGAATCCTGCGAACGGCAAACCATACCGCCAAGACAACCGGAATCGTCACTGCTGCGCTTAACATCCCTTTACTGATCCCGGCACCCGTCAGGGGGTAGAGCAGATAGCTGGCCAGCGATACGGCGTAATAGCTGATCGCGACCACGGAAAGCCCCTCGACCGTGTGCTGCAGACGCAGTGCCAGATCCGCGCGGCGATCCATGCTTTCCAACAGGGCCTGGTTCTGTGCGCTTCGCTCAACATCTACGCGGGTTCGCAGCAGTTCCCCTGCACGGATGGCCCGATCTGAAAGAGCTTGCAGGCGACGTTCCGTGGATTTCACCGTACGGATCGCCGGGTCGTATCGGCGCATCATAAAGTCCGCAAAGTTCTGACCGCCTTCAAAACGCTCTTCGCGCAGGACCTCAATCCGCTGATTTACGATGGCCTCATAGGCACCCGTGGCTCCGAACCGGAACGAACACTGCGCAGCAAGAGTTTCCAGTTCAATCGAGGTTGACAGCAAGTCCTGAAGCAACTCGTCGGGCTGGGCAGAATTGTCGGTCATCTGCCCCATCAGGCGCGTCAGCTTTTCATCCAGCTTTCCGATGCGAGGCATCAGCTGTTTGACCCGCGCAAAACCCAGCATGGACATTGCCTTGTAGGTCTCGATCTCACACAAACGCTGGACGATCCGTCCCGTCCTGCGCCGACCGGTTCCATTCGCGACAAACAGCGCAAACCGCATGTGCCCTGCCGGATCGATACGAAAATCACTTGCACAAACAGCTGCGTCATCCAGCACCCGAGCAACAGCCAGGCTTTCTGGTTCGAACCAATCCAGCAGCTTGGATTTGATCACCTCGTCGCCTTCGCGTTCGACAACACGCACCATGGCCGACGTGACCCTCTGACCGGGGCTGGCCATCAACCAGTCGGGGGGAAAAACTTCAAAATCAGCCGGGTTGAACGCACGCTCGCTGACGTTCTGGGCGATGGCCGTATAGGTCACGAACTCGGTATGTTGTTCCCACTTCAACCAATGGCGGCCGATTTGTCCGGCATAGTGCGTGGCGTCCGGCTGCGGATGCTGTGCCCCGTGGCGGTCGAGAAGATCGATCAAGTGATCCAGATCTTCGCGGCGATCCCGTGCGACGGCCGCAACAGATTTCTTGATCGCCAGAAAGACCACTGTACAGGGCATCGCCGCCACCGGAAACGGACGGGCGTGCAATTCATTAGCCAGCGCATAGCGCAGCGGATGGTCATCTATCGGCGTCATCTTGGGCTCCGTTTCGTCCGAGGCACTATACGACACCTATAAATTTCATCAATTCTCTTTTTATTTCATATACTTACAAGGATACTACGGTATACAAACCCGCTATCTCATTGATTTGGCTGCCACAGCTCGATCGGGTTGCCCTCCGGGTCATGGATACGCGCGAACTTGCCAACCTCACTGTCCCACTCTGCGTTGGTTTCAACCTTGATCCCTGCGGCTTCAAGCTGCGCAATCATGGCGGCCAGATCATCGACACGAAAATTGATCATCCACTGCTGCTCGGATCTTCCGAAGTACGCGGTGTCCTGCGCAAACGGGGCAAAGACCGTGTAACCCTCGCGCTGTTTCCATGGCTCCGGGATATAGTGATTTACGCCCAGATGCTTTTCATACCACGCGCTCAGGACCTCTGGATCGCGGGCGCGAAAGAACACGCCGCCTATGCCGTTCACTTTTTCCATCGGGCACCTCCTTTTCAATTTAGAGTACACTAAAAACAGAAAAGGCGCCCGCTGGGGCGCCTTTCCGAAAGTTATCCTGACCCGTTTCAGTCGATCATAGGCAGTAGTTTGTCGAGGCTTGCCTTTGCATCGCCATAGAACATGCGGGTGTTTTCTTTGAAGAACAGCGGGTTTTCGATGCCCGAGTACCCGGTGCCCTGGCCGCGTTTGGA
>NZ_JBXWOU010000019.1:0-61794 GCF_059611045.1 Ruegeria sp. CDSB113
CGAACCCTGGTACTGAGGAGCGCCCGAATGGCTCGGGCGTGGGTTCAGTGATGCGTGGTTCACAGCAACAGTCCAGCGCTTTCTGGGGCGAGCTCTGGAGGGGTGTGTTTTGCAGGGCGATGCTGCCGTACCCCCGATTATTCGTCAACAATCTTAATCGGTTACTTTTTGTTTGGGGGTTGCGTCTCGTAGTGATGGCGCCTACATTCAACCCAATCGCCCGGACTATCAGGGCGGGAAACTGCTCCCGCAGGCAGCACTCATTGGAAACACAGGTTTCCGCAGAGAGCATTCAAAGGAGCAACGTCTCGGATCGATAGGTCCGGGGAGTTGCGATTTGTGCTCTCTCCGATTTTCCAACGCGATCCCTCCATCTCGGCGTCCATATGGCGCCAAGCAAAAGGGGGCGAATATGCCTGCCAAGAAACCACAGAGCGACGCCACGGCGTCCAATGCGCCGATCTGGATGGCGGAAAAAGTTATCCAATCCCAGATCAGCCAGATCAAGCCCTACGCCAACAACAACCGCGTGCACGCGGCCAAGAATATTGACAAGCTGAAAGCTTCGGTGGCCCAGTTTGGGTTCGTCACCCCGATCCTGTTGGATGCTAGCGGTACTATTATTGCGGGCCATGGCCGCTATGAAGCCGCCAAGGCCCTGGGGTTGATGTCCGTTCCGACTGTTGTCGCGGGTCACCTGTGAGATGCAGAAGTTCGTGCTTTGCGCATCGCGGATAACAAGCTGGCGGAACTGTCGGACTGGAACGAAGCGGCGCTGCAGATCGAATTTGCCGAGCTGACGGACCTCAGCCTTGATGGTGAACTGGACTTTGATCTGGATATCACCGGGTTCGAGGCACCGGAGATCGACATCCTCATCGATAGTACGGGCGAGGCCACGGAGACGGAAGCGGAGACTGTAGAGGCCCCGGACCCTACGGCACCCGTAATCACGCAGCCGGGCGATCTTTGGGTTCTTGGAGATCATCGCATCTTCTGCGGGGATGCCTTGCAAGCGCATAGCTACGACACATTGCTGGATGGCGAGAGCCCGCAGATGGTCTTCACCGATCCTCCTTACAACGTACCGGTCAATGGGCATGTCCGCAGTGGCGCCAGTGGCGATCACCGCGAGTTTGCCATGGCGTCCGGAGAAATGTCGGACAGCGAGTTCCGTGGCTTTCTCTCGGACGTGATCAACCGGCTGATTGTATATCTGCCGGACGGAGGTATCGTGATGATCTGTATGGACTGGCGTCACATTGAAGAGTTGATTGCGGCCGGCAAGGCAGGTGGATTGGACCTCATCAATCTCTGCGTCTGGAACAAGACGAACGGAGGCATGGGCAGTCTTTACCGATCTAAGCACGAGCTGGTTTGCATCTTTAAGAAGCCCGGTGCGCCGCATATCAACAATGTCGAACTGGGCAAACACGGGCGCAATCGAGCCAATGTTTGGGATTATGCCGGTGTGAACAGCTTTGGGGCAGGGCGCGAGGCGGATCTCGCGGATCATCCCACGGTGAAGCCGACAGCTTTGGTGGCAGATGCCATCATGGATGTGAGCCATCGCGGCGCTGTCGTGTTGGACGCCTTTGGCGGGTCCGGCGCGACCTTGCTGGCAGCTGAGAAAATCGGGCGCCGGGCGCGGCTCATTGAGCTCGACCCGGCCTATGTCGATGTCGCCATCCGCCGCTGGCAGGAGATGACTGGTGAGAACGCCGTGCACGCGGTGACCGGCCAGACGTTCGATGCGCATTCTGCGGCAACCAATGCCACCTCAGAGCTGGAGGCGGATCATGTCTGACGATACGAAAGAGTTTGAGGTGGGCTACGGCAAGCCGCCCAAAGCGACCCAATTCAAGAAAGGCCAATCCGGCAATCCGAAAGGACGACCGAAAGCCTCGAAGAATGTTGGGTCGATGCTTGAGGAAGTCTTCTTTCGGAAAATCCCGATCACCGAGAATGGATCACGCCGCGAGGTCACTATGCTGGAAGCAATCCTGCGCCAGCTGGTGAATGGGGCAGTTAAGGGCGAGATGCGTTCGATTGACCGGGTTCTCAAACTGTTGCCTGCGGTTCAGGAGGCACGTGCTGCAGAGTTGGCGGGTGGCGAAGGTGCATCAGCGGCCGACTCCGGTTCAGATCTGGCCGCCCTGGAAGTGCTGGCGGATATGTTTGGCAGCGATCCGGATCAGCTTTTTGCAAGCATCCAGGGAGGCATCGACGATGAATGCCCTGAATTCTGATGATCGCAAAAGACTGGCAGAGGCTGCGATGCGTGAAAACCTCTACGCATTCCTTGCGGGCAGTTTTGGTATCTTGTGTCCGGGTGAGAGGCTTGCCCGAGCCCCTTACCTGGAGGCCATGTGTTACGCCCTTCAGCGTGTGGCCTCTGGTGAGTGCCAACGGTTGATGATCTCGATAGCCCCTCGGCATCTGAAATCGATCTGTGGATCTGTTTTGTTGCCAGCCTTTGAGCTTGGACGCGATCCGGCAAAGAAAGTGGTTGTTGTCAGTTACGGCAAAGATCTGGCGCGCGAACATGCCGAACAGTTTCGACGGCTGGTAACCAGTCGGTTCTATCAGCGCCTGTTTCCAAAGATGAAGGTCGATCCCAAACACAACCGGTTCGAACATATGAAAACCACTAAAGGAGGCGGGCGCAAATCGGTCTCTCTTGGCGGAGGTATCACTGGCTTCGGTGCAAACCTCATTATCATCGACGATCTGGGTAAACCCTCCGAAATGCGCCACGATACGTACCGGCAGGAGTTGCGTGACTTCTTCGACCAGACCCTATTCTCACGGCTGAACGACAAGCGCACGGACCGTATTGTCTCGATCCAGCAGCGATTGCACCCGGATGACTTCTCCGCCTACCTTTTGGAAAAGGACACGTTTGACCATCTATGTTTGCCGTCGATCGCGGAGATCCCTGAAGAGATCTCGCTCTACAACAATAGTGTGCTGAAGCGTCGGCCAGGGGACTTGTTGAACCCAGAGCGGGAACCGCAGGAGGTTCTTGATCGGATCAAGGCCGACATAGGCAATTTTGCTTTCCAGGCGCAGTATCAACAGAACCCCACAGACGGTGAAAACGAATTTCTCTCAATGTCCGATTTGCATCTGGTGGAAACCTTGCCGGACGAAAGCGTGTTTGTCCGGCGGGTCCAGAGCTGGGATACAGCGGCGAAGGATAGTCCGCGTTCGGACTTTACGGTGGGGCTGACCTTTGGTTGGCATGCGTATGAAGAAAGATGGTACTTACTCGACGTCTTTCGGGCTCGAACGAACTATACGGAGGTGCGGAACGCTGTTCTTCGATTGCGCAAGCAATGGCGCGCTGACAGAGTCCTGATCGAGTCCTCGGCGATGGGCATCCACTTGCTTGATGAGTTGAAACGCACCGCAGCAGGCGTCTTCATGCCCGTCAATGTGGTCAGCAGCAAGCTGGATCGCTTCATCCCACAGACCGACTGGATTAGATCCGGCAAGTTGGTCATCCCCACGGACAAGCCCTGGTTTGATGAGTTCCGCAGGGAACTGCTGGCGTTTCCGGATGCTCTCAAAGATGATCAGGTGGATGCTCTGACCCAGTTCGCCGAATACATGCGTCGAAGCCAAGGCACATACCTCGATACTGATCCTTACACCGGTCGCCGCCAAGGCAACTATCGACCCGAACGACCAAGAAGGGAAGACCGCATGCGGTTCTGACGCCACGCGAGAGCGCTTTCCAGCGACCTGGGGTTGGGTATCACGGCTTCGAACTCATACGTCAGCGATGAAGCGCAAGGCTGACGTTGGTGCTAATTGCAGCGAAGGTCTGCTCTGAGCCCAATTTGTGATTTCGGTTTTATCGCTGCGCGCGCTCGCAGCGTCGAGAATGCCGCGTGTGCGAGAAATCCGGTACCGCTGCGCAGCGGAAGGACCGGTCATTCATACGGGCCGCAGCGAGTATCAGGCTTCGAATTCATGGGTCGCACAACAAAGTGAGCTCTTGTCTCCAGGATCCCAATGGCAGCGTAGTGCAGGGAGCGAGATTGCAGTGGACCTCATCAGGTGCAACCAACTGACTTCCCAGTTGAAGCCGTTGTAACTTTATCTTTCCTCAACGTGATCTGAAATGCCTTGCCATATGATCTATCAACGCGCGAACCCGTGCGGTCAGATGACGGTTAGGTGGGTAGAGCGCGTAGAGACCAAAATTTTCTGTTTCGTATTCCGCAAAGAGTTGTTCTAGCGATCCGTTTTCCAAACATGACGCCACAGCGTAGTGAGGGCAACGTGCAATGCCGAGGCCCGCAATCGCCATATTAGCGATCGCTGCCGGCGCATTGGCATGGAAGGCGCCAGCGACTTTCACAACAAAATCTCGGGTGCCAGTTCGGAACCTCCATGCCGTTGCGTTGACCGGGTTGTCATCTACCAGGCATTTGTGGGTGGCGAGCGCCATGGGGTCACCCGGCCGTCCTCGCGCGCTCAGATAATCCGGAGATGCGCAAACGATGAGTGGCATATCCGCAAGTTTTTTCGCAATGAGGGTCGAATCCCTTAACACACCCACTCTGGCGGCAAGGTCGAACCCTTCCTCAACCAAAGCCACTCTGGAATCCGACAGCTTGAGCTCGATATCAACATTGGGATGTGCCTGCATGAACGGGGCCAGGGCTTGCGTCAGGTTGGTGCTCCCGAACCCAGTTGGTGCAGTAATGCGGATCGGACCCGACAATGCGGACTGCCTTTCCTGCACCAAATCATCCAACTCATCGATTTGTTCGACAATTGGTTGGCATCGCTTAAGGTAGGCAACCCCAACGTCAGTGAGAGAAACACTTCTCGTTGTTCGGTTGAAAAGCTGGGTCGAAAGTCGACTTTCCAACTGCGCCACATATTTGCTGACAAGCCTGGTCGAGAATCCGAGACGCTTCCCTGCCGCCGTGAACGAGCCTTCTTGAGCCACTGCCAGGAAAGCACGCATCGTGTCAACTGTGTCCATTGTAACGCTCCTTTGGTGCTTCGAAGATGTTAATTATGCTCAATACGTTCATAGTTATGGAATGAAATGTGTGATTATCACCAATAGAGTACCATGCCATGTTTTGTCCAGTGATCGCTGGTGAACCCCTCAGCTTTCAATCAGGAAAACTCCTCCGAAAGGAAAAAACATGCCCAACGCCATCCGCATTCATCGCCATCCGCTATCCGGCCACGCCCATCGGATCGAACTTTTTGCCAAGCTTGGCGGCATCAATCATGAACTGGTTGATGTCGATCTTTTAGCCGGCGAGCACAAAAAAGAGCCCTTTTTGTCACTCAATCCGGCCGGTCAGGTGCCGGTCGTCGAGGACGGAGATACCGTCGTTTCAGACTCCAATGCCATTCTGGTGTACCTCGCACGTAAATATGCGCCGGACTGGCTGCCGACCGATCCTGTCCGAGAAGCCGAAGTTCAGAAGTTCTTGTCATTGGCCGCCGGGGATATTGCCCACGGGCCAGCAACCGCTCGGCTTGTCACCGTCTTTGGCGCCCAACTGGATGCCGAGCGGCCCAAGGCAGTGGCCAGATCTGCATTCGAACGTCTCGAATCTCATCTGGATGGGCGAAACTGGTTGGTTGGTTCCACCCCGACAATCGCCGACGTCGCTATTTACAGCTACACGGCGCATGCGCCCGAGGGGAACGTCTCACTTGACGATTTCCCCAATATCCGGGGCCTGCTGGGTCGTGTCGAGGCACTACCGGGCTTTGTGCCTATGCAAAGCACCAAGGTTGGCCTGGCCGCCTGATGAAACTTGGCGCCCAGGGCAGATGCCCGGGCGCCATTTTGCCAAGGAGAAATCCCATGTCCAGCACTGAACTTCGTGATCGGGACGCCTCCCCGTTTCACCGCGGCGAACACTTGGCGCAAGCGCGGCTGGGCGTCCGCGACATCGAAGAGTGGGCACGGCAAGTTGTCCGCGACTACTTACCGGAACAGCACCGCGACTTTCATACCGCCCTTCCATTCCTGGTGGTCGCAGCCCGGGACGGACAGAACAGGCCTTGGGTTACACTGTTGGAAGGGACCGAAGGTGCTGTTACCTCGCCTGACAACAAAACGCTCTCTATCGACGCGTTGCCCGGTCAAGGTGACGCATTGCACAATGCCATCCAGCCAGAAAGCGATATCGGCATTCTCGGCATCGAACTGGCAACCCGACGCCGTAACCGCGTCAATGGCCGTGCGGCCAATGTCACATCCGCAGGGTTTAACTTTCGCGTCGAGCAGACCTTTGGCAATTGTCCGCAATATATTCGGGAAAGAAAATGGCATCGGTTGAATGGCTCCGATCCTGGCCTTTCAACCAGAGGCCAGCGCCTCACCAAAGGGCAGATACAGTGGATTTCCTCCGCAGACACCTTCTTTATCGCAAGTGGTTATCGCGGAGAGGGTGCGAGCCCGACATACGGGATGGATGCGTCGCATCGTGGCGGCGACCGTGGCTTCGTCAAAGTTCTGGATGACGGGCGGTTGCTGTTCCCGGATTACGCCGGCAACAATCACTTCAACACAATTGGCAACATTCTCCTCGATCCGAGGGCGGGCTTGCTATTTGTTGATTTCGAAAGCGGCAGCTTTCTTCAGTTAACCGGCAAAGCCTCCATCGATTGGGACAGCGACGAGATTGCAAAGTTTCCCGGCGCTCGGCGGCTGATTACGTTGGAGATTGATGAAGTTGTTGAGACGCGCTCCGCGGTCAGCCTCAGATGGAGTTCGGATGCGGACTCGGTTCGCTCGCTCCGTCTTGTCGAGAAAACGCCCGAAAGCGCTGATGTCACCTCATTCGTCTTTGAAGCACGTGACGGAGGGGCCCTGGCTGGTTTTGAACCTGGCCAGCATCTTCCGATCGAGCTAGACATTCAGGGGAAAAGCGAGCCTGTCAGTCGGACATACTCACTCTCCAATGAGCCCAATGAGCATCGCTATCGAATTTCCGTGAAACGTGAACCGAAAGGCATCGCTTCGCAGTTTCTTCATGATCACCTCGAACCCGGTGCAATTATTAACAGCCGTCGGCCATCCGGGGATTTCGTAATGACCTGCAACAAGTGCCCATTGGTGCTGGTCAGCGCCGGTATCGGTGTCACACCGATGATGAGCATTCTGCAAGCAATCGCTGAAGAACCCGGCAACCGCCCGGTCTGGTTTGTTCACGGTGCGAGAGACGGGAAACACCATCCATTGGCTCAAGAGGTTCTGGAATTTGCGTCCGCACGGTCAGGTATCCGCGTGCATGTCGCCTATAGTCAACCCACTGGGGATGACCAGTTGGCCAATGCGTTTGACAGCCTTGGCCGCGTAGACGGCGCGTTGCTGGCGCAACTGGTTGATAACATCGACGCCCATTACTTCATCTGCGGGCCGGTGAAATTCATGGGTGATCTTCAGGCCGATCTGGAAGGCCGGGGCATATCCCAGGAGCACATTCATACCGAAACCTTCGGTCCCGCCGGGTAGTCTATGCCGACCCGCCTCGACACAGACCATGGTTCCAATTCTAGGAGTGAAGACATGCGTGATTCATATGATGTTGTAATTATTGGTGGCGGCAATGCCGGGTTTGGCGTGTCAGCCATTGCTCACGAAGCCGGAAAATCAATTGCATTTGTAGAAGCGCGTGAGTTTGGTGGGACCTGTCCCAACCGTGGCTGCACGCCCAAGAAAGTGTTGGTCGCAGCAGCTCACACGATGCATGAAATTGAGCAAGCTTCGGTGCACGGGATCGAAGTGAGCAAGCCGAAGCTCGATTGGGCCAAACTGATCGAACGGGAAAAAGACCTTATCAGCTTTATACCAGATGCCATGCTCGGTCTGGCGGAAAAGCGGGGCGACGTCTTTCGTGGCCATGCAACTTTCGTGGGGCCCAACAGTGTTGAAGTTAATGGTCAGGTCGTCCACGGCAAAAACATCGTCATTGCAACCGGATCAAGGCCAAGACCACTGCCTATTCCCGGCGCCGAGCACATGATCACGTCGGACGATGTCTTGTCGGACCCGGCATTGCCGAAAGAGGTTGTGTTCATCGGTGGCGGTGTCATCGCGATGGAGTTCAGTCACGTCTATGCACGGGCAGGTGTCCGGGTAACAATACTAGAAGCGCTGCCGCAGCTTCTGCCACGCCTTGACGGGGATGCGGTCAGCGCGCTGCGAGCGGAAACCGAACGTCTTGGCGTGGTCGTCAAAACCGGGGTTTCGGTAACAAACATCGAGAAATCAGGCAAGAAACTCAGGGTGCGGTTCGCGCATGAAGGCCGCGACCTAAGCGTCGTGGCCGAACGTGTTGTCAACGGAGCCGGCCGCATCGCCAATATCGAAGGCCTTAACCTTGCGACCGCCGGTATCGAGCATGACGGGCGAAGTATTTTGGTCGACGACACGTTGCGCTCCACCTCCAACCCGTCGGTGTGGGTCGCCGGCGACGCGTTGGAGCAATCCGCCCAATTGTCCCCGATAGCAACCTACGAAGGTCAGATTGTAGGCCAAAACATTGTGAACGGGTCAACCGAACAGCCAGACTACAGTGTTATCCCCAGTGCCGTTTACACTGTCCCCGCTCTCAGCTCAGTCGGTCTGAGCGAGGCCGAGGCAAAGAAGCAGGGCTTCGACGTCTCTGTCATCATCTCGGACATGTCTGGTTGGATTTCTACCAAAACTTATGCCGAAACTGCAGCCTGGTCGAAGGTTCTGGTCGACAAGAACAGCGACGAGATCGTGGGGGCCCATATCCTGGGTCATCACGGCGACGAGATAATTCATCTCTTCGCCATGGCCATGCGTCACGGCATTTCCGCCAGTGACCTGAAGACCTCGCTCTATGCCTTCCCGACCTTTGCAGCTGACATCAAGTCCTTGATTTAGCAGCGTCGTCGTCGAAACAACCATTGAAGAAGGAGTATACCCATGGGCCACAAAGTCTGTCTGATCACAGGTGTCGGCGATGGCACCGGTTCATCGGTCGCCCGCCGGTTTGAACGGGATGGATATCGCGTCGCCTTGTTGGCCCGCAACCGTGAGCGTTTGGCGGAACTTGAAAAGGAACTCCCGGGTTCGAGGGCTTTCGCATTCGATTTGGAGGACATTGAGCATCTGATCGATGTTTGCCGTCAGGTGAGGGAAGAAATGGGAGCGCCGGAAGTGATTGTTCACAACGCCGTTCGGGCCACTTTCAAACCTTTTATGGAGGCAGATCCGGACGAACTGGAGCGCAATTTTCGCGTCAACACCACTAGCTTGTTATACATGGCGCGCGAACTGACACCGGCAATGGTCGAGCGGGGCAGCGGTGCAATCATCGTCACGGGCAACACAGCAGCACTCCGTGGTGTTCCCAATTACGCGCTCTTTGCCCCTACAAAGGCCGCGCAACGGATTTTTGCGCAGTCCCTTGCCCGCGAATTGGGGCCAAAGGGCATCCATGTGGCTTATGTCGTGATAGATGCGGCGATCGACACTCCATGGACCCGCGTGCCTTTCAATCCAGATATGCCCGAAGAGTTTTTCAGCAAGCCCAACGCCATCGCTGACGAAGTTTTCCATATCGCCCATCAAGACAGGTCTACCTGGTCGTTTGACGTAGAACTGCGACCCTATGGAGAAAAATGGTGAGCATTCTTTGGAATGTCGGATGACCTGTGAAGCCACAGGAGTTGACTAATTCGCTTTTGGAAGACGCCTCCGTGGTCTCGAGTACGCGCGCCATCGTAAAAATACCTAATCAACAGAGGCACAGTATGACTTGCGAAAAATTACAGCCTTACTTGACGGATGCCAATCTTCTCTTGGAAGCGTGTCGTCGCGCCAACCGGTACCTAACTGAAATCGCTGACATGGATGCCTTTCCGAAAGACTCGGCGCGCAATTCACTGTCTCGTTTTGAGGAAAACCTGCCAGAAAACGGGTTTGATGCTTTGGAAACTCTAAGACTTCTGGATGACGTGGGATCACCAGGCACTGTGGCATCCAATGGTCCGCATTATTTTGGATTCGTTATTGGGGCGACTATCCCGGTCGCTGCAGCTGCTCAGCGAATGATGCTCGCATGGGATCAATGCGCCTCGACTTATACCAATTCCCCATCGGCGGATGTTATCGAAAAAGTTGCCGCACGCTGGATACTGGACATTCTTGACCTCCCTCGCGACAGCGGAGTTGCCTTTGGCACATCCGCAACTTCCTCAACCCTTGTTTGTCTGGCGACTGCGCGTCGGGAGTTACTGTTGCGGAAGAACTGGAACCAGGACGTTCTCGGCCTTTGTGGAGCACCCGAAATTCGCGCCGTCATATCGGAAAAGATGCATGTGACAGTGCGCAAAGCGTTGCGTATTCTCGGCTTTGGCGAACAAAATATACTTGTGGCGCCGGTTGATGAAAAAGGAAGCATCATTCCATCAAAGCTTCCCAAATTGGATGAAACGACCATCCTGTGCTTGCAGGCTGGAGAAGTGAATACCGGCAGTTTTGATCCATTTCTGCCATTGGTGGCGGCGGCAAAAGCCGCCAAAGCCTGGGTACATATCGATGGTGCCTTCGGTCTTTGGGCGCGTGCTGCTCCGACAAAACACTATCTGACGGACGGGGTGGAAATGGCCGATAGCTGGACAACCGATGGACACAAATGGTTGAACACACCGTATGATGGAGCTGTGGGTATTTGTCGTGACCGTCATGCAATGGCCGCCGCCATGAATAGCGATGCAGACTATTCTTTGGCATCCGCAGATAGCCAGAAGAATCTCGGCATTGAATTCTCTAGAAGCGCCCGTGGCATTCCTTTTTGGGCCGTTTTGCGATCTCTGGGACGCACAGGGGTTGCGGCTATGATTGAACGGCACTGCGCATTGGCAGAATATGTAGCGGATGCGTTGGTTAAGGCCGGATATAATGTCTTAGTACCGCCCGTGCTAAACCAAGTTTTGTTCACCTTCGGAACTGGTGCAGAAACCGCGCAAATACAGTCTCTTGTCGCGGCCAATGCTAAGGTTTGGTTTGGTATGACTGTCTGGAACCAGGCACCAGCAATGCGGATAAGTATATCGTCCTGGCAAACTGATACTCACAATGTTGATCTGCTGATTTCTGAACTCACGGCTGCGGCAAAGATCGTCCAATCAGCGACCAATGATAAACCGCAAAAATGTGCGGATTAAGAACGACGATGTCTGCGGATAGCGCCACTGACGTGGCGCAGCCAATTTTTCGCATCATATTTCAGAAAGCCCAAGGGGAGACATATGTTTAAAACCAATAGTCATGTGTGGCCTCGAGCAACATATTCATTCATGCCGAAGCCTCTTTCATCTGGGCGTTGAAAAAAACTGTGACGCCGAGACAGCTGACAAAAAACACCAGCCCGACCAGCATGATCAGCGTCCCTGCCGGGCCGGACAGGCCAAATGCACCCTAACCTGTTGATAACACCATGGCTGTTGCGTCATCGCGATGTCGCAGAATCTTGTTCGATGGTGACCGCCGCAGCAATGGGCTCCCCGCCAAACACCAGATCCGAGTGATCGTTGGTGTTTAAACCGACTGATATTTCGTGCCGCCCGGGCGACAAGTCCGCCAGATGGTAGGCCGTTCCGTAGAGCCGGGTCACTTTTTCGCCGTCCACGTACAGATGTGCGTGCCCTTTATTGGGTGTATTGGGCTGATTAACGCTTTCTGCTGAGAACGCGAAATTTTCAATCGCCACAAAGACATTCCACCCGGCAATCGCGTCCTTCGCGACGCGGATTGAAACCTCTGGCACATTCTCGGGATCAACTTCGAATGTGCCATGCGCTTCTATGTGGTCATGGGTCAGATGGGTTGAATGATCTTCCGGTGTTGGCGACGCCACGAGCGGCGCCAACAGAATTCCCAGAAAGATACATATGATTGTCCAGTAGAGCCCATAGATCGGCCTGACTTGAATTGTGTCGAGAAACTTCATCGTAGTCGCCCTTCAAGTATCGAGCATTTTCAGACGTGCAAATGACCGGTCACGCCATCTTCGTTGCCGCAGATCTCTAACGCCCTACCTTCAATCGCTGCCCGTATCCCAACAGAAGCAAGACAAGAGCCGTTGCGATGATCGGCAGGTGACCGATCAGCTCGGCCAATGCCTCGTCCTGCTTGTTCTGGATCAGGAAAACGATGTTGGACGTCAGCATCAAACCCGCCAGGGCAAGTGTGGCCAATCGCGTCACAACGCCGAGCACCAGGATGAGTCCGAAGACCACTTCCATGACTCCGGCAGACAGGACGAACAAGCGATCCTCGAACCAATCAAAACCGAGTTTGGGCATGAAGTTCCACTGATAATCCGCAATGAAGGCTTGACCGAGCGCCGCGCCATAGAGCTTTTCCGAGATACCAAGCGTAATCAAAGAAAGGCCGGTGAAGATCCGAAGCATATCCACTGAATAGGGCTTCAGTCGCGTCCGCGCACCCTCGGACGGGAAGTAGTTGAACAACAGGAATAGCGCGATTCCGACGACGTTCGCATACTCGAATGATCGGATCAGACCGAATTGGATCAGCATGCCGGCATACAAGATCAGCATCAGAATCGCGGCGTGGTGAAGGAAATGATTGCTGAGCAGCAGCACTCCGATCCCGGCCTGAAGAAACAGCAGAACCGTGCCGAGCCCGCCATAAGCCTGCAGGTGCGGCGCGACAAGCGCACCGTCATAGGCCGTCAGCAGAAAGGACATGCCCGTCAGAACGCGCATCAACTCCATTACATCGTGCCTGATCTTGGTACTTGCGATTGGCAGGTCTGGCAGTTTCCTGTCCAGAACGATCGCAATTCCCACCATGGCGGCCGCAATGGCTATCCATATCAGAACAGCCGGTTCTGACAGGGAATAGGGTTGGTACGTGGTGGCCCCGGGACTGTCGGCGGTCACGAACCAGTGCACATGAGCCTGCACCAAAGCTGGTGAAATCAAGACGATGCCAAGCAAGCCCCAAAAGAGAAGAGGCTTGGCCGTGACGCCGCTCTTTAGCAGGGATCCCTTCGCGTCTTGTTCTCTATTCAGTGCGGCGTAGGCATCAGTAAGTCGGTTGGCTTCAATCTTGGACATTTCTCTACCCCTTGATTGATCACGTTGCCCGTTGGTCATCCGGTTCCCGCAAACTTAGGCCGTTGGGGCTACATGTTTCTGGGGGCGGCGACGCGCAGACTTCAAATTGGATTGTAGAACGATGGTGGCGGTCACAACCAGAACGACCCCGGGCCACGTGGCAATAGGCGGCAGTGGTGCCCCGAACAGCACCCCAAGCAGTAGGACCAAAGCCGGGTTCAGAAATGTATAAGATACAACCCGTGTCGGCCCGATCTTTGTGGTGCTCCACTGGAAGATGACGAACGTGACGATCGTCGTGAAGACAGCAAGATAGGCGATGCCAAAAAAAACCTGTAGCGGTACGTCGCTCCAATCCACCTTGTCTAGACTGGGAAACGACAACAGAAACAGCCAGATCGAACCGGTCGCCATGGTCCAGAACGTCATCCTCGCCATGGGCTCGCCGCGATGAAGGACTTTGACCAAGGTGCTGTAGATGGCGAGCGAGATTGTCCCTGCCAGAAACAGAAGGTCGCCTTTTCCGATGCTTAGGGACAGCACTGCGGAAAAGTCACCGCGGAAGACCACCCAGATCGCGCCGGCAGCACCGATCGGCAGGGCGATCCGAGCCGACAGGCCAAGCGGTTCGCGCAGCAGGATGGCTGCGATGATCGACGTGACGACGGGCGTCAAAGCAAAGATCGCGGCGGTGTTCAATGGCGTTGTCTGGCGCAGGGAGGCGAACATACACCAGAAGAAGAAGACCAGAAAAACGCTAAGCACGCTGTATCGGACCATATCACCCGGGCGCGGCAGCGATATCCCAAAGCGCCAGACAACGATCGGTGCAAACAGCATTGTTGCCAGGGCAAATCTTAGAAAGGTCAGCACAATACTGTCCAGACCATCGGCAATGGCATTCACCACGGGAAAAGACGTGGCAACCAGCAGCGTAGCGGTCAGCATCAAGGCGTGAACGTAAAACTGCGATCCGCCTCGGGCTTTCTTGTCGGATAACGCGGGGATGGAATAGCGCGGCATCTCAAGTCTCCCTATTCCGCTGCAATGGTAGTGGGCGCGGCAGGAAAGCACCCCTCGAAGGCAATCTGATCAAGTGGCATCCGGCCGCTTGGCTCCTCTTCGGCCCTGAGGTCGTCAGGCAGGCCTGCAGGATCGGCCCGTCGTCCAATGCTGATTGCAATCTCCAGCTTGTACCGGTCCGGAAAGCGCAGCACATTTGGTGCTTCGTCAAACATTAATCCGGCCATTGCATGCGCGGCATAACCAAGCGCTGTCGCTTGCAATGCGATCTGCGCCCAGGCCGACCCGGCATCGAAACTGTTGTAGTGAGAAATTGCTTCCGGTCGGTCGCCATCACCTGGCATTACCGTGTCCGACAATAAAAAGATCAATGCGGATGCGTCGATTGCCCAACGGCTGTTCAAAGGGTCCAGGACCGAAAGAAATTTGGGCCAGAGATCGTCGTTGCGCCGGGCGTAGAGAAACCGCCAGGGCTGAACATTATAGGCAGAAGGCGCCCAGCGACCGGCCTCGAGAATGGTCATCAGGTCTGCATCAGGAAGGAGTGACGCATCATAAGCACGTGGCGACCAGCGTGACAGGAAAAGCGGGTCTACGGGGTGATCAGGGGTTCTTGCGAGTTGCATATCAGGTTCTCCTAGTCTTCAAATTCAGTCGGAAACCTCTTGTGAGGGACGACAGGTTCCGGAGTTTGTGTTGAGTGAATATGCATTATTACGAAATAGTTTATAACATGGTTGTTGGTGATTTAACTATTCACTGATAGTAAATAGTAATGGATCGTATGACCGCGCTGACCGTGTTCAGAAACGTCGTAGAGTTTGGCAGTTTTGCTGAGGCATCTCGCAAACTCGGCTTGTCGCCTGCCGCAGTCAGCAAAAATGTCAGTGAACTCGAGGCCCACCTCGCAACCCGTTTAATCAACCGTACGACGCGACGCATGAGCCTGACTGAGGCAGGCGCGCTCTACTTCGACCGGGTCGCCCAAATCCTTGAGGACCTCGAAGAGGCCGACGGTACGCTTCTGGCCATGCAGAGCGCGCCATCCGGCTTGTTGCGGGTCAGCGCGCCGATGACGGTCACGCTTGTCGGGCTGTCCGAGGCGATCCCCAGATTCCTCGACCGTTATCCCGAGCTTACTTTGGATCTGCGTCTTGAAGACCGCAGGGTTAACCTTGTTGAAGAAGGTTTTGATATTGCCTTGCGCGGGTCTGACAATCTTGAGGATTCTGCCCTTATCGCGCGTAAACTGACGACCATGGATCACGTGTTGTGCGCATCGCCCTCTTACTTCAAAACCTACGCCCGCCCGGAAAAGCCAGAGGAGCTGTCTCAGCATACTTGCGTACAATTCAGCCTGTCGGATCACGCCGCAGAATGGACATTTCGTAGAAACGGTCGCGCGGTGAAAGTGCCGATTCGGAGCCGCTACAAGGTGTCGTCCAGCCTGGCCGTACGCGATGCGTTGCGTGCGGGCTTTGGCCTCAGCCTCATTCCCAGAATGTACGTCGAAGACGACCTCGCGTCCGGTCGGCTTACGTCCGCCCTTGAGGACTGGACGCCGAACGAGACATTCCTCTACGCGGTTTACCCCTCCAGGCGCTATGTCGTTTCGAAAGTCCGCGTGTTCCTCGACTTCCTGATCGATGAATTCGGCCAATAGATCGGACTTGTTTTGGCGTCTCGTTGCCGCCTCCACAATGCAAGGGCCAGGGATTGACGCGCATCCAAAAAAATGCGCGTTCATTGTTCTTGAGTGTCGTGTAATTTGATCCATCACCGAGCACGCCCCGCAGCCGATCGCGTGCCGAGTGCCATGTGCACCAGGCGGATGAGCATCATCGCGTGCGTCACAATGAGGACCGGGACAACAAAGGTCGGGATGTACCAGGCAGCTTGGAAGTGCGGCACGGCCTCAACTTGCTGAAGGGCGTTGGCCAGATCGTAGACGCCGATAATATTCAATGCCCACAGCAAAGGCAGCGCCACCGCCCAACCTCGCCATAGGGCGGTCAGCGTGAGTGTCGCCGCCAGAGCGGCGGACAAATCACCGTAACCAGCCTCGGCTGCGAACCCGCCGGGCATGGTTTCAGCCACCACGCCAGGCACGAGGAACACCAGTCCCAGATGTCGAAATGCATGCGGTACGGCCAACCAGAACATGGCATCCCGCCAAGCCAGTTGGTCTAGAACTGGCGTCACGCGGATGGCGACCAGAGTGCAGACAATCACGCTGAGGCCAAGCTGCAACATAAAAATCAGATCAATAGGCATAACAATTCCTCCTTTTGTGCGGATCAGGCGGCTTGGTCGTTGTTGGTCACCCGGACATCCAGCGCTTCCAATTTGGAGACATGCGTTTCCAGATTTCGGATGCGTGTCTGGAGCAACTCAGTTGGATCAAAGTGGATTGCTTCGTCCCAGGCCTTCAAAAACGCGGTGATCCGGCCAAATCGAGTCTCGTTCTTGGGGGTGATGTCGATCATCTCTTCGTCCTTTCCGTTTCAGTTGAAGTTCGATGAGGGAAAGGATGGCCGCAGCACACCAAGATCAGGAGTTTGTAACGGTTACACACGCACGTGTTTTTTGGGTAACGCGTTGATAAAATGTACTTTTATAAGCTAACTTGCCGTAGCTGACGTGCGGTCCTTCAGGCACGCTGCTCCGACGGTTCCTTTGAGGCGGCTTTCTCCAAATTCAGTGCGTGTGACTTCGGCCATCAGGCTCCGCGATTCGTGCGGCGAGGTCAGGGACGTTGCGGTCCGTTGGACGAAGCCGGTGTTGCCGCGTAATCTTGATCAGACTGGGGAGAGAGGTGGCCGAGATCGCAGAGATAGGCCGAGCCAACAATGTGCAAATTCGAGAGCAATTGGATCGTGTTCTCGGAAGTGAGACCTTTGTTCACGGCGAACGTCAAAGCCGTTTCCTTCGCTATGTCGTCGAACAATCTCTCTCTGGTAAACAGATGAATTTGAACCAATACAGCATCGGTATTGATGTCTATGACCGTGACGAAAGCTTCGATCCTGTGATTGATTCAATTGTCCGGGTCGAGGCAGGCCGCCTGCGGTCGAAGTTGACTGAGTTCTACGCGCATGACGGACGGAATGACGCTGTTATTATCGAGCTTCCGAAAGGCGGGTACGCACCGAAGTTCACCCTACGCGCAGTGCCTGTCACCCCCCCGACACTTACTGCACCATCGAATGAACGCACAGAATTGCCCCGCCGTCTGATCGTGGTTCTGGCTGCCCTTTGCGTTTCGGCTGTCGTTCTGTGGTTTATCGTTGGCTTTGGTACAGGCAAACCAGGAGAACCGGATACGGTGCAATCGGACCAGGTTTCTATCGCTGTACTTCCGTTTGACAACATGAGCCCGGATCCGGACCAGGGATATTTCAGCGACGGTATTACGGAAGATATCATTACGGACCTGTCCGTCATCTCAGGCCTCCGAGTCATCGCCCGGCATTCGACGTTTGTTTACAAAGGCCAGCAGGTTTCCATTAAAGAGATTGGGGAAGCTCTGGACGTCGGCCATGTCCTGGAGGGAAGTGTCCGGCGCGACGGCGACAGGCTGCGGATCACGGCGCAGCTGATCGATGTCACAACTGATGCTCACATATGGGCCGAGCGTTTTGACCGTAGTGCTGCAGACATCTTTGAAGTCCAGGACGAGGTCACACGCCGGATCGTCGAAGCACTGGAAGTCGCCCTGACCGATAGGGAAGCATACCGTCTCGACCATCGCGGCACGGCTGATCCCACGGCGCATGACCTTCTGCTTCGTGGTCAGGAGCAGTTCTATAGGTTTGACCGCACCAGCGTTCTCGCGTCCACCGATCTCTTCGGCGGCGCTATTGAAGTCGATCCGAACTATGCCGATGCTTATGCTTGGCAATCGCGCGCGTTGACGTTTTCATTTTTAGCCGGTCACAATCCTTCAAAGGGCGAAACCGTTGACGCAGCCATTCAGTTGGCGCGAAAAGCTCTGACGATTGATCCGGACCTTCCGGCGGGACACGCCAATCTTGCCTGGGCGCTCCGCTGGGACAAGGATCTGGACGGGGCTCTGGCTGCGGTCAATCAGGCCATCGCTCTCGACCCAAATTTCGCCGATGCGTTCTTATGGAGGTCGCTCATCCTTTCGACAAATGTCGACGGCGATGCCGCATTGCAATCTATCAACAAAGCCTTTCGTTTGAATCCGAACTACAGCGTCACCTACGTATTTGCGCTTGGACGCGCTCAATTCTTACTTGGTGATTATGAGGCTGCCTTGAGGCAGTTTCGTCGCGCACATGATCGCAATTCCAATTTCTTGCCGGGCAGAGTGTACGAAGCGTTTACATTGTCCAAACTCGATCGTGAGCAAGAAGCCAACCGGGCTTGGGCGGAACTCGCGAAAACACACCCAAACTATCCGCAAAGTCCCAGCTATCAGTCCATTCTTTTGGAGTGGGGAGCGTCGGAGTGACCTTTGCAGGGTTCGTGCCCGAAATAGGTCGAATTTTTAATGCGTCCAAAGGCTTAATCAGCTCACCAAACTCCAATAACACCCATCCGAATGTTGATGAGCGTTGTAAGGTACGATCTGGAAGTCGACGTTGGCGCAGGCTCGATGCGGGACCGTTTTGTCTACTCCTTACTCGCCTGCCCGACGTACGGCGAAGGGTTGGTTCGGAATTTCTAGTTTTCGGCGCGCTTGAATGACTGCAAACGGGAAACGCGCCGTGTTGCAGAACTCTTGATGCTGCATGTGCACGGTGATGCTGCGCCAGCGAAGGTATAAAATCCAAGGTCGGGAAAGTCCGCGTCACAGCCATCCACGAACCAGACAGGAAATGTCCGGTTTGCGCGGATCGCGACCTGCTGCATGAGCGAAAGGCTGAAGTGTGATCAATGGCGGCTCAGGGCTCATACCTCCGGTCGGGGCACGTCGCAGAGAATGGCGGCAGAGAGCCCGGACCGGACGTTCCCATTCGCCTGAGATGCTGCGAGCGCATTTGGCAGATCGCAGCCCTAAGCCGACCTTCAAAGAGATATTGTAAACTTCGAATTGCGAGCAAATCAGGCGTTCTGCTAGGTTCACGTTTTCAGAAAAATGAAGTCGCAATTCTTTTCTGTGCATTGGATCGGGCGATTGAAAGTTACAGCGTAAATACTTCTGTGAGGGTAAACCGATAGGAAGAACTGCTGAAGACAATGTATTCAGTCAAAAAGCCAAATTGCTTAAGTGAGGGACCCTGTGACTTCTGAAAACGCCCTAATTTACCTGTCTGACGACGACCTCGGAAGTTTAGGTATCCAACCTTCTGAAGTTGCCGATGCCATCGAGTCCGCCCTAATAGCCAAGGTAGACGGAAAGCTTCACACTTCTCCCAAGACAGTCATCTTGCCCGGCGACGGGCGCTACGCAATGTCTACATTGGCAATGGGAGATGATGGATTCATCGTGACCAAGCAGGTTACAGTGTGTCCGGAAAATCCGGCGAGGGGTCTTCCCGCGATAAACGGTGCCATCATGGTTATGGATGCGCAAACCGGACTACTTCGTGCAGTCTTGGGAGCGAATTGGATTACGGCAGTCAGAACTGCGGCGCTGTCAGTGGTGGCAGCGCGTCGGCTTGCTGACCCTCATGCTGAAACGGTGGCTTTTGTGGGCGCGGGCGTGCAGGCTCATTCCCATCTAGCGGCGTTTTCAGAACTGTTTCCCCTGAAACGAATCCGCGTGTTCGGGCGTGGCAAAGATAATGCCGACAAGCTTTGTCGATACGCTCGGGGCATGGGTCTCGAAGCTGAAACATGCGCCAATGCTAGGGACGCTTTGAGTGACGCCGAACTGATAGTGACATCGATAACGTTGGACTACTCTATTGAACCCTTCTTGGATGCCCGATGGCTGAAGCCAGCGGCCTTCGCCACCATAACTGATGCCTGTATCCCATGGGTGCCGGCGCGCATGACTGCTTTCGAAACGGTAATTGTCGACGACCGTTTGCAGGAGTTGGAAAGCGACAAGCCGATGTTGCCATACGAGCAAATTGCTGGAGACTTGACGGAATTGGTCGCTGGCAAGGTCGACGCCCGAGCACGCAATAAACCGGCGGCTTTTGCTTTCAGAGGAATTTCATTGGGGGATTACGCTGCTTCGGTCCTAGCGGTTCGCCGGTTCACCGAAATACCCGTGAAGTGAGGCCGAAGACATGAACATCCACTTTGTAAATAGATACCGAAATGGTCGCTTGGAGCCCAAACTGTGAATTCAAATTTCTTGATGCGCGCGCTCGCAGCGGGATTGACGCTGCGGTCGCATCACCCTTCGCGCTGCCATGCGGCGCAAAGAGCGGTCATTCCGGCCTCCCAGCGAACGGTTTCGTAAGTGGAAAACGAGATACGGAACTTTGCCACCGTTTGTTTGATGTGTTCTGCGTGCCAAAGGACACAATCGACCACCTCCACCCGCGGTGGTCTTAGGCTCTTACCGATATTCTATGCCAAGGCCGGTCAGTTGGTACTCAAGTCACACTGAAGCACCAAGATACATTCCCCTACGTCGTCTTTTTTCATTGATATGGTACTGGCTTCGACAGATAGAGAGGTGGGCGGTGGCTGTCTTCCTTCGCAAGTGGCGCATGTCAAAGCGCTGCCGGAGGATATCCGGTGGCCTTTATTCACGGCTTACGCACCTGCCACAGGCCCTATCAGAGGATGTCATGCCCCTTTCACCTGTCGGTCAAGACCGCGCTACTCGCGCCATTGACCCATTGCCAATACGCCTTATCAAGCGCGCTATACTGGTTCTTATCGGCCTGTTTTATTTCCTCTTCGTGGCCTTTGCCCCTCTTCTTTGCGTTCGGCGCAGAGGGTTTCGGGGTTGGTATTGGCGCCTGGTGAAACGGTCATGTTCACGCTTGCTGTGGCTCCTCAGCATCCGCGTCGAGATGCGTCCTGAGGAAAAGAATGCCCTTGCCTCCGACAATAACAGCATCATCGTAGTCAACCACCGTAGCCATCTGGATGGTTTCTGTCTCATGCACGTGGTGCCCGACACCAAATGGTTCACTTTCGCGGCGAAATCAGAGTTCTGGAACAGCAAACTCCTGCGCACTGGTTTTGATGGAGCGGGTCTTGTCCCTATCGACCGGGTCTCCGGCTCAACGGCCATAGATACGCTGATAAAGGCCGTCCGGGAAATGCCTGCCCGCTGTTCCATTGTGCTATTCCCAGAAGGCACCCGAGCCAAAACAGAATCGCTAGGGGATTTTAAAGCGGGTGCTGTCTTAGTCGCCCGAGAAACCGGCCGTACGATCACCCCTATTGTCATCCACGACAGCGATAGTATACTTCCACGCGGCAAACATTTACCGCGCAGCGGGACGATCCGTGTGGAGGCATTGCCAGCATTCGCGTGCGATCCTGCCGCTAGCGTGGATGAGGATCTGACGCGATTGCGGAGGCAGATGATGGCTGTGTTTGAGCGGTGAAGTCTGTTTGACAGAGGTACGCAGAAACCGAGTTTGTTGAGTTTCGGCTGCGCGTAGCGGCAGATAGCAGATTAGTGGAGCAGCTGTACTTGTCGGTGGGACTTTCTCCAACGGGTATCGATATGCGACGACCTAGATAAGACCCGTATTTCAGTATGCTTTTAGCCAATCATATCTATGGTTGGACTGCTTGGTATTGTCTCTGAACCCTCAGAGGAGATTGGACATTTGAGTGCCCTGTTCTCGCTATTCTTGCCGGAGGCAGAAACAGCAGGGGAGACACGAACTTGCCAGATGCTGTACGACATATGAGTGACCAAAAGCTAACACTAAGCTGCCATCAGACCATCAGCTTCGCCTGCGATATCGACTATGCAGTCATCGCCGGTCTGAATGCGAATTGCCGGGCTTTCCCCTCCGAGTTCCAATTTGGGTGAGGTTAACCAGAACGCGCATTGCCACGGGGTCATTTCACGTGGCAGGGCTTTCAACACTTTTTCCATCAAAGGAAGCGGTGTTCCATCCTCAGCAAACTGGAAAGATGGATAGGCGTTGGCCCCATTGTAAGGCAACGAAAATACCTTCCCGGTTCGTGTCCAGATGTCGGCTATCCGCGTGATCTGCCAGGAGCCCTTTTGCCATTGTGCGTGCACGCCGGCATCGTCTAGCAACGGATACTCACGCGCAAAATCATCCATCCGGATGTCATTGACCGCGCAACAATGACCCTCGAAACTATGCAAATACATCTATTTACTCACTAAACTCACTAACAACTCATGAAACGATACTGCCAAAAAATTGTTCTAGCCAAAGTTAAGAAGTTCACATTGGGCAAACTTAACTTCAGCTAACCTCGCTATTTTAACCTAGCGCGCTGAAATTATTATTGGTTTGCTTACAATGGCCCGCCGTACTGATGCTCGTAAAACCAGTTCTGAATTCGTGGCTTTGTTACTCATTGGAGTAGTAATCCTCACAAGCTGAGGGCATTGGCCATGGATCTACCGAACCAATCTCTGGTTTGTGAGTGATCAACATCAACGCATTGGACAAAGCCGCCAGTCACTCTGTCCAGTGTTGGAAACTAGTACCGAGCGCGGGTTCTCTTTTCTACGATCACGATCCTCTTCGTCTGACACTCCCGCAAAAAGACAAAAGGTCCCGATCCTAAGACTGGCGTGACACCAAGCGGGATGGGGAGGTTTTGTATTTCTACCGACCTAAATTCCTTTCTCTGGCCACAATACGGACTGAACATTCCAAAAATTTCCTACCGCCACCTTGAATTTCTGGACCAATCATTCCAAATCATGCGCATGAGCAAAAAAACTCTCCCAAATGGCGACATCAAATCATCCGCAGGTCCAGGTAGACCTCGTGCCTTTGACGAAGCTGAGGCATTGGAAAAAGCCTTGTGCGTATTCTGGCACAAGGGCTACGAGACCGCGTCCGTGGACGATCTGACCAAGGCCATGGGTTTGAGTCGGTCTAGCTTTTATGGAGCATTTGGCAACAAGCAGGCTTTGTTTCACAAAGCCCTCAGCCACTATTCAAGGCGTGGTTTAAAAAATCTGCGTGACGTTGCAGATGCGGGCGGAAATGACCCCGTTGGTGCGATAATGGAAGCTTTGGCGAACCCGCAAGGTGGTCGTGACGGCTGCATGCTGATCAATTGCCTTACGGAGCTTGCTCCTCATGATGATGAAGTGGCGGCTCTCGGGCGACAGCATTTGGAGAGTATTGACGAGATTATTGCAAGAGCGCTTGAGCCTTCGGATCCGGGACAGGTACTCGACAAGGCACGCGCCTTTGCGTCCCTTGCAATCGGCACACTAGCCTTGCGTAAGGCGGGCGTTCCCGATGAGCAGATATCGCAAACCCTGAAACAAGCCCGGTTGGTGATTTCGCCATAAGGCCGCCCGCCACCAAAAGGAAATGAAACCTAACACAAACTCAAACAAGAGACAGTGACCCTAATATTGGACTGATTGGTCCAATAATATCTGATCGAAGTTTACCAAAGAAGGAAGCAGCAATGGCTGATGAAAAACTGTTCTCCGGCATCAAAGCTGGTGCAATCGAGCTGAAAAACCGCATTGTTATGGCGCCACTGACCCGCAACCGGGCCAGAGCCGAGGATGACAGCGTCCATGAATTGCAGGCCAAGTACTACGCCCAGCGGGCGGGTGCTGGATTGATCATCACGGAAGCTTCGCAAATCTCGCCCCAAGGCAAGGGCTATGCCTGGACGCCCGGCATTTATTCCGAAGCGCAGATCAACGGCTGGAAGAAAGTGACTGAGGCCGTCCATGCCAAGGACGGGAAGATCGTAATCCAGCTTTGGCATGTGGGCCGGATTTCGCATTACAGCTTGCAGCAGGATGGTGGCGCCCCTGTTGCACCATCCGCAATTGGAGCTAAGGCCAAGACGTTTGATGGTGAGCAGTTTGTTGAAACATCTGAGCCGCGGGCTCTGGGTATCGAAGAAATTGCTGGCATTGTCGCCGACTACCGGCGGGCCGCGGAAAACGCCCGGAAAGCCGGTTTCGACGGTGTCGAGGTCCATGCAGCCAATGGATATCTTATCGATCAGTTCCTGCGGGACGAGTCCAACAAGCGTGAAGACGCATACGGCGGCCCTGTAGAGAACAGAGCGCGGTTCCTGAAAGAGGTCATGGACGCAGTTGTCGATGTCTGGGGCGCCGACCGTGTTGGTGTCCGCCTCAGCCCGTTTTCAGACGCCAACAACATCTCCGACAGTGACCCGCAGGCGACATTCACCCATGCGGTCAAATTGCTGAATGGCTATGGGCTGGCCTATCTCCATTTCGTGGAGGGACAGACCGGCGGCCCGCGCGATATTCCGGAAGGTGGCGATCTGAAGGCGCTCTATGAATTGTTTGACGGTGCGAAAATGGGCAACAACGCTTATGACCGAGACATGGCGATTGAAGCGGTTGATACCGGCGCCGTCGATCTGGTGGCCTTTGGTCGGCCATTCATTTCCAACCCGGATCTTGTCAACCGGCTGGAGAAAGACGCCGCACTGAATGAGCTCGATCCAACCACTCTCTACGGCGGCAATGAAAAAGGGTACACCGATTACCCGGCACTGGCAGAGGAAGCGGTTGCCGCAGAGTAATATATCGCTCTTAACTCCGTCGTGATAGGCAATACCAAGCAAAGTGAGCGCGCCGGTTTGGACGCGCTCACCTAGCGGTTACGGCAATATCCATTCTTGAAGCGGGGATCTAACACAAGCCTGCGAATGAACTGCCTCCCTATGATCAGGGTTAAATATTTCCAGTCAGAATGCACTCTTGATTGAGAGGCGTCCAGTTTTAGTTGAAGAAGATGTGCCGTGACTACCATCAATTGAACGCGTTTCTCGAACAGCGCAATGTTATGGACAAATCGTGCAAACTTATGCGCAAATGGCGCGCAATATTATGGGCGAAAGTCTTCAATTTTTGTGAGTAAAATCAATGGCGGGGATGCAGCGTTATGAGCACACCTACACACCATGTCATTCGCTGCATTCCGTCTGAACGTCCGCTTTCGCCGCAACTGATGAAAGATGCTCGGAGCGCAGCTCAGGCTAAACAACAAATTCGCAAAGCGTCTAGGATCGCGGTGTGCATATTGCGGCCTGCGATCGCGTCACCAATTCGGGCCAGATAGAACTGGCCATCCGGCTCTTTGTCCCTGAACGGGAATGAACCATTGATCAGGGCGTTGTGATCGACCTGCCCAAGGTTTCGCGAATCTGGCTTTAGATCGTGATAGAGCTCGTCCATCGGGGTCAGACCATGCTCGACGGCAACGTGGTCGACAAGACGTTTGGTGATATCACCTGTCAAGATATGGCGCAGGCTGGCGCACACCCGGTTTCCCTCTTGGCTTACAGCACGGAGTTCGTGGAGGCAGGTAAAGGTCACCCCGTTTGCTGCCAGATCGCGCAAAGCAACGGCAGAGGTCGTTGGGCCAAGGTCGTGCAGAAGCATACGGTCGGGGGTCACAAGTTCGACACTGTGGCCGGCGCCTGCCAACGTGTCGGCCGTGACTGCCGCGGGATGGTCTCCGATCTCGTCGAACAATAGAACTTCGCCCGAGACACGTGCTTCTCCGGACAGAACCTCCCAGCTGGAGAGCGCCAGACCGTCGCCCGGAATGGATAATGGCTCGGGCCATCCGCCGGTAGTAACTATGACCAACTCCGGGGCTTCTCTAAGCACGTTACTGGCCTCGACATAGGTATTCATGCGGAGATCAACATCGAGGGCGGTCACCTCGGAATTTAACCAATCGGCAACACACCCCATACCTGCCTACGTGTCCTCCCCTTGGCTGGCAGAACAAGCTGCCCCCCCAGCCGATCTGATGCCTCGAACAAAACCACATCGTGACCGCGCATTGCACTGACCCGCGCCGCTTCCAGCCCGCCAGGCCCGCCACCGACGACAACCACCTTCCTTCGGGTGCGGCTGGCAGGAATGACATGGGGTAAAGTTTGCTCCCGCCCCGTGGCAGCATTGTGTCCGCACACGGCGGGTTTGCCCTGATTGACCCGGTCTACGCAATACCCGAGGCCGACACAGGGGCGGATGCGATCCTCTTCCCCGCGTTCAAGTTTTGCGACCAAATAAGGATCAGCCATTTGGGCGCGCGTCATGCCCACCAGATCGACATGGCCGCCGGTAACCGCGTGGCGGGCTGTTGCAATGTCCGGAGGCTGTGTGAAAACTCTGGCCGTCCCGCGAAATAGGCTCAAAACACCCTTTGTGTGCGCTCTCTCGCGCTACTGAGAGAGCTTTTGCACAGGTGTTGAAAGCGAGCGCGACGAGAGAGATCCTGGTCCGGAGTTTTCACACTCTCTCTCCGCGATGCCGCCTGCATGCAGGATCGGCAGGTAGACGGCATCGCGGATGCGCCCGGCCACAGCAATATGCGGGGCGGCTGGCAGACCCATAGGGGGCACCCGTTCAGCAAGACCAAGGTCATCGTAGGGTGCCCCGACCAGGATGTTGAGCAGGTCGACATGGCCACTGTCTTCCAGCATCCGGGCGGCGGCAACGCAGTCCTCGGCGCTCAGCCCGCCCTCAATCAACTCATCGCCGATAAAGCCAAAGGCCATTGAGGACGGCCAGGAAGCTTGCCAAGCCGATGGAAAAGGCCGGGAAGATGATGTGGAACGACACAGTAAAGGCAAACTGGATGCGTGCCAGGGTCTCTGCGTCAAAGTTTGCTATTAGGTTCATTGCCGTTTCCTTTGGCGTCGGATTGCAAAGAGCGGCAGTCACCTGGGTTGCCTCGGTTGCCAGCTCGTCGATGTCATTCAGATGAGCAGGATTTGGGGCGGAGGCCGTTTCAGTTCGTTTGGGTTCTGGGCGGTTGTTTTTGGATTTTGGACAAACCCAAGTCGAGAAGGGCAAGAATGGAAGCGGAATTTGAAACGCGAAGTCAGGGCACGGCCGGTGTACAAGTGTCCTAAACGAAGTTGCCACCCGGCTCGTTTGTGAGCCGGGTGGCAACCTATCAGAAACTGTGCGAGTTCTGTTCGGGGTGGTCAGTCACGCTGCGTCTGGATGCTAACAGCGCAGAGCCCATGGACCTTATGCTGACCGGTCAGTTCTGTTCGGCTGTGTTTCCTCCTTTTTTCGTTGCGTTTGGGATGGCGTTTCAGTCCTCGTTCCAGTCCTTATGGTCATCTTTGAAATCGTCGCGGCGTTCTTGTGCTTCGTCCTGCGCGTCTTCGAAATTGTCCTTCTGGATCGCACCGCCTACGGCACCAACCGCAGCGCCGGCGGCCGCGCCGCCTACGATGCTTTCGCCGGCAATGCCCGCGACAGTAGCGCCGACAACTGCGCCTTTGATGGCTTTATCGGTGACATAATCAGCATGAGCTGTGGCAGCCATGGTGATCAGAAGTGCGCCGGAGATCGGGGCGATAAAGAATTTCTTCGAGGTTTTCATAGGTTCATCCTTGTTCTGGGTCAGCAACCACCGCGGCTGCTGTGTGCCATTGAACTAGGTGACCCCATGGCCTGCTTTCTTTTGGGGACAGGACAAGGTTTTGTGGATCTTGGACATCTTTCGGCCCCGCGCGCTGCACAGGTCAGGAGACTTAGCGGCCAGCTTTACGAAACCTGGCTGGCGTTTCACCTGTCCATCGCTTGAACGCCACTGAAAAAGCCGCCTGATCCGCAAATCCAAGCATGAAGGCAACGCGGGCAACACCCTCCCCACTACGAAGCATCCGTTTGGACAGGTCGCACAACACCCCCTCTAAAAGTGCTCTAAAGCTTGTTCCCTCGGCTGACAGGTGCCGGGTCATTGTGCGTCGCGTCAATCCAAGCTCTCCGGCTATTTGATCGCCGTTTGGTATTGGACCGGGAAGACGTTCCCCGAGCATCTCTATAATGCGATCAGACAGACTTCGGACCGCATCAGGTTGAGCCTTTAGCTGCTCTTCCCCATGCCGGCGCAAATGCCCCAACAAAGTAGGGTCTGCAGTCGGGATCCGAAAACTCATACCGTTTGGGGGCAGAGCCAACGCATATCCGGACTTGAACCCTTCTACGGCGCACCCGGCCAACTCGGCCAGCAGCTTACAATGCTCGACGTCGTCCGTTTCCAACTCGATTGAGATAGGGGCAAATCCGCCCGAGGTGATCTGTTGAACGCGCTTATAGAGACCGAAAACCAGCATTTCGCGATGGCGAGGATATTGATGCGCCGGGATCACGCTACTTTCCAGCGTGATCTTGGGTTCATCAGGCGCCCCTACAACATCCAGATGCAGGTCAGGGTCTTGCATTGCATAAAAGCGCTGTGTCAATGCCAGTGCGTCTTCGACCGTTTCTGCTGCCCGCACAATGTAAGCCAAAAGCGTTCCGGGACCTTGCGCAGAAAGCCCCACCCGCGCGGCAAAGGTCTTGTCTTCTAAAACACGACACACAGTTTCAACGGCGCCCGCTTCATGAAGCAGTTCGACAGTGGCGTCTGGGCTGTTGCCGATATCCGAGGGTGCCCCTGCCATTTCCAGAATTTCAGGAAACGGAATGCGCGCACCGGGCTCTTGCGAATAACGCAACCCGACACTTTGCAGTCTGTATGCACTGATCTGCGGCACTTTCGCTTCCTCCCCTGATGGGCACACACCGCCCTGTAATTCCTGCAATTGTCCAAAAGCCAACAACAAATGTCCAGAACCCTAAGGATCGCGGGGGCGATGACGGTTAGGTCCCGATCATCAGAAAGGACAAGGCAATGATCTACTTCGCAAGGTACTACCGCGTTTTTAAGGCAATCAACGACTCTGCCAGACAGGAATTGTCCGGAGGCAACATTTACGGCCTGCACGCTTCGTTGCTTGGCGAGAAAACACCGAACGGGCGTCGCTGGGATCCCCCCTACGCCCCGCCGGAACAACCCTCAGAACCATCACAACAACCGACCGAGAACTGACGTTCTTCAAGACACCGAAATCTTCACGCACCGCGTGACTGCGTAAATCAAGGACCTGCAACATGAAACCACCCGCGTTCCTGATGGCGCCTGTACTCGGCATCATCTCAACTCCTGCCTTCGCCGCTGGCGGCGATCCCAGATGGTGGGTCGCGCCTAACCAGACTGACACCTATGCTTGGGTCGGCCTGATTGTCCTCTTCCTTGCGATCCTACTGGTCGTACATCTCTATGCGCGCTTTGAACGTTATACAGAGCGCAAATCAACCGGCACTCCGCTGCGCACAACCGTTCCGATGATGCTTACCATAGCCCTGGCGTACGAACTGATGCCCGCACTCAGCCACTTCAGCATTCTACTGCCAGCCGCCCTGATCCTGACCGCAATCGCCCGCGACTTCATGTTGTGGTGGCGTCCTTCGAAAGAGGAGTTGGTAAAATGATCGAATTGCTCGTCACTTCTTTTCCGTTTGTCCTGCGCGTGATCTACCTTAAATGGCGCGGGCTGCCTGTCACCCTCTACAACGTTCACCGGGCTCTTTTCATGTGGTTCGTTCTGGCCCTGGTCGTGTTCTTTGCTGTGTTCTATTACTACCCCAAATCCTACACGGGTCTTGTGCCCTTCAGAACTGTTCCAGTCGTCGCCGAGAACGGCGGAACAGTGACAGATATCTATGTAAAGGGCGGTGATCGGGTAGAACCGGGCGATCCGCTGTTTTCGGTCGAGAATGCGTCTGAACAAGCCGCTGTGGAGTTCGCGACTCGTAAAGTAGAGGAAATTGAAAGCGCGAAACTGGCAGCTGAGCTGCAAGTCCAAACCGCGCAGGCTGTGCTGGATGCTGCGATTACCGTTAGAGAGCAGGCCGAGTTGGTGTTGATGGATCACGAAGCACTGCGAGCGAAGGACTCTGCAGCATTTCAAGTGAGCCAGCTGGAACGAGCCCAGGCAACCTTGAGTACTCGGGAAGCAGAGGTGGAAGCTGCTGAAACCCAACTTGGCGTGGCCCAAGTCCAAGCTAGTGCTGTTCTGCCTGCCCAACTTGCATCGGCGCGCGCGTCGTTGAAGCAGGCTCAAGTGGAACTGTCAAAGACGTTGACGCTCAGCTCTGTCGACGGTGTCGTTGAACAGGTCACCCTAAATGTCGGATCGCGCGCAGCGCAAGCTGCAATGAGCCCCGCCATGCTAATCGTACCCGATCGGAAAGATGCCGAGCGAGGACGTATCGTTGCTGGTTTCTCGCAGGTTTCACGCACGGAATTGTACGAGGGAATGGCGGCAGAAGTGGCATGCGAAAGCAACTTCAACATCTCGATGCGCAATACCGTTCTTCCCGCAAGGATCGTACGAATTCAAGAGTCGATTTCTTCCGGTCAGCTTGCGCCCAGCGGTCGCCTGATCGAGCCGAGTGAAAAGGCAAAACGAGGTCAGATCGTTGTGCATCTTGACCTGATACACCCAGAGCACCGCGATCTTTTGGTTCCAGGCAGTGGTTGCATCGTCCAATCTTACACCACCAATTTTGAAGGTGACATGGAAGGCACAATTGTCGCTCACGGAATCCAGGCCATGGGTATCATCAAGGCCGTCGGTTTGCGGATCAAAGTTTGGTTCGGTCTGACTTCGGGTATCGGCTTGATCGGCGGTAGGCACGCCTGATTTTCCAAAGACCCTCATTTTCAATAACGCGGCTTCCGACAAAAGTTGGGAGCCGTTTCGATAACTTGCAGCCAGAGAATACGCCAAACAAAATGAGAGCTTTGTCGCAATTTCCCGCTTCACGGCAAAAGGACCGGTCGGTCCGCTCAAGCAGTTTTTCGCAAGAGTATGACGAACACATGCAGTAGTCCTGAACGTCAGCTTTGTCCGCGTTGCTGACCTTTAAACCGATTGAACCGTCTCAATGACCTACTGAAACTGTCAGATGACCGGTCTGAGCCCATTTTACCGATTGCTGTAATGTGCACGAATGACCGCTGAACAGGTGCCGGCAAGGGCCCTGCATTTGCTTGTCAGCTCAATCCAATGCTTGATGGATTAATACTGTGTCCCCGAAAGCCAAATGCTTGGCGAAAATAATCAAACTAGCGGCTGATTAAACATAGCTCCGAATCCCACTTGAAATAGATTTAACCTAACATCGGAGGCGCAATCATGACTGATTCAGATACAATTTTCTTTGGCTATCATGCTGATCCATCGCGCTCCAGCTCATTGCAGGCTGCTGCCTACACCGAGCGCAAGTGGTTTGACGCAGACCTTTGCGCCATCCTCTCAAAAACTTGGCAATGGGTATGTCATGTCGAGAAAACACGTGAGCCGGGATCTTATGTAACAGTGGATATTGCCGGCCAACCCATTGCAGTTGTGCGTGATAAAGAGGGTAAGCTTCGAGCCTTTTATAATGTATGCAAACATCGTGCGCATGAATTGCTGTCGGGCGAAGGCAATACAACGCGGATCATGTGCCCCTATCATGCTTGGGTCTATAAACTTGACGGGCAATTGGCCCGTGCGCCACATACCGAAAACCTCGAAGATTTCAGGAAAGACGAGATTTGTCTCGATGCAGTGCAGGTCGAGGAATTTTGCGGCTTTGTTTTCGTTAATTTGGATCCGATGGCAACTTCTTTGTCAGAACAATCCGGCAACTTGGAAACCGAAGTGCGCCATTGGGCACCGGATGTGGATCAACTCACTTTTGGCCATCGTCTGACCTATGACATCAAATCCAACTGGAAGAACGTCGTGGACAACTTCCTAGAGTGCTATCACTGTCCTACAGCGCACAAGGATTTTTGTGACCTCGTGGATATGGACACCTACAAGGTTACGACCTACGGCATTTACTCCAGCCATATGGCTGACGCGGGAACAAGTCCGAATTCCGCTTATGACGTGTCGAATGCCACCGTGAAAACCCATGCGGTTTGGTGGCTCTATCCGACGACCTGCCTGATGCGGTATCCGGGGCGGTCAAGCATGATCGTGTTGAACATCATCCCTGTTGGGCCAGATCGGACGCTTGAAACTTACGACTTCTTCCTGGAGACTCCGGAACCTGACGCGATGGAGCTGGATGCAATTCGCTATCTGGACGAAGTTCTTCAGGTCGAAGATATCAGCCTTGTCGAAAGTGTGCAGCGCGGGATGAACACACCTGCGTTCACCCAAGGTCGGATCGTCAATGACCCGGATGGTTCCGGCAAATCCGAGCACGCCGTACATCACTTCCATGGCCTAGTCCTCGATGCTTACGCAAAAGGTGCTGCGTGACGCGGCCAAACATCCTTGTGATCATGGCGGACCAATTGGCACCGCACTTCACTGGGGCATACGGGCACAAGGTTGCCAAGACACCCCACCTTGATGCGTTGGCCGCGCGCGGCATGCGCTTTGATGCGGCTTATTGCAATTCTCCACTCTGCGCACCTTCACGGTTTGCTTTTATGTCGGGCCAGCACATCAGCCGCATTGCAGCTTATGACAATGCATCCGAGTTCAGAGCCTCGGTGCCAACATTTGCGCATTACCTTAAATCGCTAGGCTACCGGACCTGCCTTTCCGGCAAGATGCATTTCGTTGGCCCAGATCAGATGCATGGGTTCGAAGACAGGGTAACAACCGATATCTACCCCGCAGATTTCGCATGGACCCCGGATTGGGAAGCGCCTGATGAGCGGATCGATAAGTGGTATCATAACATGCAAACCGTCAAGGAAAGCGGTTTGGCCCATGCGACCTTCCAGATCGACTATGACAATGAAGTTGGCTTTGCCGCCAATCGCTGGCTCTTCGATGTTGCCCGAGACAAAGCACGTGGGAACGATGCGCCTTTTGCGATGGTGGTAAGCTTCATTCACCCGCATGATCCTTACGTTGCGAGGCCCGAATGGTGGAATCTCTATTTGGACGATGAGATCGACATGCCATCCTTTACACCCGCGACAGAGGATCAGGACCCGTTCTCGCGTCGATTGATGGATGGGATCGAAGCATCATATGTGCCGCTCAGCGACGAAGAAATCCGTCGCGCGCGTCATGCTTACCTGGCCAATGTCAGCTACTTCGACAGCAAGATCGGGGAGCTGATTCAGACCCTCGAAGAGACGGGCGAGTTGGACAACACCATAGTGTTTGTAACTGCGGATCACGGTGACATGCTGGGCGAACGTGGGCTGTGGTATAAAATGAATTTCTTTGAACACTCTGCGCGCGTTCCACTGGTCATGGTCGGGCCAGGTATTGTAGTGGGGACAACGCAGAATGCAGTGTCGCTGGTCGATTTGCTGCCGACATTTATCGATATTGGCGGCGGTAATGAGACGATGATCGGAGAACCGATCGACGGCCGCAGTCTAATGCCTTTGGCCCGTGGCGAATACGACCCAGTTGATGAAGCCATCGGTGAGTATTGTGCCGAGATGACGGGCTATCCCGTAATCATGATCCGGCGCGGCCCTTTAAAATACATTCATTGCGACAGCGACCCGCCGCAGCTCTACGACCTAAACGCTGACCCGCTGGAAACAAAAAATGTTGCCACAGACCCTGACTATGCTGACCCGGCAGCCCGCTTTGCAGCCGAAGTCGCGGAACGGTGGGACGGTAGTGAATTGCGAAAGAAGATTATTGCCACGCAGAAATCACGCCGCGCGTTACATGCCGCGATGGAGGCAGGTGCCAGCGCGCCATGGGATTACAACCCACCGTCTGATGCAAGTCAGCAGTATGTCCGCAACAACTTGGATTGGACGGTTGCCGCGAGTTGCTACCGCTATCCGCCTTTGAAGGATGAAAACCAATGATGTTGAACGGAAAAATTGCCCTTGTGACCGGCGCGCGCGGTGGTATCGGGCGTGCAATTGTCGCGCGGTTCCTAAAAGAAGGGGCAACAGTATTTGCAGCTGACCTTACACCGGAAGGATCGTTAGACCAGCACGACGAAGATGGCAGTCATTTTGTTAAGCTGGATGTGACTCAAGAGGCAGACTCAGTCGCGGCGATGGATCATGTGCGCGCCACACACGGAAAGTTGGACATCCTAGTAAACGCGGCCGGGATCGAGATCGAAAAAACCGTTGAAGAGACTACGCTGGAGGAATGGAACCAAAGCTTTGCGGTTAATTCCACGGGTACGTTCCTGACCTCGAAATACGCCATCCCATTGATGCGCGAAGCGGCGAAGACAGGGAATAGCGCAAGCCTCATCAATTTTGGCTCCTACGATGGGTTCATCGCTGATCCGGGCCTTGCAGCCTATTGCGCAACCAAAGGTGCAGTACACGCTTTGACCCGCGCAATGGCTTGCGATCATGGCCCCGAAGGTATCCGCGTAAACGCCATCTGCCCCGGCTATATCGATACCCCGATGCTGCAGAGCTTCTTCAACGGAGATGGATCTGGTGGCGGCGGCGGCAATATTGAAACGCTGCAACAGGCCGTGCGCGATGTTCATCCGACGCGCACCTACGGGACGCCACAGGACATTGCAAACCTGGTTAACTGGCTTGCTTCCGACGAAGCACGGTATGCCTCTGGCCAGTTGTGGGTTCTGGACGGGGGGCTGTCTGCACAAGTGCAGCAGATGAAGCTCTGATGCCCAAATCCGTCATCATCACCTGCGCACCCACAGGGGGCATCCATACGCCGTCGATGTCACCACATCTGCCGATTACGCCCGCCGAGATCGCGACCGCAAGTATTGAAGCGGCCCAAGCCGGCGCGTCGATCATTCACTTGCACGCACGGCATCCAGAGACCGGCAAACCCGACCCCCGACCCGAGCTATTTCAGCAGTTCCTGCCTGTGATCAAACAGTCCACTGATGTGGTGATGAATGTCTCTACCGGCGGCGGTTTGGGTATGTCGATGGATGAGCGCCTACTGGCGGCGACCTCAACAAGCCCAGAGATGGCATCTCTCAACATGGGTTCCATGAACTTTGGCATTTTTCCGATGCTGCAGAAATACACTGAGTTTCAGCACGATTGGGAACAGCCATTCCTGGAGATGACAGAGGACTTCATCTTTCCCAACACCTTCAAAACAATTCGTTACGCCATTGAAAAACTTGGTGGTGATCATGGCACCAAGTTCGAGTTCGAATGCTATGATCTCGGCCATCTCTACAACGTCAAATGGTTCGTGGATCAAGGCCTGATCAAACCGCCTTTTTTCATTCAGATGGTGTTCGGCATCTTGGGTGGCGTTGGCGCGGATGCAGACCATCTAACCCACATGCACAACACAGCGGACAAGCTGTTCGGGGCGGAGAATTACGAATGGTCAGTCCTTGCCGCTGGCCGTCACCAAATGCCTTTTGCAACCCAAAGTGCATTGCGCGGCGGAAACCTTCGGGTTGGTCTCGAAGACAGCCTGTTCATTAGCAAAGGTGAGTTGGCCAAATCCAACGCGGAGCAGGTCACGCGCATCCGATCAATCGTAGAAAACCTTGGCCTTACGGTCGCGACGCCAGCAGAAGCGCGCATGCGGCTCGCACTAAAAGGCGGCGATCAGGTTGGGTTTTGAGGAGACGCTTATGCAGACGAAAATGTTGATCAATGGCGAATTGGGCGGCAAGGCGCCGGTCATTGTCTTTGGTGATGCTGATCTTGACGCCGTGGCCGAGACGATCCGTTATGGCAGTTACTTCAATGCCGATCAGGACTGCGCACAGCCTTGCCGCGTGATGGTTGCAGACAGTGTTTACGACAGGCTTGTGGCAGCCCTTGCTGATCAGGTCGGTCAGATCCAGATTGGTGCGCCGAAAGCCGAGGGAACAGAAATGGGACCGCTTGTTTCTGCCTCTCAGCAGGATCGAGTTGCAGGTTTTGTAGACCGCGCGCGAGACAATTCAGAAGTCGTTACCGGGGGGACGTTTGGCGAAGAAAACGGGTTTTTCTACCAGCCGACAGTCATCGCCGACGTAGACAATACTGCGGAGATAGCCTGCAATGAGGTGTTTGGGCCTGTTGTAACAGTGTCGCGTTTTTCTGACGCAGAAGAGGCGTTGAAAATCGCCAACAAAGGGCCTTACGGGTTGGCCTCATCGGTCTGGACACGAGATGTTGGGCGCGCGATGCAAATGACATCCAAGCTGCGCTATGGGTTTACGTGGGTAAACACGCATGGGGTCGCGACCCCCGAGATGCCATGGGCCGCGATGAAAGGCTCGGGCACGGGCAGTGATATGTCGGTTTATGCATTGGACGCTTATACTGCGATCCGTCACGTCATGGTGGCACACTGATGCGGTTGGCTGGAAAACGCGCCTTTGTTACAGGCAGCAAGCAGGGCATTGGGCGGGGCATTGTTGAGGCGTTCATGGCTGAAGGGGCCGCTGTCACTGCCTGCGGGCGCGGCCCTCAACCCGATGATCTGCCGGAAAACGTAATTTGGTACACACTGGATGTGTCTGACGCCGAAGCGGTTGCAGAGATCGTCAGTATAGTCGGTGGAACTGATATCCTTGTAAACAACGCCGGCGTTCAGGTCGAAAAAACTGTTACCGAAAGCTCGGACGCGGATTGGGACTTGGTGATGGGCGTAAATGCGCGAGGCGTTTTTAACTGTTGTCGCGCCTTCATTCCAGAAATGTCGCAAGGTGGCTCGATCATCAACATCGGTTCGATCTCGGGCAATGCCGCGGACCCATCGATGGCGCTCTACAATGCGTCAAAAGCGTTTGTGCATGGGCTCACACGCTCTATCGCAGTGGACCACGGACCAGCGGTGCGCTGCAATGCGATCTGCCCGGGATGGATTGAAACAGGCATGCTGGACGCAGCGTTCGACCTCGCGCATGACCCGGAAAAGGCCAAATCCGACGCGTTGGCTCGCCACGCGGTCAAACGCTTTGGCAAACCTGCCGATATTGCAGCGATGGCTGTGTGGCTGGCTTCTGACGACTCGTCTTTTGCAACCGGCCAGTTGTTCACGGTGGACGGTGGCTTGACAGCGGCCTCCCCCCTTAATCCGGGACTGTTATGATGTCAGAAATTGAAAGAACCGCCATTCTTGGAGCCGGTGTGATAGGGGCAAGCTGGGCAGCGTTGTTTCTCGCCTCGGGCCGTAGCGTGACGGTCTTTGACCCCGATCCGAATACCGAAGCATCCGTTCGCTCTTATATCGAAAAAGCCTGGCCGGCACTGGACGAGTTGAACCTCACAGATAGGGCCACACCCGACGCTATCACTTTCGTTTCAACCGCCGAAACGGCTGTCCAGGGCGCGCAATTTGTTCAGGAGAACGTGCCAGAAAGACTGCCAATCAAGCATTCGACCTATGCCGGGATTGAGCCAGAGTTGAACCCTAACGCAATAGTTTCCAGCTCAACTTCCGGCCTGACGCTTGAAGCTTTGCAAGAGGGATGGCGCGATCCCAGCAAATTGATCCTAGGTCATCCATTTAACCCACCGCATCTCATCCCATTGGTCGAATTGACCGTCAACGATTCCACCGGTTCAGATGTCTTGGACCGCACAGAAGCTTTCTACAAAGACATTGGTAAGATCACGATCCGGATCAAGAAAGGCATGCCAGGACATGTCGCGAACCGTTTGCAAGCCGCAGTTTGGCGCGAGGCCGTTCATATGGCGGTCGAAGGTGTTGCCAGTGTCGAAGACATCGATAAAGCGATGTGGGCTGGCCCGGGGCTGCGATGGGCGGCGATGGGTCCGACAACCCTTTTTCACTTAGGCGCAGGCGATGGTGGCCTGCAGGCTTTCTGTGACCATTTCAAAGACACATTCAATGGCTGGTGGGACGACCTGGGCGACCCTCGTCTTGATGAGGATGTCATCAATAAACTGGTCGATGGCATTAACGATCAAACTCAGGGGCAAAGTACCGAAGAGTTATCAGCGCAACGCGACAAGATGCTTACGGCGATGCAAAAAGCTACCCAACACCTTCGGACTTGATGTCAGGCTTGAACATTGGCCAAGCGCGAAACTCGAACGGGGTGCGGCCTTCAATGCGATCCGCACTGGGTGTCAATCCAAATCGTTTGCGGTATGCCCGGCTGAAATGAACCTGTCCATTAAACCCTGATGCCTCCGCAATCTCGCTGAACTTAAGCTCAGTTTGCGTCACTAATCCGCGCGCGCGATCAAGGCGTATGTCGCGGTAATACTCGACCGGCGACTTATGGACATATTGCTGAAACAATCGGCTAAGTTGTCGTTGCGAAATCTTCAACTTCGCTGATATTTCAGGGATCGGCAAAGTGGCCTCCAAATGCGCCTCCATCAAGTCGATCGCGTCCCTTACCACCCCAGAGGTGACATACCCCAGCGGCTCCACGTCTTTGGGGTTCTGTGATTGGCCTTCACCGCGCACGTTGTGATGAATAAGGTATCGAGCAGATGCATTGGCGATACTCTCACCAGCGACAGAATGTACAAACCGCAGTCCCAGATCTGTTGCAGCAGAACCCCCGCAACAAGTGAAAATCTTTCCATCCATAATAATCATGTTCTCCGACACGGTGGTGTCATGGGCCGTTTCGGCAAAGGCGTCGATGTGTTCATAGTGAACCGTTGCGGTCTTTCCTTTGAGTAGTCCAGCCGTCGCAAGAACAATCGCGCCGGTATCCAAACCACCAACGATTGCTCCACCCGATTCCCATTTCTGCAGGGCTACCTTGAACTGAGGAGTCCCGTGACGCTCAGGTGTCCAACTTGTACTCACCAGAACCATCCAAGGCTTGCGCGCCACCACCTCCGCCAATGGGGCAGTGTCAACGACCAAGCCGCTGCTGGATTCAATTGGACCACCGGGGTCTGAGACATAGGTCCAAGAAAAACGAGCCGAACCTGTCAGGTAATTTGCTACTCTGAATGGATCCACGAAAGACGTTGTCGCCGAAACATTAAAATGCGAACTCACCAAAACAACTATGTCTAGCTTGCGATCTATTGGCTGCGTCATGGCCGATTTTGTATAACAGCGTCCAAAATTGTCAATTGTGTTTCGGAAATACGCAAAAGGCACCAAAGTACTGAGGCAAGCATTGCCTAAGAGCGAAGGTTAGGCCGAGGGGATTAGATCTCAATCAGTTTCTGAAGCTACAAAGCCGACATTCGCTCCACCGCAGCGAAGGTTCACTTTGTCCCGCAAGGCGGACGTTGGCGCTTTGCAACGTTGGGTCTGCTATCCGTCCAAAAGCCGACATCTGACCAAATCAATCAGCTGACCGCGTTGAGTCCAGGGGTTATGATTCAGCCGTTTTACTTAGCAAGGTCACCAACGATGCCAACGGCGTCGACGACAGTCGAAAGATCATCAGAAACTTCCAAAATTTCATCGTTGACGCGTATGTAACGATTTCCTTTTCCTGGAGGTTTCAATTTCCAGTTGGAAAGGTCGCCGATGTCCGAGTAATCCAAGTCGGCAGGAAGTTTGGCTCCTCTTGTATAGCGCTTTATTTGCCCTGGCGGCACAGCTTTCTGACCCTTATCCGGCTTGCCATCCAACTGAACTTTCTTGTCTTTTGACTTCCCGCCTTTTTCTTTGGCGGAAGCCACATCGATGACGCCAACCATCAAGGTCAGGGCCAGCATCCAAACGAATACAGAATAGATCTTCACGCGGTGTTCCTTCAATTTCACTGAACTCATACTGTTGTTGCATTTGTTACATTTTCTTTGGAGACTTCATTTAATGAACCAACGAACAATCATGCCCTAGCCTGTGTTCACGTCGGTCTGAATTTGAAGACCTCTGGAGCAGTCTGGTCATGAATTGTGTTTTTAGCGGTCAGACTTTGTGGCAATTGAAGCGAATGCCCGCTTTAAGACCAGTAGTTGTTGCAACATCTTTAAGCAAAGAACCTGGCATCTCGGTCGAAGCTAAATTGTTTCACATGAGGATCGATGCGTAGCTCGCGGCAGAAGCCTTATGAAGGCTATAGGCAAGCAAAACTGCAAGAACGCATATTGGGCCGGCTATTTCCAAAAACGCTTTGAAAGATGATTGGGAGCTATTCCCAAGGGAGAAAGGTCTTGTCAGAAGAACTTTGCTTGAGCGGGGCAGGGCAGTTGCGTAGCTTTTGCCCATGACCAGACCTGCCACCTTCAAGTACTTCAAAACCAGTCCTGAGATCATCCGCCTGGCGGTGATGCTGTATATTCGGTTTCCACTCTCGCTTCGGAATGTCGAAGATCTGCTGCATGAGCGAGGCATCGACGTGAGCCACGAAACTGTCCGATATTGGTGGAACAGGTTTGGCCCAATGTTTGCTGCCGAGATCAGACGAAAGCGTGTTCAGCAACTCCGAGCCTTTTCAAAATGGAAGTGGCACGTGGACGAGGTCTTTGTGAAGGTGAATGGCAAACGCCACTATCTCTGGCGTGCCGTCGATCACGAAGGTGAAGTGCTGGAAGTGGTTGTTACCAAACGCCGAAACAAAGCTGCAGCGTTGAAATTTCTTAAGAAATTAGTGAAACGCCACGGCAAAGCTGAAGAAGTAGTCACAGATCGCTTCGCATCCTACAAGGCTGCGCTCAGAGAGCTGGGCGCGCTCGAAAAACAACAGACGGGAAGGTGGCTTAACAACCGGGTTGAGAATTCGCACCTGCCGTTTCGACGACGCGAACGCGCTATGCAACGTTTCAGGCGCATGCGAAGTTTACAGAAATTCGCTTCCGTCCATTCCTCCGTATACAACCACTTCAACCAGGAAAGATCGCTAGCCAGCCGAGACACCTTCAAGCTGACCCGCGCCGCCGCACTTAGCGAGTGGCGTCAACTCTGTTCCGGATAGGTTCGCGGTTTCCGCAGCAAACTGAGACTGGTTAGAATTCGTCTGACAGCACCTTCCAGAGATGTTGCCAAAACACTTCAAACACTGGCTGCCCGACTTCAGTGTTCGTTTTTGCGGAGTGTAGCAAGCGCCAACTTGAGTATTTCTAAGCTCGCGGCGCGTTCTTCTGATGTCATTGAGCTCGGGTCTAACATCATTCGAAAATTCGGGTTTTCGTATACAACTTTTTCTACGCGCGGTCTCGAATTCTTTTGACCTAAGACACGGTAGGTCATGACAGGTTGAGCCACACCCTTTACCTGGATGGCGCCGACTTTTTCTGTTTCTACTTCGTGGTTTACGTGCGCCCAAGTTTCGTACGAGATATAAATCGCACCCTCGTCGGCTTGATGCTCCAACCTAGAAGCTACGTTTACAGCCCCACCAATAATGGTGTAGTCCATACGGTCGTCACTCCCAAAGTTTCCGACAGTACAAAAGCCGGTATTGATACCAATACGGCATTGTAACTGTTGTCTAATTCCTTGACGCCTCCATTTTGCCTGCAACTCTGCCAACTTGTCTCGCATTGCAATTGCCATTCTCACGCATGCCAAAGCATCTTCCCGCACACCTTTAGTCTCCGGGTCTCCAAAGAAGACAAGGATTGCGTCGCCGATAAACTTATCTATCGTCGCACCGTGGTTCAGAGCGACTTCCGCCATTTCGGTCAGGTAGCTGTTCAGGAGTTCTGTTAAGTCTTCCGACTCCATCTGATCCGTAAGCTCTGTGAAGCCGGCGACGTCCGAGAAAAACACTGTCAGCTTTTTTCGCTTACTCGCGAGTTTAACTTCTTGGCGACCGGAAAAGATCGAGTTGTAGACTTGAGGCGATAAGTATTTGGCAAGCTTTCCTGACAATGCCTCAAGCTCTTGGTTTTTTTGGGTAACCTCTTCGGCGGCGATGCGCTGTTTTTCGGCTAATGCATTCAATTCCCGCTCGTTGCGATCACTCAATCGCATCATGCGCCGCGTGGTTCTGAGCAGCTTTCTGTATTCTCCGACAAGGTTTTCAATTGACTTGCGCGTTTCATCATTCGGAAATTGTCCACTGTTTAAAGCTGCTTCCGCGACTTCCAAAGCCTCATTCTCGCGAACAAAGAGATCGTCGATTGTCATCGATCCAACAACTTTTCCAGTGTGAATTTGGCATGTTTCAGGTCCTCCCCAAACTCCTCCCCAAGTTCTTCCATGGTCTCGTCTTCGGGGTCGTGAAACCAATAGACGTCAACGCTTTTCCCCGCCTCAGCAGCGGAATCCAAAAGCTCCATGATCATCATGATGGCCTTGGCGCTGGACGAATTGAAATAGATGAGTTCAAATTCAAATCGACATTTGGATATTGAGCCATCCGACAACCAACTTTTCAAAGCATCAAACAACGGGTTGTAGAAGGTCGTAACATCCTCAGGGTAGGACTCCCCAATCAGTTTGAGGTGGCCAACGTCAAAATCGAACGCGACGGCCGGAGTGCGGTTTGTTGCCGGGATATCAATATTTTGCATCCGTACCCTCTTAAACCGTCGCTTTGAGTGCGAAGAATGCGTGCTGATCGTCAATCCGCATAAAATCAAATTCGATTGGCTTTGACGCTCGACGCGCAATTTCAATTAACCCGATGCCTGCACTATTGCCGACAGCGTCAGTTTCTGACCGGAGTTGGTCTTTGTATGCGGCCCTAAGTTCCTCACGATTCATGGCGCGTAGTTCTGAAAGCCGTCTTCGCATGTTGTCTACGTCACTTAAAAGGATCAGATTGCCCGCATGAACGACATAGCCGCCGGCCTCGTTTCCGATGGTCACAATGCCGTAACTTATGTCCAGCACCTCAGTCTCACCGTCGGTCGGTAGTCGTTCAACAGAATATCTGATGATGTTCTGCATTTGCTCGACAAAAACAGCGAAAACACTTCGGAGAGTTTTGGTGTCAGCGTCTTCAGACACTAATTTCTGCTTTAACGCATCGCCAACACCGCTGAGGATACCTTCAGTTACATAACCACTGTATGCAAAGACAACGCCTTGTCGGCGCAGGTTCGCGCGCAGTTCGTAGACTTCGCTTGCAAGCATTTGTTCCCCTTGGTCATGCTTGGGTGGAACCAAGTTCAATTCAGGCCTTAATATCATAAGATACACATTTATGCATTTTTAGTGTATCAATTGTGCAGTGTTATTAGTGGGGAGGTTAGCATGATTAGGCTATTGTGTATGGTCGCCGTAGTAATATCGTCCAACCCGGCAGCAGCGGCCGACATTCCAACTGAAGTCAAGGCAAAGCTCCAATCCGCCATGATTTCACATGTTGATGGAGTGATGGTCGACGGTTCTTACACTTATCTGGACACGACCACCAACGCGTTTGAAACCGTTTATCCTGCAAATGTTCATCCAATGGTTATTCTTGCGGGAAGTGACTATTTCGTCTGCTCTGAAATGATAACCGAAGGTGGCGACACCGTGACCGCAGACTTTCTAGTTCGGGAAGTTTCCGGGGACTACAAAGTTGTACAGATGATCGTCAATAATCGTGACGCTCTTCAGGCCGCGATGAAGAACATCGGGAACTAAATGCCGGACACTATAGAGGCATTTAGTGCATAAACTCTGGACATTCTTGAAGCGCCGAATATTCCTGAAGCATATTCTGGCGACCCTCCTGCTCGGAGGTGTGCTAAACGCCATTGTGCTTCTCTTTTACTATGAATTCAAAAGGCAAGCTCAAACAGATCAGGTTGCGGCGGAAGTTGCAACGATTTCCAATCGTATCGCGCGCCCGTTGGCTGAATTGGTTGAAGCAGGAAATCTTGCGCAAGCAACGAGCCTGCTGGCGGTCTATTCGGGTTTTCCTTACGTTATCTGCGCTGAACAGAGTTTAGAACAAAGCTCAGAAACTCTGGTTTCCTGGCCTGCTATAGGATGCGACAAAATAAAAAAACCTGGCTTAGACATCGTCGTTACTGTTCCCACGGCAGCAGGGCCGACCACGATGTTGGCCCGAATTGATCAGGAGATCTTGAACAATGAGCTAAGGACAGAAGTAGGCGTTGTGGTCCTTCTTGGAATTCTCGGCGGATTTGCACTGATCTTAGCAGGCGCTGCTGCATTTTTATGGCTCATCAACAGACCTCTCGGCCAAATGTTGAAGGCCATCGAAAGATTTGAGCGATACGATGACCCTCAGATTGTCCCATACGAGTCGGAAGATGAGATTGGCAAAGTAGTTCAAAGCTATAATTCAATGCTGGATCGAGAGGTTGAACGAGTCAACGAAATCCGAGAGGCGCACCATAAGATCGTCGCAAGCGTAAATTATGCCACGCGAATTCAACAGGGTTTGTTACCCACGACAAGTCAGTGTGATGCCGCATTTGCCGATTTTGCTGTTAAATGGGAACCTCGCGATTTGGTTGGCGGAGATATCTACTGGATTAAGTCGGATGGCCCAATTTCGACGCTCGCCGTAATTGATTGTACAGGTCATGGCGTTCCTGGGGGTTTCATGACTATGTTAGCAATCGCTTCTCTTGAGCGGCTCTACTTCGAAAATGAAATGCTTAGCCCGTCGCTGGCACTGTCCAAGTTGAGCGATTTGACGCGTGCACTTCTAAATCAGGATACTGCAAACGGGGCTTCCAACGACGGCATGGACGCTGCGATATGCCAGATCGATTCAGCAAAAGGGATAGCGACGTTTGCAGGTGCGCATATGTCTCTTTTGGTCAAATCCAATACCGGCATTGACCGAATCCGAGGTGACAAGCTGAGCATTGGGTATGTGGATACTCCAATTGGCCCAAAATTTTTCGAACACGAAGTTCAATTGGATCAAATCACAGATTTTTTTGTTTCAACTGACGGCTTGATTGACCAATTAGGTGGAGAAAAACGTTTAGCTTTTGGTTTTCAGAGAGTTGTATCTGTATTTGAACAGGAAGAGTGGTCGTGTTCGGAAGAGCTATTGTCGGCTATTCACAGCGCTTTTCAAGACTATAGTACGAAGGAAGAACGCTTGGATGACTTGACAATGATTGCTTTTCGCACTGCCTGAAATGCAGATTGAGGTGTGTTTAAGAGGTGCGACGCCCTCTGCTAATCCCAAAACGTTGAAATCTACTCCAGTACGGTCTTGTCAGAAGAACTTTGCTTGAGAGCGGTAGGGCGGTTGCGTAGCTTTTGTTCATGACCAGACCTGCCTCATTCAAATACTTCAAAACCAGCCCTGAGATTATCCGCCTTGCGGTGATGCTGTATATTCGGTTTCCACTCTCGCTTCGGAATGTCGAAGATTTACTGCACGAGCGAGGCATCGACGTGAGCCACGAAACTGTCCGATACTGGTGGAATAGGTTCGGCCCGATGTTTGCTGCTGAGATCAGGCGGAAGCGGGTGCAGCAGCTGTGCGCGTTCTCGAAATGGAAGTGGCACGTGGACGAAGTCTTTGTGAAGGTGAATGGCAAACGCCGCTATCTCTGGCGTGCAGTTGATCACGAGGGCGAGGTGCTGGAAGCCGTTGTCACCAAACGCCGAAACAAGCAGGCTGCACTGAAATTCCTCAGGAAATTGATGAAGCGGCACGGAAAAGCGGAAAACGTCGTCACGGATCGCTTCGCCTCATACAGAGCCGCGCTCAGAGAGCTTGGCGCTACCGAAAAACAAAGGACGGGCAGGTGGCTCAACAACCGCGACGAGAACTCGCACCTGCCGTTTCGGCGAAGAGAACGGGCCATGCTGCGTTTCAGGCGTATGCGAAGCTTGCAGAAATTCGCCTCCGTCCATTCCTCCGTTTACAACCACTTCAACCAGGAAAGATCGCTAGCCAGTCGAGACACCTTCAAGCTGACCCGCGCCGCCGCTCTTAGCGAGTGGCGTCAACTTTGTTCGGGATAAAGGACAGCGTCACTGGCCTAGCTGAGACTGGTTCGAATTAGTCTGACAGCACCCTCCGGGCTCTGTGACGGACCGGCAGCGCCCGGATTGACGTCAAACTTCTAACTGTTGTCTTCCTCGCTTTTACCCAAACATGTTGATCCATCGGATCACCATCGGTGAAAGGCAGATCAGCAGAAGAACGGGCATCATACACATGGCCATAACAGCTGACATCTGCACTGGCAGTTTGTTGGCCTTTTCCTGTGCCCGAAGTTCGCGATCCACACGCATGTCGGTGGCAAACCTCCGTAGAGAAGCAGAAATGCTGGTACCGTATTGGTTGGATTGCAGGAAGGCGTTCGCGAAGGAGTTTACCTCATCAATGCCGACGCGTTCCGCCATGTCCATAAAGGCGGCTTGGCGCTCTTTGCCAGCTTGCAGTTCCAGTTGGAGTATCGTGAATTCTTGCGAAAGTTCCGGTGCTGCGTGCGCCATTTCATGCGACACACGCACCATCGCGGCGTCAAATCCTAATCCTGCCTCTATCGCTACTTGCAACAGGTCCAGCGCATTTGGAAGACTGTGTTCAATGGCCTGACGGCGCTTTCTAATACGGTACCGCAGCCACAGAGCAGGGCCGTAGAATCCGACTACCATCAGCGCGGTGACAATCTGCAATGCATTTACCCAGGAGATGCTCTGCAAAAGACTAGCAATACCAAGCTGAACCTGAATTTCTAACGGCAATGCCAACGCCGTAACGAAAGCGGCCGGTAGCACGAACCCCATAACCACACGAAACAAATAGAAAGTGCGGATGGCGTGTTTGCGCTGAATACCAGCCTGCTTAAGCATTCTGCCAATTCTGGAACGCTCACGTTTCGACGAGGGCACAAAAGCCTTTAGAAGACCATGCGGGTCGCTGTTATCCCCCTGGATGAGGTCGAAATCTGCGCCATGCCCCCGAGAAATTGATCCGACCCGCATCCGGCGTGCAGCCGTGTCATCAGTTGCGGTCATGCCGGAAATCCCGAGGACTACAAAGAATACGCTTACGGCGATCCCGCCCAGCACGAGATACTGAAGGGGAAGATCTTGGCTGTTCAGAAAACCTTGAATAAATTCCATTTTTCCGCTCCCTCTCAGAATTTGAACTTTACGAGCCGTTTCAGAATAAGCCCTTGAGCAATTGTCAGGCCGATGATCGCACACGCGAAATAGGGAAATAGCGGATCGTTTCGCACATCGCCGTAGAACGTAGGTGTGGACATCTCGATTGAGAAGTAGATGAACACCGGCAAGACCGTAAGAATAAGGCTGCTAAGACGGCCCTCGGCAGAGATTGCCTTGATCTTTTTTTGCATGGTTTGCCGGTCGCGGATGACTTGAGACAAAATGCTTAGGACACGTGCAAGGTTGCCGCCGGTTCCGTGCTGAATACCGATGCTGACCGCAAGATAGTTTGCGTCCTCTGTTCCGACACGTTTCGAGAAATCCTGAAACGCCGTTGCGACGTCGTCGCCGTAGTTAATTTGGTCTTGAATAATGCCAAACTCGGAACCTATCGGATCCGGAAGATCTGATGCCACATTCCCGACCGTTACAGCCACCGGGTGTCCGACCTTCAGGCCACGGGCCATAAGGTCCAATGCATCCGGCAACTGTTTTGTCAGTTTCCTGGATCGGGCATCCTTCATGGCGATCAGTACCAGCACCGGGAGAATAACGGTCAGAAAGCCGCTAAGAACTGCGGCAATTTCCGGGGCTAGGAGCCGGGATATTGCAACGAAAGCCGCTAGGGCTACACAAGTGGCTGCAAGGACTATCCAGATCGGATTGATCGTCAGCCCGGCTTGGACAAGCAGACGTCGAAAGCGCGCGATCAAACTGGGTTTTTCGCCAGGAGCCATCATTGCAGGGTCGCGTAACAATTGCAGAACCTGATCGGTCGAGGCGCCCCCCTGGATCAGCTTCATGCGCCGGTTTCTGGCCTCGCTGAGGGATTCCTTGCGCAGGAAAAGCTGCTGTAATCCTTCGTATGCAAGAAGAATTCCAAGGAAAATCGAAATGTAGAACAGAATGTTCAGGGTGTTCGGTTGCAGGTCAATCATAACGACATAGCCCCACGAATAAACATGTTGGTATCTACGTTGACCCCTGCGGCAACCAACTGATCGAAGCATTTTGGCCGAATACCCGTAGGCAGGAATTCCCCAAGAATCTGCCCGTCCTCCGACTTGCCGCGACGTTTGAAAACAAAAATGTCCTGCATGGTGATTGTGTCATCTTCCATGCCGGTAATTTCCGAAATGCTGACGACTCTGCGGGAGCCGTCACTAAGGCGGCTGAGCTGGAGTACAATCTGTATCGCCGAAGCAATCTGTGATCGGATGGTTTTCATCGGCAAGTCAGTGCCAAGCATTGTTACCATCTGCTCAACCCGGCTTAGTGAATCACGCGCCGAGTTTGCGTGAACGGTAGTCATAGACCCGTCATGGCCCGTATTCATGGCTTGAAGCATGTCAAAACACTCTGACCCACGAACTTCTCCTACGATGATGCGGTCAGGCCGCATCCTCAGGGCATTGCGAACTAGGTCACGTTGGGTGATTACACCTTGCCCTTCAGCATTCGGAGGGCGGGTTTCAAGACGAACAACGTGGCTTTGCTGAAGCTGAAGTTCGGCAGCGTCTTCGATAGTAACAATACGCTGATTGCCATCGATAAACGACGATACAGCGTTCAGCATGGTTGTTTTACCCGTGCCAGTGCCGCCTGAAATGAGAATATTCAACCTTGCTTCGACAAGGGCCGCAAGGAGTTTGGCTGCCTGATCATTCATGCTGTTCTGATCAACAAGCTTTTTTATTGTTAAAGGGTTGCGGGAGAATTTGCGAATTGACAAAGCTGGTCCATCGACGGAACACGGCCGAATAATTGCGTTAACGCGGCTGCCGTCTTCCAAGCGCGCATCAACCCAGGGCTGAGACTCATCGATACGCCGACCAACTTTGCTGACGATCTTGTCGATAATCCGCAGCAAGTGACGTTCATCGCGGAAGCGAACAGTAGAAAGCTCCAGAAGACCAAAGCGTTCGACGTAAACCTGATCAAAAGAGTTTACGAGAATATCGTTGATAGTCGGGTCTTCCAGCAACGGCTCCAATGGCCCCAGACCCATAACTTCGTGAATAAGCTCATCAACCAGCGCAGTGAAAGCCTCAGAGCGCATGTGCAGGTTTTCAGCCTCAATCAGACCGGTTACCAAAGATGCGATCTGGCGCTTCAATTCCGATCGTTCAACCTTATCGATAACTGAAAGATTGAGCCGGTCCAGAAGCTCACCATGCAAGCGGCTTTTGAGTTCCAGATGCGCCTGCAGATCGACATCTACTGGATCAGGAGTCGCCTTGGATTTGGTGGGCATGTCAATGGGTCGATCCAGTGTCAGCACATTCGACTTGGAAGCAACCTTGCGTGATCTAAATTCGTTGAACACGTTGATCTCCTTTTACGCTTTCTTCGTTGCCACGGGCTGAGTTTCAGCCGAGACCGCAGCGGCCAGTTTTGCCAAGGCTTTTCCAAGATCCGTTTGCCGCTTCAAGTCCACAATCGGCCGTCCAAGATCTACGGAGTTTCTGGCAACTTTCGAATTCTCGGGCAGCCAGTGTTTCAGGCTTGTCTTCAATACCTTCTCGGCCTCGCGGACATGCGAAGGCTTGATCAATGTGTTCCGCTCTCTGTTGACCACGAACTCCACCGGAAGGCCGACGTTTGCCTCGCGGTAGAAATCAATCAACCGCCGCGCCTGGCGCACGCAGGGGACAGTAGTATCGGTAACCAAAGCCAATTTGGTGGCCCGTTTGAAAATAGGTTCAACCCATTCAACGACGGCGCAGGGAAGGTCGATTATAATATAATCATAGCGCTGTTGCAGAAGGTCCAGCATCCCTTCGATCAGATCAGGCCGCATCGATTGTAGGGGCACCATCGGGGTAGGCGCGCACAGAACGTCGACGCCAAGCCCATGCTCTTGCAGGATCGAAGACAGAAAATGATCGTCAGGAATCTTAGAGTTTTCGATAAGTTGAAGGAACCCGCCGTTGTCCTCGAGATCTAGAAAAACATTTGAGTTTCCGAACTGAAGGTCAAAATCCAAAAGGGCTACTCGGTTTTGTGCGGACTTCCTGAAGAAAGATCCTCGCCCGCCGACAAGCGAGCAAGCGAGGTTGACAGCAACTGTTGTAGCTCCGATTCCACCGCGCGCCTTTGCGACTGGTATGACCTTGCCCAACGCCGAAGAACCGTCTGAAATAGTGGTTCGCGAAACCGCGCGCGCATTTAGTTTCTCACTGACTGCGGCTTTCAAACCTTCGCCATCAATCGACAGCGGCAAAACCTCATCAATACCGATCTTGTACAATTCACGCGCCTTGGTGATCGACAGATCATTCTGAGTGAGTGCAACAAACAAGGTGTTATCGTCGCGGTGCGTCAGGACAGCCTCGATAGCGCGGAGCTCCCCTGTGTCATCAGGGTCGATTTCAAAGATCACCAGATCGTGCTTGAATGCAAGATCGAGGGCAGTTCCATTCAACATCTGAAACGATGCCCCGTTCCTGGTGACTTTATTTTCCTCATTTACGGGAAAGACATCCGCAACCAGCTGCGCGATCTCTTCGTTTTCCGAAACAAGCATAATTGCCTGCGATTTCGGTGTAAGAACATTCTGATCTCTCATCCTGACTCTCCTAATGCAAGGTCTTCAGCAGGCAGCGAGACGCTGAAGTTTGAGTAACCGACTGTCGAAGATATTGTGCTGTTAGTTGCGCCCGCGGCATTTGCCAGCGCGGCCAACGGTGAAACGAATTGAAAATCGTTAAGGTTCAATTCGACTGAGACCATGGGAGTATACGGGCCACCCAAGAAACCCAGATTGGGGTTGAAGTCATAATGAAACTGTAAGTTGTCTATTGTGGCATCCGGAGGCAAAAGCGGGCTAATCCGCGCCCAGACTTCCGAGGCCGTAGCATTGATTGCGACACCCGAACACGAAGGGGTTTGAGGATCCGCACAAACCCCGGCCGAGGCACTGCAGGACGTGCCAAACCGTGGTGACGAAGTAGAGGTGCCCCGCTGATGCGTCGTGGGTACTCCGGGGCACGCAGGCGGTCGAACGATTGCAATGCGCGCTGCCAGTTGCGAGGCTTTCTGAGCATTTGCAATGCTATAGGACATGCGACCGAAATCCAGTAGCGCCATGAAGAGGAACAGAAACAGGGAAACGACAATGGCGAACTCGACAAGAACGCCGCCGCTTTGATCCCAAAGAACTTTCTGCCCTCTGCGAAGCATGTGCGTGTGGATATGAAGCAGACCTTTCATTGCCCAAAAATCCGTGAAGTGTCCGAAACGTCAGTCGTCACCGAAGACAGCCCGTTGCCAAAGAGAGACACGATTCCGCCCAAAGGAAATTGAATGGTAATGTTCGCGCTGACCGTACCGACAGGCGCCGGGTTGACCCGATAGGTTCCTGATACACAGGACAGACTGGGTGTCACCGAATTGACCGTTATGCTGGGCGGGAACAGGCTGTTGGCATTTTTGTCGTCCTCGACGATGCCCTTCAAAGTAGTAGTAAGTCCCGCAACATTGCCTCCAGAGGTGCAGATATCTGCGGGTGTCACCCTGGACAGATAGCGACTGGCGTCGCGAACGCCTGCTATGACCGATTGGTAGGACCACATCATGCGTGCGGATTCCAGCGTGACGGCCAGTAGCAGCAGCATGATTGGCATGACGAGGCCAAATTCCACGAGGATCGCGCCATCATCCTTTTTTGCAAAGCGTTTGAGGGGGTCTGTGAGGCGGGTTTTCATGATCCTGCGTCCCATCACCGATACAGTTGCACGAGGTCGCGAAAGATGCCGCCGAACCCATTGCCGCCGCTGCCGACACCTGAAACGTCAGGGAAGCCGACAACTTCGCCATGGATGTCAAAGCTGGGTGGCGAGCCGCCATCATCCCCAACTGGTTCAGTCAGGAAGACAGCGACAAACTTTGTAACCGGAACGCCCGTGGTCGAGCCGGAAACCGGATTTTGGGTACAATCGATGCCTGCCGCTGTTACGACACGACGGGCCGGGTCAGTCGACATTTGGTTCGAGCACATCGGACGGCCGGTTTCCGCAAGCGAAGGGTCCAGGATCGAATTTGCGTTCGGTGGTGAATGTGGGTTGCTATTGCCGTGCGCGATTTCCCGCAGATACATTCCGTATCTTGTGCCAGCAAACACGCTATCCGTTACGCTAAGAGCCGGAAGGTGAGCATCGCTGCCAATTCCGTCTGCGATACCGTCTGCAAGGTCATGGTTCCGGTTAAGATACCCGTCGCGATCCCAGACGCCGTCTCCGAACCGGTTGCTGCCACCGCATGTGCCTGCCGCCATACAAGTGTCTCGACCAAGAGCGACCGTGTCAGGCGTAACCTCTTCGTTACCCTGAATGCAGGAACCACCCCCCTTTTTCTGTATCCCTTTGATGACGTTCGGAGCCGGTGCAAAGTCCGGGTTGTTTTTCTCACCATTAAGCACGGAGCGGAAAATATCAAAGCGGACATTGAACGCCGCATTGGTGATTCCGACCTTCTGACCCGGTTCGGTATCCAGACCATTAGTCAACACGCATTGCGTAATCTGGCTTTGCGCTGCGATGAGGCAGGCAAGTTTGTTCCCGCCTTCGTCCGCACATACGCCAGAGGCATCTTCAAACGTCGCCAGATCGATAAACCCAAAATTACCCGGTCCCCAGGCGGTTCCGTTGCCACCGCTGCGCAGCAAGATTTGATCGCCGACGGTCAGGGTATTTTCCCAATCCGGTGGCAGGCAGAACATCAAAGGTGAGATATCGCAAGCCGCTTTTGAGTAACCGGCGACGGCCTCGGCCGAAACACTGGCGGATATGCCGCTTCCACCAAGCATTCTGTCCAAAGCCGAAGCAAGGTTCATGCTAAGGGATTTGGGTGTTAACACGACCTGCGCAAATTTGGCTTCTCGTGGGTTGGTGGTGACATCTGCGCCCAACGGCGTGAGGTCCGAAACCGGCAGCGCGGAGTGAAACAAAAGCGTATAATCCGACGAGCCCGAAAGCGTGGAAGGACCGTTGGCAAATGTCTGGCTGTCACTGATCAAGTTGGTTGCTGCATTGGTTGCGCGGGTGATAGCGTCGGGTTGTCCGTCCAACTCACCAGCGGCTGCCAAGGCTACGTGGTCCGCGAAGGACTGAAACTCTGCGTGGGTCGAGTTCAATCGGCCAACATCCAGCGTGATCGCAAAGAAACCGAGAAATGCAACAAATGCTGTGCCCCAAAGGATCGCGACCGTGCCGCGTTCGTCCCTGACAAAGAATGATATGTTGGCTTTAAAATGCATGGCGCAGACTTACTGTGCAGAGTTCTGGCTGACTTCGATCGAGCGGGCTTTTGGCTTGATCTCTGGGCTGACAGTTATCGGGGTGGACGAGGCATCCGTCTGATTGCTGGATGTCGTCTGGGGGGTCGTCTCCGCCTCCGTCGCTTCTTCGGCTCCGCGGGAGTTCCTCTGGATGATGACAACTTCGGATTCCGTGCCGCGATTCAACCTAACCGTCGGTTGAGTTTCGACTTTTTCAGCTGGACCTTCTTCTTGCAAAAGATCGCGCAGGCGAACCATTTCCATTGGCTCATCCTCGACACCGTCCAGCGTTCTTAGAGTGAGGCTCAGGGTCCCGGCTTTTTGAGCCAAAGCCAGGCGCTGTCCTTGCTGAGGTGTCACTTCCACCGTAATCGTGCGCGCGACCCCGGGTTGATCACTCAGTTCTTCGGACTGTTGATCCACACCGATCACCCGGATCTTCTGCAAAATGGTTACAGCGCTCAGTTCGGAGCTCGCACCCTGAGTTAGAACGATGTCGACCCAGTCACCGGGCGTGACAAATCCGCCAACCGCAGTGACCGCGTCGACCTTGATTGCCATTGCGCGCGTGTTCTCGCCAAGCTTCTGAACCAAGGTGACCTTTTCACCATAGTTCGAAACCTTGGACTGAAGCATGACCTCGCCGGGATAGAACCGCCCCTTAGCGCGGCGTAGTTGTCGGTGATTATCCGGAACAAGTACTCCAAGCTCGGTAAATACACCGGCGGGCAGCGCCTCGCGGGGCCAAAGGTGAGTGGTGACGTGATGATTTTCTATGGTTTGACCAAATGCAATTTCAGAACGCGCGACGTAGATCTCAACAAGATCGGTGTTCGTCGTAGCACTGGGTTCAGTCGTTTTAAATTGAATGTGATCTTTCGCCAGGAACACAGAGCCCGAAGCAATTGCGATTCCGAATAATGTGGTAATAACTGGTCTGATACGCATCTCTGTCTCCAAAAGTTACGCTCAAAAAATTCGAAACAACGGAATATCTTGTTGTCGAAAATCCCGGCGGTGTTTTCTGCGCCGCGAGGGCGTCGTTGCGGCGCAGAAAACTGTTATTTTTTGCAATCCCAGAATCGGTTCCCACCTAGACGGCGGGTGCGCAGTCATTGTTAGTTAGTAGGCGCACAGTCATTTTGTGCGTTTAGCGCATTACAAGCTGCGGCAACGTTGTTGGCCGTTTCACTTCCCAAAAACGAGAACGCACCAACCGCAATTGACGCGACAACCAAAAGGGCAAGGCCATATTCAACAATTGCCGCGCCGCTTTCTTCTTTGACAAACTTCTTCATAAATTTGGTCATGTTTCCCTCGAAAGGTTAAATTGAAATCCACGTTGCGTTTGTCGCAACGCAAGCCAGACATTTTGCATTGGCTCTGAAATAACGGTAGCCGTGATAAAAATTCCCGCCTTCCGCGAAGAATAGGAAAAATACACCTTTAAAGTGTGTTTTTAATTTCACTAGTTACCTGAAGGTGACAAAAATAAACCTTGCATTAACAAGGTCTTAACATTCATTCGAATCAGCATGTTTGGAAACAATTTAGTGATTCGAGGGGTAACTGTAGTCTAAAATCTCGTTCTTTGGATCGATCGGATGTCGACGTTTAATTTTCACGAAATTGAATTTTTAGTAATAAATTCAGATAATTAATATTTAGTTCGGCGCCATGCTTTATTGTACATCTTCATTTGAGGCTTCAAAAACCAGTTGCTGAGCTGATGAGACCTGAACAAGTTTGTAACTGCGGCGGGGGCTGCGAAAGAAATTTTGACCAGCAAAGTTTGCTGATTTGGTTGGTAGAGTAATGAGTGTCAGTTTTCCCAGAAGCGCCCAGGCGCAAAACAGCTTCAGATTCGTTATGGAATGGACACACGCTTTAGCGGGTAATAATTCCATTCCACAAGCTTTAAGAAAATTAATAGAGTTGGTTAATGCAGACGCTGCATTAATTGCGCGAACATTTAAGCTGGACCGAAAAGTAAAATACGTTGCTCGGTGTTGCAAAGAAGAAGGTAAAGTCTGGCCCTCTCAATCTCAAACTCAGGCAGAGCTGGTTTTGGGTGATAATTTTGCGACGGCAAAGGCTGGTTCAATTTGGACATTGTCGGATGCATTGATTGCAGACAAAGCAGCAATACCACGACATCTTGAGGGCGATTTAAAGGATTTGGGTGAGGTGATCATCGTTCCGCTTGATACGAGTGGCGGGCATGTGGATCACATCGAGCTGCATTTCCGGCATAAGCCTGCCCAATTTGATTTGGACTTACTGGCCATAATGGCGTCGACACTAGCGTCCGGTTGGAGCAATCGAACGCCTGGTTCAGCTTCCGCGATTTTTGAGAAGGGCCGAAATCACCATCTTAAGGAGGTTTCGGGAAACAAACGTGTTCCGATACTGGGTCCTCAAAATCCAGCAGGCCTGAGCCGGTGTGAATTTCGGGTTTGTGCCATGTTGAAGGAAGGATTTACGGTCAAAAAGGTTTCCGAAGCCCTGACTGTCTGCCCAACGACTGTTCGGTCGCATCTGAGTTCAGTTTTTTCAAAGACGGGCGCTTCTAATCAAGTTGAACTGCTGCATTTGTTAAATCGAAGAAATGATGCAGACCGCGGCTCCAACAATGCTGAAACAGCACGTATCGGCTGACGGCTAGTGAATGCGATAGCTGTAAAGCACCAAGTTAGCCGCACAGGTTGGCAAAACGTTCCTTTGTCTGTTCAACTACACAGCGATGGTGCAAGGCCAAATACGACAATTGCTGCTCATCTACTATCAAGGGTTACTTAAACCATCAGTGGGGATTTGAGCAGCGAAGAGCAACTTAGACTATTGTTGACGTATCGGCTACAACTTTAACCAAAGATGAACAATGTGTTCTCGCAGTGTTCAACAAACATCGCGCATACTCATTCTACCGAGCCGAGACGGTTAAGGGCGCTTGGCTCTCTGGAAGGGGAACAGCATGATTAAGTCTGCCACTGAAAAAGCTTTGGATCCGATTCCTGTACGAATGAAACCATCACGTTCCACCGCGCACAAATGCGTGTCGAACACCACGAAATCCGGCAGCGGGCGTTTCTCGCCTGTCGAGATTGCTCTGACGGCTATCGTAAATAGCGAACAGTTTGAAAGAGCAAAAAAGGACGTCTGACCCTACATAAAGACGTCTGCAGTTTTCCAGGGACACGTCCCACCCGGGAAAACACCAATGCAAAAGCCCGCTCTAATCAGAGCGGGCTTTTTTTACAGTGAGAGGCAGGGTAAAGAATCCAAATGGTTATTGGGGAATGATGCGAACCCGTGCGATATTGGCGCGGACCAGGTCTTTACCAACACCCTTCTGACCTAGCACTTAGCCATTACTAACAAGTTCTTCCTCTTCCTCTCCATCAGGCGTCTGATCTTCTTCGGCCGGATCGATACTGACTTCTTCGTCATCGTACTTGTCTTCGTCATACGAATTGCCAAGAGCGGTTTTGACGGCTTCCTCGTCAGGATTAGAGGCTCGTACAGCGTCGAGAACACTGTCTTGCTGCTGCGCTGCGATGGCGTCATCTTCTGAAAACCCGCCCTTGTGGTGATCCAAAAGGTTGTCTTCTGCCTGATGCACGGCTTCTGCGGACGCCAACTGATCTTCCGTAGGTCGATCAATCGGATTACCATCTTCATCCGTGGTTAAGTCGTGCGCATCTTTAACGGCTTGCGCGTCTTCCAAATCTTCAGGATCAGTTGTCCCAGGGTTGGCTTCCTCATTGGCAAGGATATCCTCGGCTTCTTTCAGGGACAGGGGGGCTTCGTCCAAGTAGTCCAGCGCTGCGTTGATTTCTTTCACGTCTTTGGGACTCAACGTGTTGTTTTCACCCATGATGTGATTGAATTTGGTGTCCGCAACGGCAAGGCCTGCTGCAAGGCTGACCGGCCCCGTACCTTTCATATACTGACCGTTGGTAATATGCGCGAGCTTTGCCTTGGGGCTGGAGTTAGTGGCGCCGTTCAACTTGCCGAGGTTGCGCGGTTCAAGCGCAAGCGTACTATCTTCTAGAATCGTTGCTTTCCTGCTCGGCGGGCGCAAAGACCGCTTAACTGAAGTAGTTTTTGTTCGTTTTGCAGTGGTGACTGGCTTGCTACCTTTGAACAGGCCGGCAATTCCCTTCCTTTGTGTCTTCTTGGCAGTTTGTTTTTTATTGCCGCCAAACAATCCATTCAGAGAGAATTGACCCTTCTTGGAAGATTTCGAGGAGCTCCGTTCAGAGCCTTTTGACTTGTGACCAGATTTCCCGGCAGCTTTGCCTGCGCCGTTTGTGGATGCGGTTGATCCTTTACCTTTATCTTTTCCGCTACTCGCGCTGCTGCCGTGGCCTTTGCCACCGCTGTTGCCTTTGTCGCCCCCGTTACCATTGCCACCCCCGTTACCATTGCCACCGCCGTTACCATTGCCACCGCCGTTACCATTGCCTTGCTTGGCATAGGCGGTATCGGGGAATGTGAACGCCCCAATAATTGCAGTAGATCCCAGCAAAGCGATTGCTATTGCAGAGGCTTTCATTAGGCCGGTCGTTTTGATCTTCATGACGGTCCTCGTTTGTTAAATGCGAATTTCCACACACGATGAAATGCGTAGAAACATGACAGCACGAGTGTTCGTGTCGGAATCAGGAACTAACTGACAGATTTAAGCCCATTATCGTTGAACCTGCGACGAACCGGCCGTTCATCGCCTGTTCATCTTAAAATCTGTAGAATTGAGGCGCAGTTACGCGATATTGAGTACTGAGGATGAGAAAATTTTTTATCATCGCTTGTCTGTTCGCCTTTCTCCAAGTCGGGGACGGGCATGCTGCTGTGCGCGAACTAAAGCAGTCCGAATTGCGCAAAGTGACAACGTCGGGCAGCACCATCAGGTTGAAGAGGGTTCTTAAAGGCGTTGAAAGAGTCTTTGGCGGAACGCCGGTTGATGCGCGTGCGTTCCAGACTGACAAGGTCTACTATCGGATCCTTGTAAAGAAACCCAACGGCAAGATCATCAGTGTTATCGTGAATGCTCAAACCGGTGTGGTTGTGCCCAATCGTTCAAATATCGGACGCCAGATTTCCAATGCAGCCAAGTCCACACCCGGCAATTCTGCCAAATCCAACTCGCAAGGACAGGCCAGCAGTAAAGGCAATCAGAGCAACAATAGCGGCGGCAATGGTAACGGCAACTCCGGCGGCAACGGCAACGGTAACTCTGGCGGCAACGGTAACGGCAACTCCGGCGGCAACGGCAATGGTAACTCTGGCGGCAACGGCAACTCCGGTGGCAACGGCAACTCTGGCGGTAACGGCAACTCAGGTGGCAACGGCAACGGCAACTCAGGTGGCAACGGCAACGGCAACTCTGGCGGCAACGGCAACAGCGGTGGCAACGGTAACGGCAACTCCGGCGGCAACGGTAATGGTGGCGGCAAAAAATAGTGGTTAAAATTTCGGTCGCAGGCCTATAGAAAAAAGTATGAGAGTATTACTCGCTGAAGATGAACCGCACCTTTGTGAGCAGATCAAAAAGCTGCTGAACGCTGAAGGCCGAGTGGTCGATATCGTCCACAATGGCATTGACGCCCAGCATCTGGGAACTACAGAACCATATGATATGATCATCCTCGATCTCGGGCTTCCGGAACGAGATGGCATCTCTGTTTTGCGCGACTGGCGCAGCGCAGGCGTAAAAACTCCGGTATTGATCCTGACGGCACGTGATGGGTGGAGCGAACGGGTCGACGGGTTGGATGCTGGTGCGGATGATTACATGACCAAACCATTCCATTTGCCCGAGCTGGCCGCGCGTGTCCGCGCCATCTTGCGCCGTCAGAGTGGGCAGCTTAACCCCATTATCGAGATGGGCAACGTCATTCTTGATACACGTAATGGACGGGTGACTGTTGAAGGTGTTCCGATCGATTTAACCGCCCAGGAGATTGCTGTTCTGACTTACCTGGCCCATAACGCCGGTCGCCTGATTCCAAGATCCGAGCTTTCAGAGCATATCTACGAATACAATGGTGACCGGGACTCGAATACCATCGCGGTTTTCATAAACCGGCTGCGTAACAAGTTGGGACCTGACCTGATCACGACGGTTCGGGGGCGCGGATACATGATCGATTCACTCTGATGTTGTCATTGCGTCAACGGGCATTGCTTGGGGGGATTGCGTCCGGGGCTTTGTCGGTTGGCGTGGGCACACTCGCGGTGTTTTCATTCATCGATTCCCGAGTTTCAAACAGGTTCGACGCCACGCTTCTAGATCGCCACACCCAGCTTGTTGTCGGGCTGAGCGTCACGACCCAAGACCCGGATGCCCTGCGTGATCTCATGTTTGATCCGGCATACAGCGCGCCATATTCCGGCAGATACTGGCAGGTCACCAGCGGCGACGGAGAGGTTTTCACGTCGGCGTCTCTGTTTGATGAAACAATCGCCGAGCCACCCAACGCCTCAGAAAACGCAACCCTTTGGAACACTTCGGGCCCCGAGGGCGAAGCGCTGCGCAGCGCTTACCAACAGATTACCTTCGAAGATGGCACTGTCTGGGGCATAAGTGTTGCTGAAAGCCAGGCGCAATTGGTCAACGAAAGACAGGCGGCACAGCGCAGTCTTCTGCCAGTGTTTGGGTTGGTTGGCCTGATCGGCGTTGCGAGCTCATTGATGCTGATGTCTGTCATCCTGGGGCCTCTTCGTAAATTGCGCAGGGATGTGGCTTATCGTTGGGACGCTGATGACGACCTGAAACCAAAGGATTATCCGGAGGAAGTGGCCCCTTTGGTTAATGACTTGAATCAGCTTTTGCGTCGCAATAGGGACATTGTGTCCGGATCACGCAGGCAAGCCGCTGATCTGGCACATGCTTTGAAAACACCTGCCACTATTCTGAGAAATGAATTGCAGGCTATGTCCCAGTCCGGCGTCGACACAAATATCGCTGACGAAGCTCTTGATCGAATCGACGCTCAACTCGGTCGGTCACTCGCGCGCATCCGAGCTTTAAACACAGCTGAGTTGACGCATTCGCGCACGGATATTTCACACTCAGTCGAACGTCTCGCACGGCTGTTTTCAACGATTGCCGAAAGAGAAGGCAAAAAGCTGGACGTCAAAAGCGACCCCGAACTCTGGGTGCGCATGGATACACAAGATATCGAAGAGGTTCTTGGAAACTTGTTGGATAACGCAGTCAAATGGTGTCGCGGCCAAGTAAGAATGATTGCGAAACGTCGGGAATACTGCGTCGAGATCTGTATCGAAGATGACGGGCCGGGTATTCCAGAGGACGCAATACGCGAAGCATTGCGCTCTGGTGGGCGGCTTGACACTTCGGTGAGAGGCAGCGGGCTGGGGCTGGCAATAGCGGTTGATCTTCTCGATGCATATGGTGCGCACTTTGACTTGGGAAAATCTGTCTCGCTTGGAGGTTTAAGCGGTCGGGTGGTGATTCCAACCAAGTCATAAGCGGCGACGGCTCGGAGAATGAGTGGCTCAATGTGTGGATTTCTGAGCAGCCTCATCTGACTGGTCTTGTCGGAAGAACTTGGGTTGAGGCGGGCAGGGTGCTCTCGTAACCTTGGCGCATGATCAAACAATCGCCATTCAAGTACTTCAAGACCAGTCCAGAGGTCATTCGTCTGGCAGTCATGCTGTACGTTCGGTTCCCATTGTCGCTTCGGAATGTCGAAGATCTGCTGCACGAGCGAGGCATCGACGTGAGCCACGAAACTGTCCGATATTGGTGGAACAGGTTTGGCCCGATGTTTGCTGCTGAGATAAGGCGGAAGCGTGTTCAGCAGCTGTGCGCGTTCTCGAAATGGAAGTGGCACGTGGACGAGGTTTTCGTGAAGGTGAATGGCAAGAGACACTACCTCTGGCGGGCCGTCGATCACGAAGGCGAGGTACTGGAAGCCGTTGTCACCAAACGCCGAAACAAAGCTGCAGCACTGAAATTCCTTAAGAAATTGATGAGGCGATACGGTAAAGTGGAAACCGTCGTCACGGATCGCTTCGCATCGTACCGGGCCGCTCTCAGAGAGCTTGGTGCTACCGAAAAACAAAGGACGGGCAGGCGGCTCAACAACCGCGTCGAGAACTCGCACCTGCCTTTCCGACGAAGAGAACGCGCGATGCAGCGTTTCAGGCGCATGCGAAGTTTACAGAAATTCGCCTCCGTCCATTCCTCTGTCTACAACCACTTCAACCAGGAAAGATCGCTCACCAGCCGGGACACCTTCAAGCTGACCCGCGCCGCCGCTCTTAGCGAGTGGCGTCAACTCTGTTCCGGATAGGTTCGCGGTTTCCACGGCAAACTGAGACTGGTTAGAATTCGTCTGACAGCACCGCCACTCATACCTGTCTCACTTCAGTTGTATTTTCTGACCCGGAATTGTGCCGCAATTCCCGCGCGTTGGCGTGTACGCTTTCAATCAGAGACGGAGCAGACCGTACACTCGGAGCACGATTCAAGCCGCAGTCTCAGTGCCGCATTTTGGCGGGGTCGCTTTGGGCTGGATTTCCCTGATAACCTGCAATTTACAGGGAAT
>NZ_JBXWOU010000020.1:0-54501 GCF_059611045.1 Ruegeria sp. CDSB113
GAAGCCGAAGCCGAAGCCGAAGCCGAAGCCGAAGCCGAAGCCGAAGCCGAAGCCGAAGCCGAAGCCGAAGCCGAAGCGGCTGTGGAACTGACCCAGGAAGAGAACTCCGCGCCGCCGAAAGAAGCGCATCGTGAAGAGCCGCAGCAGGAAGAAAAACGCAGTGGATTCGTCCCCGCTTTGCTCGGCGGTGTGATCGCGGCGGGAATCGGATTTGCAGCTGGCAGCGCGGGCTTGTTCGGATCTGGTGATACAGATGCGCTTACGACGCTTGAGGCGAAGCTCAACGATCAGTCCACTCAGATCGAGGCGCTGACCAAATCCCTGTCCGACACATCTGGCGTCGACAGCAAGATTGCAGCGCTGACCGATCAGGTGACACCGATCACCTCCGACCTAGATACGCTCAAATCCAGTGTCGATGAGCTGGCGGGCAAGATTGATCCTTTGGCCAGCCGCCTAAGTAAAATTGAAAGCGACGCGCTGACCCAAGGCGCGTCCCCCGAGGCCTCGGCAGCCTTTGAGGCCGAACTGAAAAAACTGCAGGACTCACTGGCGGCGCAGCGGGCCGAAGTGGAAAAGATGGTGTCGGACGCACAAGCGCTAGAGGCGAAAGCCTCGGCTGAGGCTCTGGCGGCGACAAACGCGGCGATCCTCTCACGCCTACACGGTCAACTGGATGCTGGTCAGCCTTACGCAGACCTTGTTGCGGAATTGAAGGCTGGCGGCGTTGAGGTGTCAGAGGCGCTTGCCGGTACTGCGGACAAGGGCGTTGCAAGCGTGTCGGCCTTGCGGGCATCGTTCTCACCCGCTGCGCGAGCCGCGTTGGCCGAGGCACGGGATGCGGACAAAGCCACCGGGCTGGTGGCGTTCCTGCAGCGACAGACCGGGGCACGTTCGGTCACCCCACAAGATGGCGATGGCCCGGATGCGATCCTGTCGCGCGCCGAGTCGGCTCTGTCCAGTGGCGACGTCTCGGCGGCCCTGACCGAACTTAAATCCCTGCCCGAAGCGGCGCAGGCAGCTATGGCTGATTGGGAGCAGGCAGCCCAGGCGCGGGTTTCCGCAGTGGATGCCGCCAATGCGCTTCAGCCTAGCGTGAACTCGAACTGAAGGACCTGCCATGCTGTGGTCACTGTTTAAGATTTTAGTTTTTGTTGCGATTATCGGTCTTCTGGCCGTGGGTGCGGGTTCCCTTATGGAAACCAGCGGTGGTGTACAGATCACAGCCGGCGGGACGGAGTATACTCTAGGGCCGTTGCAATCGGTCATCGCGCTGGGTGTTCTGGTTTTTGCAGTTTGGCTTTTGTTCAAGCTGCTGACCCTATTGATCGCCACGCTGAAGTTCCTCAACGGAGACGAAACCGCCCTGTCGCGCTATTTCGACCGCAGTCGCGAGCAGCGCGGGTATCAAGCATTGTCCGATGGTCTGATGGCGCTGGCCTCGGGTGAAGGGCGCGTGGCTTTGAACAAGGCCACCAAGGCGGAACGGCTTTTGAACAAACCCGAGCTGACCAACCTGCTGGTGGCCCAGGCCGCCGAGATGAACGGCGATACCCAAAAGGCGGCTGACACCTACAAAAAGCTGGTGACGGACAATGCAACCCGCTTTGTCGGTGTGCGCGGTATCATGAAACAGAAACTGGCCGAAGGGGATGACGAAACCGCCCGCAAACTGGCCGAAAAAGCCTTGGCCATGAAGCCGCGCCATCTGGAAACACAGGACATTCTGCTGGGTCTGCAGACCAAGGCGCAAGATTGGGCAGGCGCGCGGTCGACATTGACTGCCAAGTTGAAATCCGGCCACCTGCCGCGCGACGTGTTCAAGCGCCGCGATGCTGTGCTGGCCCTGTCCGAGGCAAAGGGAATTCTGGACGAGAACGCCACGGTCGAACAGCAAGAGCGCGCGATTGAGGCGAACCGCCTGTCTCCTGATCTGGTGCCTGCGGCCGCAATGGCAGCGCGCGCTTACATCGAAAAAGGCAAACCGCGCAATGCGACCAAAATCGTGAAAAAGGCGTGGGAGGTGCAGCCGCACCCCGACCTGGCCCATGTCTTTGCCGAGATTGCGCCGGATGAAACGCCACATGAACGGATCAAACGCTTTACTGCGCTGACCCGCATTCACCCTGAGAATATGGAAACCCGTCTGATTTTGGCGGAGCTGAACATCGTGGCCGAAGACTTCCCCGAGGCGCGTCGCGCACTGGGCGATGTGGTCGAAAAGCAGGCGGATGCGCGCGGTTACACGTTGATGGCCGCCATTGAACGGGGCGAGGGGTCCTCGGACGCGGTGGTACAGGGTTGGCTGGCCAAGGCGCTGACTGCACCGCGCGGGCCACAATGGGTCTGCGACAATTGTCATGACATCCAGCCGGAGTGGGCTCCGGTCTGTCAGAACTGCAGCAGCTTTGACACGCTCAGCTGGCAAACACCGCAAACGCCGGAAATCGCAAGCGCGACGGGTGTTCATATGCTGCCTCTGATCGTTGGTGCGTTGGAAGACAGCAGCGAGCCGGAAGCTGAGGTCAAGGTTGAAGTGGAAGACGTCGAGGAACCGGTTGATCCCGAGATCATCGAATTGGATGTGGAACCAGTCCGCCCCGACGTCGAACCCGTGGTCGAGAAACAGGCCTGACGCGCTCGCTATTCCTCAGGCGAGTTCCTGACATAAGTCCAGCGGTACGTCGGAGGTGTGGGGCCTTTGTTGCGGCCACCTTGCTGCATTTGCTCCCACGCATGTGCCAGTATGCCGACTGACCGGGACAGGCAAAACAAACCACGCGCAAGCGGTGGTTCGAACCCAAGCTCTGCGTAGATGACAGCCGTGGCCCCGTCGATGTTCATCGGGACGGGTTTGCCTTTGCGGCGTGCAAGCTCTGCCTCGATATCCAATGCGATTTTCCTGAAACGTCCGTCACACGCGCCGCGTTCTACTGCCTCAGCGACCAGAGCCATCAGTCGCGGTGCGCGTGGGTCGGTCGGTGTGTGAAACCGGTGGCCGAAACCCGGCAGTATCTTTCCGTGGTCGTCGATCCAGTCGTCAATCGCTGCACCGATCCCGCCCGAGTGGGACCCGGCAAAGTGATACAGCTCAACCGCCTGCTCACCGGCGCCGCCGTGGATGTCGCCCAGCATGTTCACCGCGCTGGCCATTGCGTTGTTTAAAGGCAAACCGCAGGTCACAGCCATCCGGGCCGTCGCAATAGAAGGTGCCTGCGGTCCATGGTCCACGGCGGCGACCAGGGCCGCTTCGAACAGATTTGCCTGCGCGGGTAACGGGCGGCTGCCGCGAACCAGAAACCAGATCATTTCAGCGAAACTGAGGTTGCCGATCAGGTCCTCGATGGGTTCACCGCGCAGGGCGATGCGCCCGGGTTCCATGTCAATGATGGATGTGCTCCACCAGTCGGAAACATCGCTCATATCACACCATCCTTGGCCAGCTCCTTGATCTCATCCGGTGACAAGCCAAGTTCGGACCAGATTGAATCGTTGTCCGCGCCCAATTCCGGCGGTGAGACTTTTGGCATATTTCGCTGCCCGTCCATCACCACGGGGCTGCCTGCCAGCTGCATGTCCTCACCATGCACGTGCAGAGATCCAATCAGCCCCCGGTCAGAGAGTTGTTCGTCCGCCAACGCCTCGGGGACTGTCAGCACTTGCCCCGTGGGTACGCCCAAGCCATTCAATTCGCTGACCCACTCGCTCGCGGGGCGCAATTTCAGGGACTTCTCGAGCACATCCCGCAAAGCGTGGCGGTTTCGTTTGCGATCTTCGCGCGTCGCGTAATCGGGGTCATCCAGCAAGTCCTCGCGGCCAAGATGCCGGGTGAGGGCTTGCCATTGTTCATCACGATTGGCGGCGATGTTGATCGGGCTGTCGGATGTGGCGAAGGTACCGGACGGCGCCGAGGTTGTGTTTTCATTGCCATGCGCGCCGGGCATCACACCACCGACAAGGTAGTTGGACACAACCCAGCCCATGGTCGAGATCACGGCCTCGGACATGGCAATATCCAGAAACGCACCGCGCGGCTTTGCGTTCAACGCAGCGCCGATTGCGAAGGCGGCTGTCAGCCCCCCAACCGTATCAGCCAACGGATAGCCAACGCGATAGGGTGCGGTGTCTGGTGCGCCGGTGATCGACATGACCCCGCTGATCCCCTGAACGATCTGGTCATAGGCAGGGTCATCGCGGCGCGGACCGTCCTGCCCGAACCCGCTTATTGCACAATAGATCAAGGTAGAGTTTTCGTTACGCAGAACGTCATACCCCAGACCCAACCGATCCATCACGCCGGGCCGGAAGTTTTCAACCAGAACATCCGCCGTTTTCACAAGCTGCTTTAGCAGAGCCTTGCCCCGACTGGATTTCATATCCAGCGTGACCGATTTCTTCTGCGCGTTCTGCGCCAGAAAACTGACCCCCATACCGGCCTTGTTCCGGTCAGGGTCAGCCCCCAATACACGGGCCAGATCACCGCTATTGGGGCGTTCGACCTTGATCACCTCGGCCCCCATAAGGGCCAGTTGGTAACAACAATACGGGCCAGCAAGCACGTTTGTCAGATCAAGAACCCGAACACCCCTGAGTGGTTCAGTCCCCATCAGCCACACCAGCGGCCCGTGCCCGTGCACGACGTGCGCGGTAGCTGGGCAGCAGAACCAGCAGGACCGCAATGGCAAGCAGTCCCAAGGTCATCGGACGTTCCCAGATAAACGCGATGCCATCATACAGCTGCATCGAGCGCGAAAAGTTATCCTCCATCATGCCGCCAAGGATGAACCCGATCAGCAGGGGTGCCAGCGGATAGTCAGCGAACTTCAAGGCCGTTGCGCATACGCCGAAACCCACCAGGATCAGCAATTCGGTGGCATTGTTCTGCCCGATATAGGCCCCCATCAGTGTGAAGAACAAAATGAACGGGATCAAATAGTTGCGCGGAACGGCCAGCACCTTGGCGATGTAGGGGATCAGCGGCAGGTTCAGGATCAGCAGGACGAGGTTACCGATGAACATCGACATGATCACCGCCCAGAAGATCTGAGGTTCATCCAGCATAAGACGCGGGCCCGGGGTGACGTTCAGGGCAATCAAGGCACCCAGCAGGATCGCGGTCGTTCCGGAACCGGGAATGCCCAGTGTCAGCAGCGGCACGAAAGATCCGGTGCAAGCCGCATTATTCGCTGATTCAGGCGCGGCCAGACCTTTGATCGAGCCTTTGCCGAATTCCTCCTGCTCATCCTTGGGGGCAATGTTCCGTTCCACCGCATAGCCGAGGAAACTTGCAATGGTCGCGCCCGCGCCGGGCAGGACGCCGATAAAGAAGCCCTGCACCGATTGACGGCCGATGACCGGGGTGATGGCCTTTGCCTCGGCCTTGGTAATGCGCAGATCCTTGATCTTGCCGTCATCCCCTTTCAGGTCTTTGGGTTTAAGCACCAGGAACAACGCCTCGGGCAAGGCGAACATCGCCATAGCCAGGGTGATGAAGCCAAACCCGGATTGCAGGTCCATGATGCCCATTGTGAAACGCGGAAGATTGAACAGCGCCCCCTCTCCGACGGTGGCCATGATCAATCCCATGGTCGTCATGATGATGGCCTTGGCCACTTGCCCCGAACCGGCAAAGGCTGCGATGGCCGAAAGACCTACCACCATCAGTGCGAAGTATTCGGCTGAATGGAACAGCAAAGCGACCGAAGACAGTGCCGGAGCAAAGACCATCAGCAAAATGGCACCGATCGTACCGCCTGCGAAACTGGCAATTGCGGCGATGGTCAGGGCCTTGCCCGCCTTGCCCTGCCGGGCCATTGGGTAACCGTCAAAGCTTGAGGCCACGGTCCCCGCGACCCCCGGCGCATTCAGCAGAATGGACGAGGTCGAGCCGCCGAAGATCGCACCATAGTAAACACCCGCCAAAAGGATCAGTGCGGCGGATGGATCGCCCATCGAGATCGCAACCGGGATCATGATCGCGATGATCGACATCGGGCCCAGACCCGGAAGCATGCCGATAAACGTGCCGATCAGGCATCCGGCTACGACCATCAGCAGGTTTTGAATTGAGAATGCCGTTTGCAGGCCGATCAGAAGTCCTTCTAGCATGTCAGCCTCCGAACACGCCCGGCAGGGGGCGCATGTAAATTCCAAGAACTTCCTGAACCAGATACCAGACGGATCCGGTAGCAACGAACGCCACGGGCAGCATGATGTGCCACTTGCGTTCACCCAGAATGAAAGACCCAAGGATCAAAAAACTGGATGTCGCGATCAGAAAACCGACCGGGCGCAGGCACAGGGCATAGACAACCATGAGCACCAGAAGAGAAATTGCCTGACCCAGATGATATTCCCCAAGTCTGCGGTAATCGATATCGGCCTCTTTGACCTCGCTCTTTTCAAAGCCAAGCAGGATGATCGAACACGCGACCACGCCTAGAATAGACAGCACCTTTGGAAATGTGCTGGGCCAGATCGGATTTCTCTGCATGAAAGGAGGAAGACTTCCGTCCATCGTGAACCAGGCGGTGTACCCATACGTTAGGCAAACACCCAATAAAATAAGCGCGATCCAGCGATCCAGCGCCATAACGTCCCCTCCCCTGTATCTTGGTTTTTTGGGACGGCAGAGCGACCAAACGCTCTGCCGTAGATTGCTTTAGAGAAAGCCCAGCTTCTTCATCAGGTCGCTGATCTGCTGTTCCTGGCCTTCCAGAAACGCTTCGAAATCGGCACCCGAGTTGTGGATGTTGACCCAACCGTTACGGGCACGAACCTCTTCCCATTCGGGCGTGTCGTACATCTTGGCGATGGCTTGCTGATAGGCAGCCAGCTTGTCCTCGGGCAGGCCGGGGGCAGCAAAGAATCCACGCCAGTTCACGAAAGTGGTGTCGATGCCCTGTTCTTTCATGGTCTGTGCGTCAGGTGCTGCATCAACGCGTTCCTCTGCGGTCACACCGATGATTTTAACCTCACCCGCGTTGGCCAGATCGACGGCTTCGGAGAAACCGGTCGACAGTGCGGCGATCTCACCCGACAGCAAGGCAGCCATAGCTTTACCGCCCGCGTCATAAGGGATGTACTTCACGCCCAACGCATCCTTGCCTGCAGCTTCCATGACCATTGCGGCAACCAGATGGTCCATGCCGCCAGGAACCGAGCCGCCACCGATCGCGGTTGCGCCCGGATCCGCGTCATAAGCCGCCAGCAGGTCCGCCATCGAGTTGATCGGGCTATCTTTGCCTACAACAATCGCTGCGTAGTCGCCGATTGTGCCCGAGACCAGTGTCAGGTCACGGAAGTTATGCGGGAACACACCGGTCAGCGAGCGGATCACGATAGGCGTTGAGTTGACCATCAGCGTGCCGTGGTTGCTGTCGGCGTTTTCAATCAGGAAGCCGATGGCTTTACCGCCGCCGCCGCCCGACATGTTCTCATAAGACGCTGTACCGACCAGACCAGCATTGGTCAGGGCCTCGCCAGTTCCGCGGGCGGTACCGTCCCAGCCACCGCCGGCGCCGCCGGGGATCAGAAAGTGGATGCTGTCGACGACTTCTTCGGATGCGGCAGGTCCAACCAGACCAATTGCTGCAACAGCTGCGATCAGGGCCCGACGGCCCAGGTTAAATGTTGTCATTATGTCCTCCCATTTGACAACTGGCCGCTCAGCGGCACAGATTATCCTGCACCTAAACACGCCAACCTGACATCAACCTGTCATGTGAAGAGAAACTGTCTGCCGCCCATGAAATTTCTGCTTGTCGAAGACAATCTCGACCTCGCGAATGCGATCAGGTCCCGCATGCAGCTGGATGGCCATGTCGTTGATCACGCAGCAAATTTAGAGGATGCGCGCGCCTTTGTTGCGACCGAAGAATACGACCTTATCCTGCTGGATATCATGTTGCCCGATGGGGATGGCCGCGAGTTCCTAAGGCAACACCGCGCAAGCCGTTTGGACACGCCGGTGATCGTTCTGACCGCGCGCAGTCAGGTTTCGGATCGAATCGGTTCGCTTGATCTGGGGGCGGATGACTACGTCACCAAGCCTTTCGATCATGCTGAACTTGAGGCCCGCTGCCGCGCCGTTCTGCGTCGGAAGTCCGGAAGCGCGAAGTCGACGATTGAAGTTGGTGGAATTATCTTTGATCCAGTTGCTGGTCATTTGACCGTCGATGGTGTCACGCTCTCCCTACGCAATCGCGAGTTGAGAATGATCGAGCTGTTCATAAACGCGCCGGGTCAGGTGTTTTCCAAGCAGAAGCTGGCGGACAGGTTGTTTTCTTATGATGACAACGTGTCGGACAACGCGATTGAGGTCTATGTCGGACGCCTGCGCAAGCATCTTGAAAAATCCGGCATGAAAATCACTACGTTGCGCGGGCTGGGATACAGGTTGGATCATGACGACTAGCCCAACTGTTTCGGGATCACTAAGAAATAGGCTGGTGTTGACGCTGATCGGCGGAGCGGCGGTCCTGGCGATCCTATTGTTCCTGACGGTGCGCAGTTATGCCGCAAAAGTCGCCCAACAGGGACAGGACGATATATTGGGGGCGTCCGTCTCGTCGATCCTTGATGCCGCAGCGCTTAGGGATGGTCACCTAGAGGTGGACATCCCCTATGCCGCGTTTTCCATGCTCAGCACGCCGTCGGATGACCGGGTGTTCTATGCCATTTATCAGGATGGAGAATTCTTGTCCGGATATGAGGATCTGAGCCTCGCAGACGGCCCGATTGAAGGCAGGTGGGCCTTTCAAACCGGTCAGGTCCGCGGCGAGCGTGTCCGACAGGTCAGCGCCAGCCGAACGCTGGTCGGTTTGGGCCGCCAGACCGAGATTGAGGTCGCGTTGGGGCAAACGCAGGACGCGTTATCCGACACGCTGGATCAGATTTCACGCAATGCAGCGTATTTGGGGATCGGGTTCTTTCTGCTGACCGCCGCGCTGTCATTCTGGGTGACATCATCAACGATCGGCCAGTTGAACAAACTGACGACCTCGGTCACACGCAGAGGTCCGCAGGATCTAAGCCCGTTCAAGAAACCCGTGCCAAAAGAGATGGCGCCGCTGGTGACGTCGCTGAATTCGCTCATGGGTCGTCTGGACCAATCGCTTAGCCAATCCGAGGACTTTATCGCCGAAGCCGCGCACCGGGTGCGAACGCCGCTTGCCACCGTCAGGTCTTATGCCGAGGCGACCCTTCACCGCGTGGAACGGGAAGACAACCGCGAAGCCTTGAAGGCCATGGTACGTGCCATCGACGAAAGCTCGCGCGCGGCAGGGCAGTTGCTGGATCACGCGATGATCACCTTCCGAGCGGATCATCTGGAACGGGAAGAGATTGATTTGGTCGTACTGATCCGCGATCTGGTGCAGCGCCTGATCCCGATTGCCGAAATGAAGGAGCTGACGCTTTCATTGTCGGGTGAGCCCTCGGTTCCTTACTCGGGCGACTCGATCCTGATCCAAAATGCTGTGCGAAATATGGTCGATAACGCGATGAAATACGCACCATCTGACAGCGCTGTTGAGATCACGATCATTGCACATCCCGAACCCCAGATTCAGGTGCGCGACTCGGGTCCAGGCTTTCCGCCTGATGAAATCGACACGCTGACGCGACGGTTCGAACGCGGACAGAACGCGGTTGGGACCATCGGGTCCGGTCTGGGGTTGACGATCGCACAGGATGTGGCAACGGCGCATGGGGGCGCATTGATCCTAAAGAACCGGTCAAAGGGGGGCGCATGCGTTATCTTATCGCTCTAGTTTTGTTGGTGGCTCCCTGCCTCGGATGGGCCGACGATTGGGAAGACCGTCTGGTCTTTAATGAAAGCGCCGAAGGTCCGCGCCTTCGGGTGATTTCCAGCACCGATACTGTTTTGTTCGCGCCGGTGATCGAGGGGTTTGTTGCGGAGAACCCCCGGATTAGTGTCGAATACCTCGTTTCGGGAACCGCCGACATCAACCGTCGTGTCCGCGCAACGCCCGATGCCTTCGACGTGATCATCTCCAGCGCGATGGACCTGCAGTTGAAACTGGCAAATGACGGCTTTGCCCTGTCTATCGACGATGTGCCCGTCCCGCACTGGGCGCAATGGCACCACAGCCTTTTCGCATTCACCTCGGAACCCGCGACAATCGTGATAAACCGAACCGCGTTTGAAGGGCAGCCCATCCCCCAGACCCGGCAAAGCCTGATCGAGGCATTGCGCAAACGACCTGAAGAATTTCGGGGCAAAGTTGGCACCTATGACGTGCGCCAATCTGGTCTGGGATATCTGTTTGCAACCCAGGATGCGCGCGCGTCTGAGACGTATTGGCGCTTGATGGAGGTTATGGGCGGCCTGGATGTGCGGCTCTATTGCTGCTCGGGCGAAATGATCAATGACCTAGCGGATGGCTCGATCCTGGTTGCTTACAATGTTCTGGGCAGTTACGCCGCCGTCCGCACCGAGGGCAAAGACGCCCTTGAGGTCGTGTTACCGTCTGATTTTCAAACAATTATGATGCGCACAGCGATGGTTTCGAAAGCCACGCCAGAACCCAAAGCAGCCGAGTTGCTGCTACGTTACCTCGTAACTGAGCGGCCAGCAGTGGCCGAAGAGGCCAGCCCGCTTCCTCTTTTGCAGCCGAGTGATGGTTCTGACGGGCGCGAGACAATCGGTCTTGATCCTGCGTTACTGACCTTTCTTGACGGGTTGAAACGAACAAAGTTCCTTTCCGCTTGGGAAGATGCCGTTATTCAGTAATAAGACCGCCACCTAAGCCTGCCGGGTCGGTAGAAACCGAAACCGGCACCGATGCTGTTGGAATTCCTTTCCAACATCAATTGTCGCAATCAATTCCGTTTGCTAACGTCACCCACGCGTCGGGGAGGGCGTGTAAATCCAAATGTTGGACTATTCTCATAACGCTTGGCTTGTGGCGGCGTCTCTGGCTGTTGCGATGATGGCCGGATTCACCGGGCTTTATCTGACGCATGGGGCCTCAAAACTGGACGATCAGAAACGCAAACTGGTCGTGGCGTTGGCTGCGATCATTCTGGGCGGTGGCATCTGGTCGATGCATTTCGTGGCCATGCTGGGCCTGCAACTGCCGATCCTGTTTTACTACGATGCTTTGATCACTCTGATCTCAGCGCTGGTCGCGATCCTGATGGTTGGCCTTGCGCTGCTGATACTGCATTTCCGCCCCCGCACGATGGGAACAATTGTCGGTGCGGGCGTGATCGTGGGTCTGGGGATTGTTGTTATGCACTACGTCGGCATGGCCGGGATGGAGCTGTGCCGCCCCGTTTACAATCTTTGGGACGTGGTGATTTCGACCCTGGCCTCGGTCGTTTTGTCGGTGCTGGCAATCTGGGTTGCCTATGACAACCGAACGCAGCGCAATATTCTGCTGGGAACGGTGTGTTTCGGGTTGGCGGTCTTCACCATGCATTTCGTCGCCACCGGCCTGACTGATTTTGTCGCAAGCGATACCGCCGGTCGCGCCGGACCTGCGCTAAACAATCAGGTGCTGGCGATGGGGGTCACGGTTTCCGTGTTCCTGATCTGTGGTGCATTCCTGCTAACGGGCATCACCTTCATCGAACCTGCGGCAGCAGAGATATCGCCCAGCGCGCCGGAGCCTGCCCGGGAGCCAGAGCCCACATTGCGGGCCGGGGTTCCATTTGAGCGGGAAGGACAAACCTTTTTCGCCCAGCCTTCCAATATCGCAGCCATCCGGGCCGAAGGGCACTACACCGTTCTCTATATGAACGCCGAGAAACTGTTTTGCCCGTGGTCCATTACCGAAGCTGAATCGCGCCTGGCGCCTGACGGGTTTTTGCGGGCTCATCGCAGTTATCTGGTGAACCCCAAACAGGTCTCGCGGTTCGAGAGGCACAAGGACAACGGCACCTGCTATTTCGATGGTGTCGATGCGCTAGCCAAGGTGCCGGTTAGTCGATCCCGCCTGACGGACATTCGCGAGGCGCTGGGCCTTTGATCGCAGCTCGTGCAGCGCATTCGCATTTCGTGAAATAAGCTGCGCTCTCCGTTTCCACTGGCTGGAACGGATGGCTTCAGCGTTCTTTCCTTACCGCAGGTCCCCCAAGGCATACCGCTTGGACCCAGGGAGGAAAAACATGATACCAGCCGGTTTTGAGTATCACCGGCCAGGCGATATCGCCTCGGCCATTGGCATTTTGCAGGAACACGGAGATGAGGCGCGCGTGATCGCGGGCGGGCACAGCCTGATCCCGATGATGAAGCTGCGCATGGCCGAAATGGGCCACCTAGTCGATCTGCAAGCTATCGAGGAGCTGAAAGGCATCGAGGTTGGTGCCGACACGGTTTCGCTGGGCGCAATGGTGACCCAGCATGAGCTGATCACTCATGACGGCTTGGCTACAGCCATTCCGTTGATCCGAGAAGCCGCGCTGCAGATTGCGGATCCTCAGGTGCGATATGTGGGAACTGTTGGTGGGAATGTCGCCAATGGTGATCCGGGCAATGATATGCCGGGGTTGATGCAATGCCTGAACGCGACGTTCGAACTGTCTGGTCCCGATGGTCGCCGCAGTGTCGCTGCGCGTGAGTTTTATGAGGCCGCTTACTTCACTGCGCGTGACGATGAGGAAATCCTGACCCGGATTTCGATCCCGGTGCCGGGCGCGGGTGTGGGTCAGGCCTATGAAAAGCAGAAACGCAAGATCGGTGATTATGCGACAGCGGCAGCTGCGGTGATGGTTGGCAATGGTCAGGCCTCGGTCGCGATGACCAATCTGGCGGACACACCCGTCTGGTCTGAAAGCGCAAGCAATGCGCTGGCGGATGGGGATGTCAGCGGTTGTGTCGCCGCGATGCTCGAAGCCATCGACCCGGTGGCCGACAATCGTGGCCCCGTCGAATTCAAGAAACACGTGGCCGCTGTGATGCTGCGCCGCGCCATCGAACGCGCGCAAAGCCGCGCGGGTTGAGGGGAGGAACAACGATGTCAAAAATGCACGTAAAACTCACCGTGAACGGCAAGCAGGTCGAAGGCCTGGCCGAGCCGCGCACGCTGTTGATCCATTTCCTGCGGGAAGATTTGAAAATCACAGGCCCGCATATCGGGTGCGAAACCAGCCATTGCGGGGCCTGTACCGTGGATATCGACGGCAAGTCCGTCAAGTCCTGTACGACCTTTGTGGCACAGGTGAACGGGGCCGATATCACTACTGTCGAAGGGCTGACCAATGACGACGGCAGTCTCGGGGTTCTGCAAGAGATGTTCCGCGAACATCACGGGCTGCAATGCGGCTTTTGCACGCCGGGCATGATCACCCGCGCGCATCGTCTTCTGCAAGAAAACCCGAACCCGACCGAGGAAGACATCCGCTTTGGCATGTCCGGCAACCTGTGCCGCTGCACCGGATATCAGAACATCGTCAAGGCGATCGCGGCATCTGCCGACATGCTAAACGCTCAGAAGGAGGCTGCGGAATGAACGACCAGACTCTGACCCCCGAAGAACGCGTCGCCAACCTCAAAGGGATGGGCAGTTCGCGCAAGCGCGTCGAAGATGTGCGCTTTACCCAAGGCAAGGGCAACTACGTCGATGACATCAAGATGGACGGGATGCTGTTTGGCGCCTTTGTCCGCTCTCCCTATGCCCATGCCCGCGTCGTCAGCGTGAACAAAGAGGCTGCGCTGGCGATACCTGGCGTTGTTGCCGTTCTGACCGCCGAAGACCTTGCGCCATTGGGGTTGCATTGGATGCCGACGTTGGCGGGCGACAAGCAAATGGTGCTGGCCGATGGCAAGGTTCTGTTCCAGGGCCAGGAAGTTGCTTATGTCGTCGCTGAAAATCGGTATATCGCGGCGGATGCGGCCGAGCTGGTCGAAGTTGACTATGAAGAGCTGCCCGTTCTGACCGACCCGTTCAAGGCGCTGAAATCAGATGTTGTCCTGCGCGAAGACCTTGCGGGTCAGACAGAGGGCGCACATGGGCCGCGCAAGCATCACAACCATATCTTCACTTGGGAACAGGGCGACAAGGACGCGACCGAGGCTGTTCTGGGTGAGGCAGATGTCGTGGCCGAGGAGATGGTTTATTACCATCGGACCCACCCATGCCCGCTGGAGACATGCGGCTGTGTTGCCTCGATGGATAAGGTGACCGGCAAACTGACGCTCTATGGCACGTTCCAGGCCCCGCACGCGATCCGCACCGTTGTATCGCTGATCTCGGGTCTGGCCGAGCACAATATCCGGGTGATCAGTCCTGATATCGGTGGTGGCTTTGGCAATAAGGTTGGCGCCTATGCGGGCTATGTCTGCTCGGTTGTCGCCTCGATTGTCACCGGCCAGCCAGTGAAATGGGTCGAGAACCGGATGGAAAATTTGATGTCCACCGCCTTTGCCCGCGACTACTGGATGCAAGGCAAGATAGCTGCCACGAAAGACGGCAAGATCACCGGCTTGTGGTGCCATACGACAGCGGATCACGGCGGGTTTGATGCCTGTGCCGATCCGACCAAATTCCCGGCAGGGTTCATGAACATCTGCACCGGGTCTTATGACATCCCCACTGCTTATCTGGCTGTGGACGGGGTCTATACTAATAAGGCCCCGGGCGGTGTGGCCTATCGGTGTTCCTTCCGGGTGACCGAGGCTGCCTATTTCATCGAACGTATGATCGAGGTTCTGGCCATCAAGCTGAACATGGACGCGGCCGAACTGCGTCGGATCAACTTTATCCGCAAAGATCAGTTCCCGTATCAGTCCGCGCTGGGCTGGGAGTATGACTCGGGCGATTATCACACCGCGTGGGACAAGGCGCTGAAGGCCGTCGACTATGAAGGCCTGCGGGCCGAGCAGGCGCAACGGATCGAGGATTTCAAGGCTGGAAAAACTCGCAAATTGTTGGGGATAGGTCTGACGCATTTCACCGAAATCGTCGGCGCCGGACCGGTCAAGAACTGCGATATCCTCGGGCTGGGTATGTTCGACTCGTGCGAGATTCGCATCCACCCGACTGGCTCTGCCATCGCGCGGCTGGGGACGATCAGTCAGGGTCAGGGCCACGCAACGACCTTTGCCCAAATCATAGCCAGTGAGATCGGGCTTCCTGCGGACGATATCACGTTGGAAGAAGGCGATACTGATACTGCACCGTACGGGCTTGGCACCTATGGGTCTCGGTCGACGCCGGTTGCCGGGGCTGCGACAGCCATGGCCGCGCGCAAAATCCGCGCCAAGGCGCAGATGATCGCGGCCTATCTGCTCGAGGTCCATGACAATGATGTCGAGTGGGATGTCGATCGGTTTGCCGTCAAAGGCGCGCCTGAGCGGTTCAAGACCATGAAAGAGATCGCTTTTGCCGCCTACAACCAGGCGATTCCGGGGCTGGAGCCCGGTCTGGAGGCCGTCAGCTACTATGACCCGCCAAATATGACTTACCCGTTCGGGGCCTATATCTGTGTCATGGAGATCGATGTGGATACCGGTGAATGGGATGTTCGGCAGTTCTATGCGTTGGACGATTGCGGCACGCGGATCAACCCGATGATCATCGAAGGGCAGGTCCATGGTGGGGTGACCGAAGCGCTGGCCATCGCGATGGGGCAGGAGATTGCCTATGATGAGATGGGCAATATGAAGACCGCGACGCTGATGGATTTCTTCCTGCCGACCGCATGGGAGACTCCGAACTACACCACCGATCACACGGTCACGCCATCTCCGCACCACCCGATCGGTGCAAAAGGTGTGGGTGAAAGCCCGAATGTGGGCGGTGTGCCCGCGTTCTCGAACGCGGTGCATGATGCGTTCCGGCCCTTTGGGTTGGTGCAAAGCCATATGCCGCATGATCATTGGCGGATCTGGAAGATCGCCAACGGGTTGGGGATGCACGGGTAAACGGTTTCGAACCGGCTTTTGCCGGTCCGACCGAACGGAGGGGGTTCTACCCCCTCCGAACCTCCCCCAGGATATTTTTGGCCAGATGAAGATTGGATCCTGGTTTTGACTTTGAGTGATGTTCAGAACGGATTGGCTGCGCAGGGTTATGTTTCCGATGACCGGTTGTCGATGGCGCTGCATTTGGCACAGCACCTTGGGCGGCCATTGTTGTTGGAAGGTCCTGCTGGCGTTGGAAAGACTGAAGTGGCCAAGGCCCTGGCCGCGTGGCAGGACGCCCGGTTGATCCGGCTGCAATGTTATGAAGGGCTCGATGCCAGTCATGCCATTTATGAATGGAACTATCAGCGTCAGCTTCTTGCGATCCGAGCGAGCGAGGCGCAGGGTGGAACGAGCGAAGCGCAGCTTTTCTCAGATGAATATCTGCTGAAACGACCTTTGTTAGAGGCCATTTCGCAAGATGTCCCTCCGGTTCTGCTGATTGATGAAATTGACCGGGCCGACGAAGAATTCGAGGCGTATCTGTTGGAAATCCTCTCGGATTTTCAAATCACAATTCCCGAACTGGGTACAATCCCGGCGCGTTCAAAGCCGATCGTTATTCTGACGGCGAATGGCACGCGGGATTTGTCCGATGCGCTGCGCCGCCGATGTCTGTACAGTTTCCTCGACTACCCATCGCGTGAAACCGAAATGGCGATCCTGAAAGCCCGCATGCCCCAAGTTGAAGGGCAGCTGGCGCGCCAGATTGTTGGCGTCGTGCAGGCTTTGCGCAAAGAAGACTTGGAGAAGACTCCCGGCATTGCCGAGATGCTGGATTGGGCGGCAGCCCTTTCAGGATTGGGTGTCAACGACATGGCGCAGTCCCGCGAAGAGGTTCAGGCGACTCTTGTCTGTCTTCTGAAAACCGCAGCCGATTATGACGCGGCCCCGCCTGAAGTGATGGATCGCCTGATTGGAAAGGTGGCGTGATGCAGGTCACCCGGTTCCCTTCTCGTGCCTCTGGTCTGGCGGATCGCATGTTTGGTTTCATTGCACATTTGCGGATGAACGGGATGCGCGTCGGACCGGCAGAGACCGGGGATGCATTGGCGGTGCTGGCGGAAGTCGAGGCGACGGATTTGCCGCAGGCCAGACAAGCGCTGTGTGTCTTGCTGGCCGGTGATGCGGAAGACTGGCGACGGTTTGATGATCTTTTCGATGCATATTGGCTAAATGCCGGGAAACAACGGATCGGAGTGGCGCAAACCGCGCATGTTCGGGTGCAATCCGCTAAGCCGATGATCTGGCAGCAAGAAAGCCATGACATTCAGGAAACCAGTTCCGATTCAGATCAGGACGCAACCCCTGATCCGGGCGACGGGGAGGCCGTGGGGAGAGACGGTAAGCTGATTGCGACCCGTACCGCCAACCTGTCGCGTCGGGATTTGCGTGAACTGATGGATGAAGACGCACTGAAGCAGGCCGAACAAGCGGCGACAGCGCTGGCGCGCGCCATCCGCGACCGCCGCTCGCGCCGACGGAAAAAAGCGCTAAGGGGGCCTGCTTTGGACATGCGCCGTATACAGCGCGCCAGCCTTGCACGAGGCGGCGAACCGATGGACCTGTATCGTCGCGCCCGCCCACCGCGTCCGATGCGGATCGTTGCACTGTGCGATGTAAGCGGTTCGATGACGGTATATTCGCGCGTCTTTCTGGCCTTCCTGAAAGGCTTGATTGGCACAGGAACCGAAGCGGACGCATATCTGTTCCATACGCGCTTGATGCGCGTCACGGATGCGTTGCGCGACCACGATTCGCTGCGCGCAGCAGGGCGGTTGTCGTTGATGGCTGAAGGGTTTGGCGGAGGCACGGATATCTCAGGCAGTCTTGAGCATTTTCTAAATGGATATGGCGCGCGCGCACTGAACGGTCGGACCATCGTACTGATCCTGTCTGACGGGTATTGCAGCTCGGACCCGCAAGCGCTGGGCGTTGTATTGGCCCGGATTCGACGCAAGGCCCGGCGGATCGTCTGGCTGAACCCGCTGAAGGGCTGGCGCGACTACCAGCCTATCGCGGCCGCAATGCAGGCCGCTGAGCCGTATCTGGACGCGCACCTGCCCGCAAACACGCTTGAGGCGCTGGCGGCGCTAGAGCCGCAATTCCGTAAGCTGTGAAAGGAGCCCACATGGCAAGCTTCGACATATTCGACACGATTGAGCAGCTGCGCAAAACTGATGAAGCCTTTTGCGTGGCCACGGTGTTGCGGACTGCGGATGCAACCTCGGCCAAAGCCGGAGGCAAAGCTGCAATTGCGAAAGACGGGCGTATCCTGGGGCATTTGGGTGGCGCTTGCGTTCAACGCGCGGTCCGGGCCTCGGCCCAGCAGGCGTTGGCCAGTGGTTCGCCGCAAATGATCCGGGTCAAACCTTCGGAAAAGGTGGTGAACATGGCCGATCCTGATGGCATTCAGACGTTCAAAAGCGGCTGCCCGTCCGGCGGTACTGTCGATCTGCTTGTCGAGCCGTATCAGCATGCACCGCGATTGGTGATTTTTGGCGAGTCTCTGATTGCAGTGGCACTGGCAGCCCATGGGGCACTGGCCGGGTTTCGCGTGTGTCTCAGCGATGCGTCAGAGACAGAAGGTGACTTTCAACGGTTCACTCTGGATTCCGTCCAGGACCTAGGGGTCGAGCCGCGGGATTTCGTTGTCGTGGCCTCGCAAGGACAGAGGGATGCCGCCGCGCTGGCCGCGGCGCTGCAAACGGACGCCAAACGTGTATCGATGGTGGCCAGCCATCGCAAAGCCGAAACGCTGGTGGCCAAACTGATAGCGCAAGGTTTGGACCCGATACGAGCTGCTCGCCTTAAATCGCCAGCGGGTCTGAACATCCACGCGATCGACCCGCATGAGATCGCCGTGTCGATCCTGGCAGAAATTGTGCTTTGGCGAAACAGTGACAAATCCAAAACGGAGTCCCATGATGAGAAACGTGCTTAAACGCCTGAGGTCCCTGTGGCCCGCGCGTCCCGAACAAACTCCGGAAGAGGCGACAGAGACCGCACTTCTGGTTTATCCAAGATGTTGTTGAACAAAGGAAAGTTGAATGGAACTGAGTGACGAAGTCCGCATTTCTGCGCCGCGGGATGTGGTATACAAGGCTCTGAATAACCCCAAAATCCTGCAGGAGTGCATCCCAGGGTGCGAAGAGCTGATCCAAAATTCACCAGAAGATCTGGAAGCCAAGGTGGTCTTGAAAATCGGCCCCGTCAAAGCCCGGTTTGCGGGCGCTGTGACGCTAGACACCGCCAATGCACCGGACGGGTTTTCCTTGACCGGGGAAGGCAAGGGCGGCGCCGCCGGATTTGCTAAGGGCGGTGCAGACGTGACGCTAACCGAAGATGGGGACGAAACTGTTTTGGCTTATACTGCCAAGGTCGAGGTTGGTGGAAAAATCGCGCAACTGGGCAGCCGCCTAATCGCTGGTACGGCGAAAAAGCTGTCGGGCAAGTTCTTTACCCGTTTTGGCGAAGTTGTTTCAGAACAATCCGTTACTTAAGGCGCGTGACAGGGCCGGTGAATGGACCGGCCCGCGTCAGATCACATCCCACGAAAATGCAATTCCGGTGAGAGAACATCAAGGCTTTAATTTTAAAGGAATTTGGTGCCCAGGAGAGGACTCGAACCTCCACGTCCATACGGACACTAGCACCTGAAGCTAGCGCGTCTACCATTCCGCCACCTGGGCAGGTGTCTTGGAGGGGCGTTTAAGCCCACTGGCAGGGAGGGTCAACCAGATTCGGGAAGATTTTTGAAAGTTTTTTTCGCGCATTCAAATTCAGCTTGAATTGGTTGGTCTTTTCACTGACGCGCGGCGTTATTGCGCCTTGTTTGACAAGGCTCAGGGCGCTAGATCGATAGAGGACCCACAAGCAGGAGCCCTCTCATGTCGAAAATGGTCACGATTTATGGCGGATCGGGATTTGTCGGCCGGTATATTACGCGGCGCATGGCGAATGAAGGGTGGCGTGTCCGTGTGGCGGTTCGGCGTCCGAATGAGGCGATGTTTGTCAGACCCTATGGTGTGGTCGGCCAGGTCGAACCCATTTTGTGCAACATCCGTGATGATGCCTCGGTCGCTGCTGCAATGCACGGGTCAGACGCGGTTGTGAATTGCGTCGGTGTTCTGAACGAGTTGGGCAAAAACGCCTTTGACGCCGTGCAGGCCGATGGGGCCGAGCGGATCGCACGATTGGCGGCCGAACAGGGCATTTCTCGGATGGTTCATATCTCGGCCATCGGCGCGGACGCTGAGTCCGACAGTCAGTATTCGCGAACCAAGGCGCATGGAGAGGCCGGTGTACTGACCCATATGCCCAACGCAACGATCCTGCGTCCGTCCGTCATTTTCGGAACCGAGGACCAGTTCTTCAACCGGTTTGCCGGGATGACCCGGATGGGACCTTTCCTGCCGCTGGTCGGAGCTGAAACCAAGTTCCAACCGGTCTATGTGGATGACGTGGCCAAGGCCGCAGTTCAAGGTGTCCTGGGCCAAGCTGAAGCCGGTGTGTATGAGCTGGGCGGGCCAGAGGTAAAAACTTTCCGCGCGTTGATGCAGCAGATGCTTGATGTGATTTACCGACGCCGAGTGATCATCGGAATGCCCTTCTTTGTGGCCCGGATCATGGCGGGCGTGTTGGACATCTTGAAGTTCGTCAGCTTCCAACTGTTCCCGAACCACATCCTGACGCGCGATCAGCTGAAGAACCTGCGTCGCGACAATGTTGTGTCCGACGGGGCCAAAGGGTTCGCCGATCTTGGGATTGAGCCAGCGACGCTGGAATCCGTGCTGCCGGATTACCTGTGGAAGTTCCGCCCTTCGGGTCAGTACGACGACATCCAGAACTCGGCCAACAATCTGCGGACCTGATCAGCTATAGGCGATTACAAGCAGGATGGCGCCCAGGATCACGCGGTAGATGACATAAGGTGTAAAGCTGACACTGCGCAGCAGGCGCATCATCAGGGTCAGAGCCAGCAGAGCTGAAATAAACGCAAAGAATGCCGCTATTGCCCCGTCTCGGGCCAATTGGGCGTCTGCTTCGCGGATCACATCGACCGATAGCAAAACGCCTGAGGCAAGAATGGTCGGGATCGACATCAACATCGCGATCCGCGCGCCATCCTCGCGCGTGTAGCCCAGTTGGCGCGCTCCGGTGATGGTGATGCCTGATCGGGAAGTTCCGGGTATCAGGGCGAGAACCTGCCACAGCCCCATGATCAGCGCATCACGCAGGCCCCATTCGCTTGCTTGTTTGGTTTGCGGTCCTTTTTGATCGGCCCAATACAGAACGAGGCCAAATACCAGCATTGTCCAGCCGATGACCGCCATTGACCGAAACGCCTCGATCAGACCTGTATTGAACAGGATAGCCCCGACAATCACGGTGGGAATCGTGGCGATGATCAGACCCATGGCCAGCTGCGCCTGTGGTGTGTCGACCTGTCCGATCAACGCCCGCGGCAGTCCGGAGACGGCCTGTTTCACATCGGACCAGAAATACAGAATCACAGCGCCCAAAGTGCCCACATGCACGGCCACGTCGATGGCCAGACCTTGATCGTCCAGCCCGGTCAGGCTGGGTAGCAGTATCAAATGGCCAGATGAAGAGATCGGCAAAAACTCAGTGATACCCTGAATAATCGCCGCGAGAATCAATTGAAAAAGACCCATCTGCCCCGCCGTGTTGTGGTCACGTCCTTGTTTGCTCAATGGGTATAAGTGCGCTGTGGAAAAGGAAAGCATGCATATAGGTCCGAATCGGAACTAAAAATCATGTTAAATTTCAAATCGCCACCAAATTTCTCACCAAATTTCGAAATTAGGTCAGTACAGTTGACTTTTCATCCGATCCTGCATCTCTTAAAGAGACGTGACCAAGCCAATTCATGGAGTTTGACCCGTGGCCAAGCAACCGATGCTGAAATTTGTGCAGATCGACCGCGTCATGCCCGAAAAGCGTGCCGCCGATGACCGCAGAGAAGATTTTGATGAAATCTACGCCGAATTCGCAGCAGAGAAGGCCAAGGAGCAAGCCAGCCGATGCAGTCAGTGCGGCGTTCCATATTGTCAGTCGCATTGCCCGCTGCACAACAATATCCCTGACTGGTTGCACCTGACCGCGACAGGTCGTCTGGAAGAAGCTTATCAAACCAGTCAGGCCACCAACACATTCCCCGAGATTTGTGGCCGAATCTGCCCGCAGGACCGCCTGTGCGAGGGCAACTGCGTGATCGAGCAATCGGGCCACGGCACGGTCACCATTGGCACGATTGAGAAATACATCACCGACACCGCGTGGGACAAAGGCTGGGTGAAACCCACCGCTCCGGGTGCCGAGCGCAGCGAAAGCGTTGGCATCATCGGTGGCGGCCCCGGCGGCCTGGCTGCGGCGGACATGCTGCGTCGGACGGGCATTCAGGTCACCGTCTATGATCGTTATGATCGCGCAGGTGGTCTGCTGATGTACGGTATTCCCGGCTTTAAGCTGGAAAAAGACATCGTTCAGCGTCGAAATGACCTGCTGGCCGATGGCGGGGTCGAGTTTGTGCTGAACTGCGATGTGGACGCCGCCAAGTTCGAAGAAATTCGCTCCAAGCATGATGCGGTGATCATTGCGACAGGCGTGTACAAATCGCGCGATCTGTCCATGCCCGGCAGCGGTCTGGCTGGAATCGAAAAAGCCATCGATTTCCTGACCGCCTCGAACCGCAAAAGTTTTGGCGATGACGTCGAAGATTTCGACAATGGCCGCCTGAATGCCGAAGGCAAGAATGTGGTCGTTATTGGTGGCGGTGATACCGCGATGGATTGTGTGCGGACCTCGATCCGGCAAGGTGCCACGTCGGTCAAATGCCTCTATCGCCGTGACCGGGCGAACATGCCGGGTTCGCAGCGTGAAACCCAAAACGCTGAGGAAGAAGGCGTGGTGTTCGAATGGCTGAGCGCACCCAAGGGCTTTACCGGCGACGACACCGTCGCAGGCGTGATGGTGCAGAAGATGCGTCTGGGCCAGCCCGATGCGACCGGCCGTCAGGCACCAGAGGTGATCGAAGGCGCGGATTATGTCGAAGATGCCGATCTGGTGATTAAGGCGCTGGGCTTTGAGCCCGAGGATCTGCCCACCCTGTTCGGCCAGCCCGACCTGCCCGTCACCCGTTGGGGCACCGTCAAGGCAGCGTTCGAGACTGGCGCGACCGAGATGGACGGCGTCTTTGCCATTGGTGACATCGTGCGCGGAGCCTCTTTGGTGGTCTGGGCCATTCGTGATGGTCGCGACTGCGCCGATGCGATTATTGATCGCTTCAACGCCAAGGCTGCCATCGCAGCCGAATAACCCTAGCCCAGCGACAGGAGGGTCTGATGCCCGAATTGCAAGGTCAATGCATGTGCGGCGCGGTCACGGTGACCGCAACCCCGGCGCGGGATTCGCTGGGAGCCTGCCATTGTGATCAATGCCGTCGCTGGACCAGTTCGATGCTGGTAACCTTCGCGGCCGAGCCCGGCTATGCCGCCTTGGGACCGGTCAAGACCTACACCTCGTCGGAATGGGCCGAGCGGGCGTTTTGCTCGGACTGTGGTTCGGCGTTGTGGTACCGGATCACTTTGCCGGGCGAGATGCACGGACAAACCCAAATGGCTGCCGGTCTTTTCGACGACACCGGCAACCCGCTGAAACTTGAACTTTACATAGATAAAAAGCCCGAGGGCTACGCGTTCGCAGGAGAGCGCCGGCAGATGACCAAAGCCGAGGTCGAAGCCATGTATGCCCAGCCGGAAGAAGGAGACAGCCAATGACCAAATATGATGCCGATTGGGTGCGGGCCGAAGAAGCCAAGCGCAAATGGATGGCCGAAAATGGTCTCTATTCCGAAGATGAAGAGCATTCTTCTTGCGGCGTAGGTCTTGTGGTTTCGATTGACGGCAAAGCGTCGCGTAAGGTGGTGGATGCCGGGATCGACGCGCTTAAGGCAATCTGGCACCGGGGCGCGGTGGACGCAGACGGCAAGACGGGTGACGGCGCGGGTATCCACGTGCAGATCCCGGTTCCGTTCTTCTATGACCAGATCCGCCGCACCGGACATGAGCCGCGACTGGATCAACTGATTGCGGTTGGTCAGGTCTTTTTGCCACGCACCGATTTCGGTGCGCAGGAACAATGCCGGACCATCGTGGAAACCGAAGTCCTGCGCATGGGCTATTACATCTATGGCTGGCGTCATGTGCCGGTCGATGTGACCTGCTTGGGTGAAAAAGCCAACGCCACCCGCCCTGAGATCGAGCAGATCCTGATCTCGAACTCAAAAGGTGTGGATGAAGACACGTTTGAGCGTGAGCTCTATGTGATCCGTCGCCGCATCGAAAAGGCGGCACTGGCCGCCGGGATTTCAGATTTGTATCTAGCCTCGCTCAGCTGCCGGTCGATCATCTATAAGGGCATGATGCTGGCCGAGCAGGTCGCGGTGTTCTACCCCGATTTGATGGACGAGCGCTTTGAAAGTGCCTTTGCCATCTACCACCAGCGATATTCGACCAATACGTTCCCGCAGTGGTGGCTGGCACAGCCTTTCCGCATGCTGGCCCATAACGGCGAGATCAACACGCTGAAGGGCAACATCAACTGGATGAAAAGCCATGAGATCCGCATGGCCAGCGGCACCTTTGGTGACTATGCCGAGGACATCAAGCCGATCATCGCAGGTGGTTCGTCGGATTCGGCGGCTCTGGACTCGGTATTCGAGGTTCTGGTGCGTGCGGGTCGTTCGGCCCCAATGGCGAAAACCATGCTGGTGCCGGAAAGCTGGTCCAAACAGGCAGTCGAACTGCCGCAGGCGTGGCGCGATATGTATTCCTACTGCAACTCGGTGATGGAGCCGTGGGATGGCCCTGCCGCACTGGCGATGACGGATGGTCGTTGGGTCTGTGCGGGACTGGACCGGAATGGGCTGCGCCCGATGCGCTATGTCGTAACTGGCGATGGTCTGGTTATCGCAGGGTCCGAGGCCGGGATGGTGCCGATTGATGAGGCCACCGTAACCGAAAAAGGCGCCCTTGGCCCGGGTCAAATGCTGGCCGTCGACATGAAGAAGGGCAAGTTGTTCCGCGACACACAGATCAAGAACAAACTGGCCCGTGCGCTGCCATTTGGCGAATGGGTCGGCAAGATTCACGATCTGGATGCCACGCTGGCAGGCGTGACCGAAACCCCGATTTTTTCAGGAGAGGAACTGCGCAAGCGTCAGATCGCGGCTGGTTATTCGGTTGAGGAGCTGGAGCAGATCCTCGCCCCGATGGCGGAAGATGGCAAAGAGGCGCTGGCCTCGATGGGTGACGATACGCCCTCGGCGGTTTTGTCTAAGCAATACCGCCCGCTCAGCCATTTCTTTAGGCAGAACTTCAGCCAGGTGACCAACCCGCCGATCGATTCGTTGCGCGAATACCGCGTGATGTCGTTGAAAACGCGGTTTGCGAACCTCAAGAACGTGCTGGATGAGGACAGCAGCCAGACCGAGATTGTAGTTCTGGAAAGCCCCTTTGTCGGCAATGCGCAATGGGACAAGCTGGTTGAAAGCTTTGATGCACCGCTGGCCGAGATCGATTGTAGCTTTGAGCCCGGCCAAGGCGCACTAAGCGACGCATTAGCCCGTGTTAGAGCCGAAGCAGAAGAGGCCGTACGGTCCGGCGCTGGGCACCTGGTGCTGTCTGACATGAACTCGGGCGAAGGTCGTGTGGCGATGCCCATGATCCTGGCCACAAGCGCGGTGCACTCGCACCTGACCCGTCAGGGACTGCGGACATTCTGTTCGTTGAACGTACGCTCGGCGGAATGTGTCGACCCGCACTATTTCGCGGTTTTGATTGGCTGTGGTGCGACCGTTGTGAACGCCTATCTGTCCGAGGATTCGCTGGCCGACCGTATTGATCGCGGCCTTCTGGACGGGACTCTGACCGAAAATGTCGCCCGCTTCCGCGAAGCGATTGATCAGGGCTTGTTGAAGATCATGGCCAAGATGGGAATCTCGGTAATCTCGTCCTATCGCGGCGGCCTGAACTTTGAGGCCGTTGGCCTGAGCCGTGCGATGGTGGCCGAATACTTCCCTGGAATGACCAGCCGGATTTCCGGTATCGGCGTTACCGGTATTCAGACCAAGGCCGAGGAGATCCACGCCAAGGCATGGGTCAATGGTCTGGACGTGCTGCCCATCGGTGGATTCTACAAAGCACGGAAATCGGGTGAGACCCACGCGTGGGAAGCGACATCGATGCATATGATGCAAATGGCTTGTAACCGCGCGTCCTATGAGCTGTGGAAGCAATACTCGGCCAAGATGCAGTCGAACCCGCCGATCCATCTGCGCGATCTGATGGATTTCAAACCGCTGGGCAAGCCGATCCCGATTGAAGAAGTGGAATCGATCACTTCGATCCGCAAGCGCTTTGTCACGCCGGGCATGTCGCTGGGCGCGCTGTCGCCCGAGGCGCACAAGACGCTGAACGTTGCGATGAACCGGATCGGTGCGAAATCCGACTCGGGTGAAGGGGGTGAAGACCCGGCGCATTTCGTGCCAGAGCCCAACGGTGACAACCCGTCGGCCAAGATCAAACAGGTCGCTTCGGGCAGATTCGGGGTGACCGTCGAATACCTGAACCAGTGTGAAGAGCTGGAGATTAAGGTCGCCCAGGGTGCAAAACCCGGTGAAGGCGGTCAGCTGCCGGGCATGAAGGTCACCGACCTGATTGCACGTCTGCGTCATTCGACCAAGGGCGTGACCCTGATCTCGCCACCACCGCACCATGATATCTACTCGATCGAGGATCTGGCGCAGCTGATCTATGACCTGAAACAGATCAATCCGCGCTGCAAGGTCACGGTGAAACTGGTGGCGTCTTCGGGTGTTGGCACGATTGCCGCCGGTGTGGCCAAGGCCAAAGCGGACGTGATCCTGATATCGGGCCACAATGGCGGCACAGGGGCTTCGCCCGCGACCAGCATCAAATACGCCGGTTTGCCGTGGGAGATGGGCCTGACCGAGGCGCATCAGGTTCTGGCGATGAACAACCTGAGAGACCGTGTGACCCTGCGGACCGATGGTGGCTTGCGCACCGGTCGTGACATCGTCATGGCTGCGATGATGGGGGCCGAGGAATACGGTATCGGCACCGCAGCGCTGATCGCGATGGGCTGTATCATGGTGCGTCAGTGTCAGTCGAACACCTGCCCCGTTGGTGTGTGTACGCAGGACGAATCCCTGCGGGCAAAGTTCACCGGTAATGCCGATAAGGTCGTCAACCTGATCACCTTCTACGCACAGGAAGTGCGCGAGTTGCTGGCCAGCCTCGGTGCGCGGTCGATTGACGACATCATCGGACGGGCAGATCTGCTGGCACAGGTCAGCCGTGGTTCGGCACATCTGGATGATCTGGACCTCAACCCGCTGCTGATCACGGTCGATGGTGCCCATAACATCGTATATAACCGTGACAGAGACCGGAACGCGGTGCCCGATACGCTGGATGCGGAGATTGTGCGCGATGCCGCACGGTTCCTGAAAGACGGCGAGAAAATGCAGCTGTCTTATGCGGTTCAGAACACGCATCGGACCGTGGGCACGCGAGTCTCCAGCCATATCGTGCAGAATTTCGGGATGCGGAACACGTTCCAGCCGGACCATTTGCACGTGAAACTGCAAGGCTCGGCCGGTCAGTCGCTGGGGGCCTTCGCGGCCCCGGGTCTGAAGCTTGAGGTGTCGGGTGATGCCAACGACTATGTCGGTAAAGGCCTGTCCGGGGGCACAATCGTCGTGCGTCCGCCGCAGGTCAGCCCCCTGAAAGCGGACGAGAACACCATTATTGGCAACACCGTTCTTTACGGGGCAACCGATGGTCACCTGTTTGCGGCTGGCCGCGCGGGTGAGCGGTTCGCGGTACGGAACTCGGGCGCCACTGTGGTGATCGAGGGCTGTGGCTCGAACGGCTGTGAATACATGACCGGTGGTATTGCGGTGATCCTGGGTGGCATTGGTGCCAACTTTGGCGCAGGCATGACGGGCGGTATGGCTTATCTGTACGACCCCGAAGGAAAGGCCCAGCAGCTGATGAACATGGAAACGCTGGTGACCTGTCCGGTGACCGTCGACCATTGGGAAGATCAGTTGAAATCGCTGATCGAAACACATCAGGCTGAAACCAACAGTCGCAAGGCCGCCGACATTCTGCAGCACTGGGAGGTCGAAAAGACGAACTTCCTGCAGGTTTGCCCCAAAGAGATGCTGAACAAGCTCAGCCACCCTCTGACAACCGAGGCAACTGCTGTTCCCGCCGAGTAAGCGGAAATAGTTAGACCAAATCAGACCCCCGCGTGTCACCAAGGACACGCGGGGTTTTCAATTTACGTCCCGGACTTGCCTCGGATTACTTAGCCGCGCAACGCTCAGGCCACGTAACATAAACCGTTCCAAACCCGTCCACAGCGTCGTATAGCAACACAATGGCAAGAAAAGCAGCGCGCAAGTCGAGCAAAAAGAAAAGCAAGGCGTCTAAAACAAAAAAGCCACTGATCCCGCGGATTCGTCGTTGGGTCACACGCGCCGCTTTGGGTGTCGTGGCCTTCATCGTTGGGTTGGTTCTGCTGTACTCGGTGGTCAATCCGCCGGTGACTCATACGATCTGGTCCGAATGGCGACGATTGGGAAAAGTAGAGCGTGACTGGGTGCCGATTGAGGATATCGCCCCGGTTATGGGCAGATCTGCGGTCGCTGCCGAAGATGCCAATTTCTGCCTGCATTGGGGCTTTGACGTTGAAGCAATCCGCGATGCGCTGGAGGATGGCGGCAGCCGGGGGGCCTCGACCATTACCCAGCAGGTCGTGAAGAACGTGTTCCTGTGGCAGGGGCGCAGTTGGGTGCGCAAAGCATTTGAAACGTCGATTACGCCCGTCGTCGAAATCTTCTGGAGCAAACAGCGGATTCTGGAGGTCTATCTGAACGTTGCCGAGACCGGACAGGGGGTATTCGGGGTCGAAGCCGCGGCACAGCGGTATTACGGAACAAGTGCGGCCAAGATGTCCCCAGTACAGGCCGCACGGCTTGCGGCGATCCTGCCGTCCCCTCGTAACAGATCCGTCACAGACCCATCGGTTCGGACCCGCAGACGGGCGGCATCCATACTGGATGGGGCGGCCACCATCCGCGCAGATGGTCGCGCGGATTGTTTCGAGGATTGAAACCCTATGCCCCTCAAGGCTAAAGCTGGGGGGTATTCACTGGTTCGATTGGAAGATTATGGCGCGTCTGTTTCATGTTCCCCTGTCCCCGTATTGCCGCAAGGTGCGCCTGTCGCTTGCGGAAAAGAAGATCGAAGTTGAGCTGGTCGAGGAACGATACTGGGAACAAGACCCGGATTTCCTGCGCCGCAACCCTGCCGGAAAAGTACCGGTATTGCGTCTTGATGGGCAGGTTTTGGCGGAGAGCGCCGCCATTTGTGAGTATATCGAGGAAACCCGCCCGGAACCACCGCTGATGCCAAAAAAGCCCGAAGCACGCTACGAGGTGCGGCGCTTGGTGGGTTGGTTTGATGACAAGTTCCATCACGAGGTCACATCGAGACTGCTGTACGAACGGGTAAACAAGAAGGTGACGGGCGAGGGTTATCCCGACAGCAAAAACGTCAAGGCAGGCGCAAAGGCGATCAAGTATCATCTGGATTATATGGCATGGCTGCTGGATCATCGGCGCTGGCTGGCGGGGGATCAGATGACACTGGCCGATTTTGCCGCTGCTGCGCACCTGTCGGCGCTGGATTATATCTCAGACGTGGATTGGAACCGATCTCAGGCGGTCAAGGATTGGTACGCCAAGATTAAATCGCGGCCTGCTTTCCGTTCGATTCTGGCGGATCAGGTCCCCGGGTTCCGGCCACCGCCGCATTACGCCGATCTGGATTTCTGATAGGGTCAGGGTTCAGGGGGCTGTCTGCCCGCTCTTGGCCCGTTGGGCCAATTCACCCCCGAGGATATTTGCAGCCAGATGAAGAGTGGATCAGGTCTAAAAGAAAAGCTTGTGGCACAGGCGCTGAGCGAGGGGTTTGTATCCTGTCGCATTTGCCGGCCTTGGGGCGTGCCCGAGGTGCCGTCGCGCTTGCAGGCGTTTTTGGATGCCGGGTACCACGGGCAGATGGGGTGGATGGACGAACGGACCCATTGGCGTGGCGATCCGGCTGAATTGTGGCCCGAGGCGCGGTCGGTGATCATGTTGGCCGAGAGTTATACGCCTGAGCATGATCCGACCGACATTCTGAACCATTCGGACAAGGCGGCGATCTCCGTTTATGCGCAGAACAAGGATTACCACGATCTGGTCAAAAAGCGGTTGAAACGGCTGGCGCGCTGGCTGATTGCGGAAGCGGGTGGAGAGGTAAAGGTCTTTGTCGATACTGCGCCTGTGCCGGAAAAGGCATTGGGGCACGCGGCTGGCTTAGGCTGGCAGGGGAAGCACACCAATCTTGTGAGTCGCGATTGGGGAAATTGGACTTTTATAGGATCTGTTTTTACGACCCTGGACCTGCCCGCAGACATGGCTGAAACGGATCATTGCGGGAAGTGCCGGGCCTGTCTGGATTCCTGCCCGACTGATGCGTTTCCTGCGCCTTACCAGTTGGATGCGCGGCGCTGCATTTCCTATTTGACAATCGAGCACAAGGGGCCGGTTGATGAAGAATTGCGCCCCAAACTGGGCAACCGGATATACGGTTGCGACGATTGTCTGGCCGCGTGTCCGTGGAACAAATTCGCCGTTGCCGCGAGCGATGTGCGGTATGCAGCGCGTGACGATTTGAAGGCACCCGCTTTGGCGGAATTGGCTGTGTTGGATGACGCAGCGTTTCGGGCAAAGTTCTCGGGTTCCCCGATCAAGCGGATCGGGCGGGATCGGTTTGTGCGCAATGTGCTTTACGCGATTGGCAACTCGGAGCGGTCGGATTTGATGCCGGTGGCGCAGTCGCTTGCCGATGATCCTGACCCAACGGTGGCGGACGCCGCGCGCTGGGCGGTGAAACGATTATCGTAAGTGACGCAAACAGGCTGGACGTGTCGGTCCAAACCGCTACACCCATCGGCAGCGAACAGGAAGGAGATCCCGATGGCGTTGGCTTTGGGGGTGGATACGGGTGGAACCTATACGGACGCAGTGCTGATCCGGGATGAGAAAGAGGTGATCGCCTCGGCCAAATCCCTGACCACACGGTCCGATTTGGCCATTGGCGTAGGTCAAGCGATTTCGGCGGTGTTGGATCAGGCACAAGTATCGCCGGACCAGATCTCGATGGCGTCCTTGTCGACCACGTTGGCAACCAACGCCCTAGTCGAAGGGCAGGGTGGCCGCGTTGCGCTGATTTACATTGGCTTTAAGGATACGGACCTTGAGAAACATGGGCTGCGGGACGCGCTGAAGGGCGATCCGGCGCTTGTGATCGGCGGTGGGCATACACATGCTGGCGGCGAAGCAGCGCCGTTGGATGTAGATGCATTAGAAACCTTTTTAGCCTCGCATCAGGACGTTTCCGGTTTTGCGGTTGCAGCGCAATTTGCCACACGGAATCCTGCACATGAATTGCAGGCTGCGCGCATTGTTGCTGAGAAAACTGGTGCTCCGGTGACGTGCTCTCATCAACTCTCGGCCAAGCTGAATGGTCCGAAACGGGCGGTGACTGCCGTTCTGAACGCGCGACTGATCGGGATGATCGACCGTCTGATCGGGCGGGCGCAGGATCAGTTGATTGATCTGGGTATTAAAGCGCAGATGATGGTTGTGCGTGGTGACGGCGCGCTGATGAGCGCAGAACAGGCGCGTGAGCGGCCGATTGAAACCATCCTTAGTGGTCCTGCGGCCTCAATCGTCGGTGCAAGCTGGCTGACAGGGGTTCAAAACGCGCTGGTGTCAGATATTGGTGGTACGACCACCGATGTCGCGCTGATCCGGGACGGCAAGCCGGCGATTGACCCAGCGGGCGCGCAGGTCGGCGGGTTTCGTACCATGGTTGAGGCCGTGGCGATGCGCACCCACGGATTGGGTGGAGACAGCCAGGTGCATGTGGTCACCGAAGGGCTGGGTGGGGGCGTGTTTTTGGGGCCGCGACGGGTGCTGCCGGTTTCCCTGATTGCCGCCGAGGCACCTGAGGTCGTTCACGCCGTTTTGGATACCCAACTAAGGGCGACGACTGTGGGTGAGCATGACACGCGGTTCGCCCGCCGTGTTCCCGGCATCAACGCCGACGGGTTTGGTGCGCGCGAAGAGTCGCTGTTGGAGAGGCTGGGCGAGAACGTCATGCCCCTAAGTGACCTGCTGCGCACCCGTATGGAGAACGGAGCTTTGTCGCGTCTGGTGGATCGCGGTGTCGTTCAGGTTTCGGGTGTGACGCCATCGGATGCCAGCCATGTTTTGGACCGATTGGATGCCTGGGATGCGGACGCAGCCCACAAGGCGTTGGAGCTGGTTGCGCGCAAGCGGGTGGGGACTGGCGACAGATTGGCCGCCACCCCGGAACAGTTGGCGCAGATGATCGTGGATCAACTGACCGAACAAACATCTTTGACCTTGTTAGAGACCGCTTTTGCGGAAGAAACCGAAGGATTTGGTCTACCGCCTTTTGACCTGGCTCGGCATGTCCTGATGCAGAAAGGGCTGGCGCGGCATCGCGGTTTGCTGGCGCTGGACGCATCTCTGAACGTGGATGTGGTAGGTCTTGGCGCTTCGGCTTCAAGCTATTACCCGGCTGTCGGGGATCGTTTGCATTGCGCGATGATCCTGCCGGAACACGCAGGCGTGGCCAACGCGATCGGGGCGGTTGTTGGCCGGCTTACACTGCGCAGATCGGGAACGGTGACGTCCCCGTCCGAAGGGCGCTACCGGGTTCATCTGGAAGAAGGACCGCAGGATTTCACGGAATCCGACAAGGCCTTGGCGTTGCTGGAAACGGTTCTGAGGGATCAGGCCGAGGGCGCAGTGCGACAGGCCGGAGCGGCAGATATTCGGGTGGTTGTCGATCGCGACATCCGGACCGCGCGCATCGAAGCGCAGGACGTGTTTGTCGAAGCGATGATCACGGTCGAAGCCAGCGGGCGCCCAAGGGTGGCCAAAAGCTACTAGAAAAAGCAAAAACAAGCGCCCTATCCACAAGTTATGGTAGGATGTTCTAAATTTGGATTCGACTCAGTGTTTGGCTTGTGGATAAAATAAATGCACCCGGGGATTCCCGGGTGCAAACCGCTGCTGAGCAACGGGCTGTGTCTCCAAACACACGTCGAGACTCACATAGTCTGGCGTAAACGGTCAAGCGCAAAGCAGTATTCTATATCAAGTGCGGGCATGAAATCGCGCAAATTAGGAGGTACTGTTATGTACTTTAAACTATATCGAGACCTTTCCAACGATTGGCGTTGGACACTCAAGGCTGCAAACCACCTTACTATCGCGGATTCTGGTGAAGGGTATCGCAACAAGTCCGACGCCCTAAATGGGATCAGACTAGTTAGGGGTTCGGGCAGCGCACCGGTCTATGAGTAAAAGGTTTGGCGGCGCGTCGGACACGCGCCGCCATTTTACTCAGCTGCGTCGCGTTTGGGCAGAACCCAATCGGGGCGTGGGAAGTGGCAGGTATATCCGTTGGGGATGCGCTCAAGATAATCTTGATGCTCGGGCTCGGCCTCCCAGAAATCGCCTACGGGTTCGACCTCGGTGACGACTTTGCCCGGCCAGATGCCGCTGGCATTCACATCGGCAATCGTGTCTTCCGCCATCTGTTTTTGGGTGGCATTCACATAGTAAATGGCCGAGCGATAGCTCATCCCGCGGTCATTGCCCTGACGGTTCACAGTTGTCGGGTCGTGGATCTGAAAGAAGAACTCGAGCAGGTCGCGATAGGTAATCCGCGAGGGGTCGAAAATGATTTCGATCCCTTCGGCATGAGTGCCGTGGTTGCGGTAGGTGGCGTTGGGTACGTCGCCGCCGGTATAGCCGACGCGGGTGCCAGACACACCGGGTAGCTTGCGGATCAGGTCCTGCATGCCCCAAAAGCAACCTCCGGCAAGAACAGCGCGTTCAGTGGTCATTGGATGTCCTCCACATGGATCAGGTATTCGCCATACCCTTCGGCCTCCATCTCATCGCGATGAATGAACCGCAATGAGGCAGAGTTGATGCAGTAACGCAGCCCGCCGTGTTCGCGCGGACCGTCAGGAAACACATGCCCCAGATGACTATCCCCATGTTTCGAGCGGACCTCGGTCCGGATCATCCCAAGCGTGCGATCTTCGATTTCTTCGACATGCTCGTGCACGATGGGTTTGGTAAAGCTGGGCCAACCGCACCCGGATTCGTATTTGTGGGCTGAGGCAAACAGCGGTTCGCCCGAGACGATATCGACGTAGATACCTGGTTCCTTGTTATTCAGCAGTTTTCCGGTGCCAGGGCGTTCGGTGCCGCTGCGTTGGGTTACGTGGTATTCTTCGGGTGAGAGAGCGGCAATGGCCTCGGGGTCTTTGGTGTAGCGGGTCATGGCTTCTCCGGTGTTGATGCGATCTGGGTTTCTATTTGGGCACAGTGGCGCGGAAATCAAAATCATATTTCAGCCGGCTCGCGTTCTCGTGCAGGTGATCCGAATGCCAGACGCGTACGTAATTCACAATAAAGGAGGTGACGCCATGTTCAGACTGCTTCTGTTATTCGCCCTATTGCTGGTTGCCCGCGTGGTTCAAGCAGCACCTTTGACTGGTGAATTTGTCTCGATCGACGGCGGCACTTTGTCCCTTGAGGATTGGCGAGGCAAGCCGATACTGGTTGTGAACACGGCATCCCATTGCGGATTCACAGGGCAATATGCTGGCTTGCAAAAGATTCATGACACCTATGCTGATCGAGGTCTCGTGGTTTTGGCCGTCCCTTCGGATTCGTTCAATCAGGAATTGGGCACGGCGGCAGAGGTCAAACAGTTCTGCGAGATTAACTATGGCTTGACCTTTCCCATGACCGACATCACGTCAGTAAAGGGCGTTGCGGCCCATCCGTTCTACCGTGCGGTTGCTCAGCAGACGGGATTCGTACCCAAGTGGAATTTCAACAAGATCCTGATTGATCCAGCAGGTGAAGTGATTGCGACCTATGGTTCGAACGTCAATCCGGATTCACCGAAACTGTTGCGTCAGGTTGAGGCCTTGCTCCGCTGATCGGTTTGCCGGGACAACTGCACCGCCAGAATACCCAGCGTTGTGATACCGACACCTACTGCATCCATGGGCCCAAGTTTTTCGCCCAGGAAAACTGCGGCGACGGCCACACCAAACACCGGGTTCAGAAAGTGAAAAGTCGCAGCCCGGATCGCGCCGATTCGGTTCAACAGCATGAACCAAATCAGCGTCGCCAGCAGGCCGGGGAACAGCGTTGTGTAGGCAAACGCCAGCAACCAAGGACCGTTGGGATGGATGAAGATCGTCTCGAATACGGGGGCTGCGAGGAACAGAATTGCCGCGCCCACAAGCATCTGAAGTCCGACCACCATCATGAAATTGCCGCCGGAGGTTGCCCCGCGCACAGCCAAGGTCGCAAAGCTGAGCGCCAGTGCCCCAAGCCCGCACAACATGACGCCAAACAGGTCTGCGCCCGCGCTTATCCGGCTGCTCATGATCAACGCGACGCCCGCGAAACCGGCCAGCAACCCGAACACGCCCAGCGGTCGAAGTTTTTCGTGGAAAAGGGTCCAGCTGGCCAGCGCGACGATCAGGGGCATTGTTGATGCAATAATCGCCGCAACGGATGCCTGCACGGTCTGCATTGCGTAGAAGTTCAGACCCAAATAAAGGGCATTTTGGCATATTCCGAACAGGATGGTCGCGTACCACTGCGCGCGGGTCAGCCTCCAACTTTGGCCCATCGCCCGCGCAATCGCGACCCCCAGCAACCCTGAAATCAGAAACCGCAGCGCCAATGAAAACAGGGGCGACGCATCGGCGACGATGATCCGCGCCGAGGTAAAGGCTGACGACCAGATGAAGGCAAATGCCAGCCCCACGGCTATGGCGCGCAAATCCATGGTGACCCTTTCCCAAACGCCGCGACTGTTTCCGAATTATCTGAAACGCGCAAGCGCCGCGCGTCAAAATAAACACAGGTTTCGCTTGTTGCATTCAGCATTGGCAGTTTTGTTGATTGACCAGTCAATTAAAGCTATACGATCCGCACTCTGACTAACCAAGGGAGGAATGTTGGTGCTTTTGGAGTATATTCTGTCTTTCGGCGTCCTGCTGGCATTGGGCCTGGTCGCTTTCTTCGTCGTGAAATGGTGGAACCTGCGTTGTGTGGGCGTCACGCCAGTGCATCTGTTCACCTTCATCGCGATCCTGTTCACATCCGGTCTGGATGTCGGCCTGATCATGTTTCCGCTGACCGAGTTTGGCGGCTATGCCGAGGAACCCGCCTATGCCTTCGCTAACCCGCTGGCCATCGAGTTCGGCTTCTGGGGTTTCCTAATCTGGGCCTTTTACTTCCTGACAGCGTTCTATTTCTGCGTCATCGAACCCCGCGTGAAGTTCTTTGAGATCCCGCTGGTCAAGCTGATCAACAACGTGGTCATCATTGGCACCTGCGCCTTCACCGCCAGCCTGTTCCTGATCTACCTGCCCGGTTATCTGCCCGAGGTCGGAGACGGCGAATCCGTGGTCACCACTTTCTATGTCATCGTATTTGTTGTCATTCTGGCGGCGGCTTATTCGTCAACCGACCTGAAATACGTCCGTATCCTGTCTGTGGGTTCGACTATCCTGTTCCTCACGCTGATCCTCGGAATGTGGATTGCCGCCGGCATGGGCATGACCGGAATTGTTGAAACCGGCAGCAATATCGGTGCCTATTTCGCCAATCTGCACAAGTTCGTGTTGCCGCTGACTGATTATCACGCCTTCTACCTGTTCTGGTGGTTTGCGTGGTCGATCATGATTGGCCAGTTCACCTCGCGCTTTGTTGGTGGGCTGAAAACCTGGCAATTGCTGGCGGCGCTGCTGATCTTCCCGTCGATCCCGTTGGCGATCTGGTTCACCGTTCTCTACTACTATCACCTGAACGGCATCAGCACTGCGGGCATCACCAACATCGCGATGGTGATCGTGGGCGTGACCTTTGTGATCAACTCGCTGGACTCGCTGATCCGCCTCTATACCGACAACCTGAACATGACGGTCGAGCGATTCGGCAAGGCGATCTACGTAGCAGGCAACGTCGCGCTTCTGTTCGTCCTAACCCTGCTGTTCCAGAGCCAGTGGCTGCAGATTCAATGGATCGGCGCGGTTGTCGTCGGCCTCTATCTGGCTTGCGTGGTCTATATCCTGATCACCAAGCGCAAGGAGGTGATGAGCATCGATTCAATGCCAGAAGGTCGTGATCTGGACTTCCACAAGGTTGAGACGGTTCACTAATTGCTGAACGGAAAAAAAGAACAGACGGGCGCTTAAACCGGCGCCCGTTTTCCATGGTCTTGAATCTCTTTCTTGGAAAAAGTCAGAATCGAAAACGGAACGCAAAACCGACAAGCGGTGCAGTGTCGTAAGATTGTCGGCTAATCTCATTTCCATTTTCGTCATCCAGAGTAAGCCGACCATCGAATTCAGCTCCGGCAAAAACGTTTAGAGAAACTCCTGGATTGGGGCTGTAGTCCAAGGCCAATACAACCGGGATGCTCTTGTCTTCCCCGACGCCATCCGGCGCAAGATCTTGGTCATCCAGGCGAAAGCGGATGCGTTCAGAGCGCGCAGCCAAAGACAGGTTTATTGTGTCAGTCATGGCATAACTCAGTGTCAGCCCCGGCCCTCTGGTTGCGCCAATCCCTGATCCCGTATTCAGATTCCAACGGTCATTGATGTCCCAATCCACCAGAAGAGCCGGAAAAAAGTCCACGCCTTCTTCCTCGAGTTGGGAAAAAACGCCGAATGCAGGTCCAATCGTTAAGCGGCTACTGACTTCCCAAGCCAGACCGGCAAAAACCCCGTAAGTCCGCCCATCAGACGCGTCTATGCCACTTTGATAATCCCATCTGATTTGTGGGGATATAAACAGTTGTGCCGTTTCACCGACGCGCGCGCGTACCGGAAACGAGATCCGGATATCGCGTATGTCGGTCCATGGTTGATTGTCAGTCTGACTGAAGTCGTAGTCAAATTGCCCAAGGCTTATGGACAGGCCAAATGACGTACCATCGCCAGTATTATACAGCGAACCGCCACGAATAAAGGCACGACTTGCAGAGAAATTGCCACCTCCGCTTAGGGATGCGCTGCCTTGATACGCCGCAAGCCCATCAACCTGAAAGCCCAAACCAACGGGTTGCGCAGCCAACTGAGTTGTCCAGGTTAGAGAAAAGGCAATCGCGAGAGGCGAGATTTTGGGAAAGAAGTGCGCCACGTTTTGCAAACCGATCGATGAATTCAGATGTTGTTATTCAACAACTAGACGGGTAACCCGCAAAGTACATCGAAATCCATCGGGTGTGCCAAAATTCGTTCCAACAGGCGAACAAAGAAAAAGGGCCCCCAAACGGCGGCCCTCAATCGTTTGTAGTGAAGACTGAGATCAGCCGTTCACGCTGTCCTTCAGAGCTTTCGCGATGGTCATCTTGACCACTTTGTCCGCTTCTTTCTTGAACTGCTCGCCGGTGGCGGGGTTGCGCACCATGCGCTCGGGGCGCTCGCGGCAGTAGATTTTGCCAACGCCAGGCAGGGTCACTGCGCCGCCGGCGGAAACTTCGCGGGTGATCAGGCCGGTCATGGCCTCCAACGCTGCGTTCGCAGCTTTCTTGTCGGTTCCCATTTCCTCAGCGAGAGCAGCCACCAGCTGAGTCTTTGTCATAGGCTTTGCCATTTCTTGGTCTCCTTAACGTGCCCGATACATAGGGCCTCACCGCGTAACTGTAACGGGATATTGTGGTCGAACACAACGAATAGTAGCGCCGAAAACCCTAAAAATATGGGGAAATCGTTGCTTTTTTGCGTCAGAGAAAGGCTGTTTCGTCGAATGAACGCAATTTCCGGCTGTGCAGACGCTCTAACGGCATGCCGCGCAGATGTTCCATCGCTCGAATTCCGATTGCAAGATGGCGACTGACCTGGGTGGTATAAAAGGCAGATGCCATGCCCGGAAGCTTTAATTCGCCGTGCAGCGGTTTGTCAGAAACACACAACAACGTGCCGTAGGGAACCCGGAACCGATAGCCATTTGCGGCGATGGTTGCGCTTTCCATATCCAGTGCAATGGCGCGGGATTGGCTGAGCCTTTGCACAGGGCCGGATTGGTCGCGCAGTTCCCAGTTGCGGTTGTCGACCGAGGCGACGGTGCCTGTGCGCATGATCCGCTTAAGCTCGTATCCTTCCAACTCGGTGACCTCGGCCACGGCGCTTTCCAGCGCGACCTGAACCTCGGCCAGTGGCGGGATCGGAACCCAGACCGGCAGGTCATCGTCCAGCACCTTGTCTTCACGCAGATAGGCGTGGGCCAGAACGAAATCCCCCAGTGCCTGCGTGTTGCGCAACCCGGCGCAATGGCCGACCATAAGCCACGCATGAGGTCGCAGCACCGCGATATGGTCAGTGGCCGTTTTTGCGTTCGAAGGCCCAACGCCGATATTGACCAGCGTGATCCCGGATCCATCCTCGCGTTTCAGGTGATAGGTTGGCATTTGCGGCAGCTTCAGTGGTTGGAGCAACTCTTCTTCGGAGCCCTTGATCTCGACATTCCCGGTCGAGACGAAGCTGGTGTAACCGCTGTCCGGATCGGCCAATTGCGCGCGCGCGTAATTCTCGAACTCAGAGACGTAGAACTGGTAGTTCGTGAACAGGACATGGTTCTGAAAATGGCTGGGATCCGTCGCGGTATAATGCGCAAGCCGGGCCAGCGAATAGTCGACGCGTTGGGCAGTAAACAAGGCTAGCGGACCGGCTTCATCTTCGTGGTCGTACACCCCGTTGACGATATCATCGTTGGTCGTGGTCAGGTCGGGAACGTCAAAGACATCGCGCAACGTGAACCCGGCCGCGCCCTGTTGCGGAACGTGCAGATCGGGATTGTTGGCAACCGCGAAATGCACCGGGATTGGCGTGTCGGACGGCCCAATCGTAACCGGCTGGTCGTGGTTTTTGATCAGCAACGCGATCTGCTGGGTCAAATAAGACCGAAATAAATCCGGTCGCGTAACGGTCGTGGCATGAATACCGGGTTCCGAGACGTGGCCAAAACTCAGGCGGCTGTCGACATGCGCATAGGACGACGTTCTGATACGAATTTCCGGGTAATAAGCTCTGAAACGTGCAGTAGGTGCGCCGTGTTCAATGGCTGCCGAGAAACTGTCGCACAGAAAGCGGGTTGCTTGTTCATACAGCGCTTCCAACCGAGCGACCGCTGCCTTGGGGTCGGTGAATTGTTCCGGTTTAGGTGCGTCGGGTGTTTTTATTATTGTCATGCAAGTGGTTCCAGAAGATCGATTTTTTCAAAGGTGCGCACATCCACCAGACCCAGATCCGATATCCGCAATTCCGGAATCACGACAAGTGCCAATAGTGAGTGCTGCATATATGCGTTGTTGAGGGTGCACCCGCAGGCCACCATCGCGGCAACCATGTCGTCGGCCTTGGCAGCAACCTGTGATGCAGGGCTGTCAGACATCAGGCCCGCAATGGGCAATTCGACCAGCGCCAGTTCTTCCCCATCGCGGAAGATGGTGATGCCACCACCCACCTCGGCCAGCCGATTTGCGGCCAGTGCCATCTGTTCGCGATCCGTGCCGACTACGATCATGTGATGACTGTCATGTGCCACGGTCGAGGCCATGGCCATTTTGCCTTGATATCCGAATCCGGAAACGAAAGCGTTCGTCACGCCGCCAGTTGCCCGGTGCCGTTCAACCAGCGCGATCTGGCAGACATCGTCGTCGCCCTCGACCAATCCTTCGATGATCGGCAGTTCAGACTTCAACGCTTTGGTCGGAGCCTGGTTTTCCACCACGCCGATCACGTTGGCTTGCACGCGGTTTGCCCCTGCAGGCGCTTGGATTTCGAAATCGGCAGCGGTCAGCGTATGCCCCAGATGCACAGTGTTTCGTGCGGTATCAGGCCAGTTGAGGTGCGGGCAATCTACGGTGATTTTACCGTTTTCGGCCACGATCTGACCGCGCGCAATCACGGTCTCGATGGGCAGTTCTTCCAGGTCCGAGCTGAGTATGACATCCGCGCGCCGCCCTGGTGTAATCGAGCCGATCTCACGTTCCAGCCCGAAGTGAGTCGCCGTGTTGATCGTTGCCATTTGCAGGGCAATCAGCGGATCACATCCGCAAGCGATGGCGTGCCGAACCACGCGATTCATATGGCCGTCATTGACCAGCGTGCCTGAGTGGCAGTCGTCGGTGCACAGGATAAAGTTGCGCGGGTCCAGACCTTTTTCCGTGACAGCCGTGATCTGACTTTCCACATCATACCAGGCCGAGCCCAGCCGCATCATCGACCGCATCCCCTGCCGAACACGCGCGATCGCGTCCGCCTCGCAGGTACCTTCGTGATCATCCGCCGGACCCCCGGCAACATAAGCCGCAAAATCAGACCCTAAATCAGGCGAAGCGTAATGCCCGCCTACGGTTTTCCCGGCGCGTTGCGTGGCGGCGATTTCCGCCAGCATCTTTGGGTCGCCATTGATGACACCCGGAAAGTTCATCATCTCGCCCAAACCGATGATGCCCGGCCAATTCATCGCCTCGGCCACGTCTTCGGCGGTGATTTCGTACCCCGTCGTTTCTAATCCCGGTGCAGATGGGGCGCAGGATGGCATCTGGGTAAAGATGTTCACCGGTTGCATCAACGCCTCGTCATGCATCATGCGCACGCCGTCCAGGCCAAGGACATTTGCGATCTCATGCGGGTCGGTGAACATGCTGGTGGTTCCATGCGGAATGACAGCGCGGGCAAATTCAGCCGGTGTCAGCATGCCCGATTCGATATGCATATGGGCATCACATAGGCCAGGGATCATATAGCGCCCGTTGGCCTCGATGACCTGAGTCTCTGGGCCGATGCAGTGTGATGCATCGGGTCCGACGTAAGCGATGCGCCCATCAGCGATGGCAATGTCATGGTTAGGAAGGCTTTCGCGGCTGTGCACATTCACCCAGATTCCGCCGCGAATGACCGAATCTGCAGCTTCACGACCTGCGGCTACGGCAATCAAACGGAGGGCGACATCGGGCCAACTAGGGAAGGGTGTGTGTTCCATGGCCCAACTTTCCCGAATGCGCAGGAAGGTTCAACCCCTTGTGAACAGGTATCATCAAACCGTCACGCAGCGCGTCAGCGCTGCACTGCCCAACCAGAAGAGACGCCCGGCAGGGCATCGATGATGGGCAGGAGCAACCCTCGGTTATTTCTGTGTATCATGCTCCAGCTCGCGGCGAACCCAATTGGCAAACGCTATGGCGCCGGGGCTTTCTTCGGCGCTCGGCGACAGCAGCAAGTAATAGGCTTCGGGCATAGGCGCGCGACGAGCAAACGGAGCAACCAAACGACCCTGTTCAATCAGGTCACTGGCAATGGTGTCATGCGCCAGACACAGCCCTCCGCCAGCCATGGCTACGGACAGGCTGACCAAGTAGGTGGTCGAATAAGTAATTGCAGGATTTTCCCAGTTTAGACCCTGTTCCTCGGCCCAACCCAGCCAATTCGACAGAAGGTTTGAGCAGTCAAAAAGCGGGTGCTGTTGCAGGTTGTCCAACGTCACGTGATAGCCCGGCGCACAGACTGGATAATAATGATCGGTTCTCAGCAATTCGGTCCTAACCGTATCTGACGGCCGTAGTGAATAACGGATTTCGACGGCGGCCCCTTCGGCCATTTCGCGCGGCTCCCAAAGCTCGGTAAAGATATTCAGCTGCACCTCGGGATGCTGTACCCGAAATTTCGGCAGTCTGGGCGCCAACCAATTCACGGCAAAGGTGATGTTGCTTTGAACCTGAACCGCGTTCTGCTGGGCGCCGGTCACGGCCTGAGTTCCGCGAACCAGTGTCCGAAATGCCTCGCGCACCACCGGAAGATACGTGATGCCCGCTTCGGTCAGTTCCAACGCGCGTGGTCGACGCAAAAACAAAGGCTGGCCAAGGTACCCTTCCAAGGACTTGATCTGCTGGCTGACCGCGCTTTGCGTCATGTTCAGATCCCGGGCTGCGCCGGTAAAGGACAAGTGCCGCGCCGCCGCCTCAAACGTGCGGAGCCAACCCAGCGGAGGAAGTGGTTTTTGCATGCGTATAACCTTGCCATTAGTTCAGCTAATGGAATAGTTGCGTTTTTTTCGTTGGTCAATTTTTGACGCTACAGGCACGATTTCCGAAAGTTCTCAGCTATCCGCAAAGGAGCCCGGAATGACTGTTACAAACCTGCGCGCCAATATCGACCACTGGGCCGAACGAGTTGATCTGGCTGCAACCTTTCGCTGGGTCGAGCGATTGAACATGCACGAAGGCGTTGCCAATCATTTCAGCCTTGCGGTGAACCCGGAAGGTACGCAATTTTTGATGAACCCGAACCAGATGCACTTTGCACGGGTCAAAGCGTCAAATCTGCTGTTTCTGGACGCAAATGACGCCAAAGTGATGAGCCATCCCGGTGCACCGGATCCGACGGCCTGGGGTCTGCACGGCTCGATCCACCGCCACTGTCCGCATGCGCGCTGTGTGATGCACGTGCATTCGATCTTTGCGACGGTCCTTGCCTCCCTGGCGGACAGTACGTTGCCGCCGATCGACCAGAATACGGCCACGTTTTTTAACCGGTATGTCATCGATCAGGAATTCGGAGGTCTCGCTTTTGAAAGCGAAGGTGAGCGCTGTGCATCCATGCTGTCCGACCCCAAGAAGAAGGTCATGATCATGGGCAATCACGGTGTTCTTGTGATCGGCAGTGACCCGGCAGATGCCTTTAACAGGCTTTATTATTTTGAACGCGCAGCGGAAACCTACATCCGAGCGCTGCAGACCGGCCAGCCATTGCGCGTCCTGCCAGATGATATTGCCGAAAAGACTGCGCAAGAATTGGAAGACTATCCCGATCAGGCCCAGGCTCATCTGCGAGAGATCAAGGCCATATTGGACGATGGCGGCTCTGATTACGCCACATGACAACCTTATCAGGGTAACGACCATGTCTGACACTACACAGGATCCGGAATCCGCCCGCTGGCACTATCATCCTGAAGGTCCGGTGGGGTTAAACCCCTTGTTCAATTGGCCACCACGTCCGTCAGCTGTGCTGAAATGGTACAGCGGGGCGTGGCTGCAGATCACGGCATTAACCTTGTGCCTTGCGCTGGCGGTTACCGCCTATGCTTTCTTTTTCCCGTCCTTGGAAAGTATGCAAAATTTTGCACCGGGTTGGATGTTTCGCATTTGGCTGCTGAACATGGTGCCCCAAATACTCGTCGCAGGTGGGCTGCACTGGTGGCTGTACATGCGAAAAGGGCAGGGCATGTACAAAAAGTTCGACCGCCGCGACCTGACCCGCAACAATGGTGCCTTCACATTCCGCAATCAGGTTCTGGACAATATCTGGTGGACGCTAGGCAGCGCGATGACCGTCGCGACCGTTTATCAGTGGATCATCTACTGGGCGATGGCCAATGGGTATGTGCCGACCGTCACATGGTCCGGCGCGCCTGTCTGGTTCGTTGTGTGGATGGTGTTTATCCCAATGTGGTCTGGTCTGCACTTTTATTGGGTGCACCGGCTGGAACATCACCCGAAGCTCTACAAATACGTGCATGCTGTGCATCATCGCAATGTGAACACCGGGCCCTGGTCGGGGATATCAAACCATTGGTTTGAGAACCTGTTGTATTTCACGACCTATTTTATCCACCTGATCGTGCCGTCGCACCCATTGCATGTGCTGTTCCACGCATATTTTCAGCAGGTCAGCCCCGTGTTGTCTCATTCCGGTTTTGAAAAACTAAAGGCCGGGGATACGGACGCCGCCCGTGCCGGTGATTTCTTTCACCAGCTTCACCACCGGTATTTTGAATGCAACTACGGCACCTCTGAAATCCCGTTCGACAAGTGGTTTGGCACGTATCATGACGGATCGGCCGAGGCGACGACCAGGACAAGGGCGTACAAGAAACAGATGTATACCTAGCTGGCCCGAAGCGCGCGCGGCGTGACCCCGAATTCGGCTTTGAAGGCGCGGGTCAGGGCGCTGGGGTCGTCATAGCCCGAGCGCAGGGCAACCTCACCAATGCTCAGGTCGGTTTCCGCCACCAGTTTGCGCGCAAGGTTCAGGCGCAGTCGGCGATAGACCTGGGCCGGACCAGCGCCCAGCTCGGACTGCATGCGGACGGACAGGGCTTTCTGCGATCGGCCAACCCGATTTGCGATTTCGGATACGGGCAAGGGGTTTTCAAGATGCTCCTGCATCAAGGCCAGCGCCTTGTTCACGTAACCGCTGGTCGCGCCGGCACCGCCCGCATGCGAGCGCGCTGAATCGCGGGTCATGAACAGTTGCGACACTTCCAGCGCCAGGGCCTGTCCCTGATCCCGTGCAATCAGATGAAGCACCAGATCAAAGGCCGCCATGGCCCCGGAACAGGTGATGCGATTGCGGTCGATGACATAGCGCTCGCGGTGGGCTTCGACATCGGGGAACCTTTCTGTAAATCCGGTCAGCTCTTCCCAGTGTATCGTGGCGCGATGCCCGTCCAACAGCCCTGCTTGAGCCAAAAGCCAGCTGCCAGTGTCGAGGCCCGCCAGCACTTTGAACCGCTGATCCGCAGAACGCAGGCCTGAAAGGGTGCGCCACCCGCCATGCGCGCGGAATCCATAAGATGGCATGACCATCAGCATGTCCCCACTGGCGATCTGGAGTGGGCGATGCGGCGCGACCTGCAGCCCGGATGAGGATGTCACCGGACCACCCTCCAACGCAAGGAACTGCCAATCGTACAAAATACGTCCGGCCAGAGTGTTTGCAGCGCGCAGCGGCTCGACCGTGTTGGCCAGGCAATGGTTCGAGAATCCGTCGAACAGAAGAACCCCGATTTGCTGCGGTGCAGAGGGTGATTTAGTCCATTCTTGCATGGTAAACTTCTATTTCTGCACGTTTCAAATGACAAGCCGCGTCAGAATATGCCGCAACGCCAGATGTGGAGACGCCCGATGCAATATGGATTGTCCGACGAACAAGAGATGATCGTCTCTACCGTTCGCAGCTTTGTGGAAAACGAAATCTACCCGCATGAGGCGCTGGTCGAGCGCACCGGCGAAGTCCCGGAAGAGATCGCGGATGAGATCAAGCGCAAGACGATTGAACTGGGTTTTTATGCCTGTAATTTTCCCGAAAGCGTCGGTTGTGCAGGGTTGAACCATCTGGAGTTCGCGTTGGTCGAACGTGAGCTGGGCCGCGGATCCATGGCGCTGAACCACTTCTTCGGGCGTCCTCAGAACATCCTGATGGCGTGTGAGGGCGAGCAGGTCGAACGATACCTGATGCCCGCCGTTCGCGGTGAAAGGATGGACGCGCTGGCGATGACCGAACCCGGTGCCGGGTCAGATGTTCGTGGAATGAAGTGCGCCGCGGTGCGGGATGGCGGTGACTGGGTGGTCAATGGCACCAAGCACTTCATCTCGGGCGCCGAGCACGCGGATTTCATCATCGTTTTCATCGCGACCGGAGAGGACCAGACGCCTAAAGGTCCGAAAAAGCGGATAACGGCATTCTTGGTGGATCGCGGAACGCCCGGTTTCACCATCCGGGACGGGTACAAATCGGTTAGCCATCGCGGCTACAAGAACATGGTTCTTGATTTCGACGATTGCCGTCTGCCGGATGCCCAGGTTCTGGGTGAGGTTGATGGCGGGTTCGAGGTGATGAACACCTGGCTCTATGCGACCCGTATCACGGTTGCCGCCATGTCCGTAGGTCGGGCGCGCCGGGCTTTCGACTATGCGCTGGATTATTCCGCCACGCGCGAACAGTTCGGCCAGAAGATCGGCAAGTTTCAGGGCGTGTCCTTCCAAATCGCGGATATGATCACCGAGATTGACGCGGCGGACTTGTTGACGCTGGCCGCAGCCGACCGCCTGGACAAAGGCCTGCCTGCCAACCGCGAAATTGCTTCGGCCAAGCTCTATGCCTCGGAAATGCTTGCGCGGGTCACCGATGCCGCCATCCAAATTCACGGCGGCATGGGTCTGATGGACGATTACCCGCTTGAGCGGTTCTGGCGCGATGCGCGGGTCGAACGTATCTGGGACGGAACCAGCGAAATTCAGCGCCACATTATCAGTCGCGATCTTCTAAGGGCACTCGGTGCGTGATGGAGGGGGCCGCCTGATGTCTTCCCTGTCACGCGTTTTGCACCCCACATCCATCGCTGTGATTGGCGGCGGCGCCTGGTGCGTCTCAGTGATCGAACAGGCCCGGAAATTCGGGTTTCAGGGCGACATCTGGCCGGTCCACCCAAAAGCCGGTCAAATCGCGGGTCTGAGTGCCTTTGCACGCCTTGAGGACCTTCCAGCGGCCCCCGACGTAGCCTTTGTTGGCATCAACCGTCATGCAACGATCGAGACGATCGCGATCCTTTCGGCCATGAGGGCCGGGGGTGCAGTGTGTTTTGCCTCGGGATTTACCGAAGCGCATGCCGAGGACGATCAGGGTGCAGATTTGCAGGTCCGTTTGGTGCAGGCCGCAGGCGAGATGCCGATCCTCGGGCCAAACTGTTATGGCTTCGTCAACGGGCTAGACCGTGCCGCTGTTTGGCCCGATCAGCACGGCATGCGACCGGTAGATCGCGGTGTGGCGATCCTGACGCAAAGTTCGAACATAGCGATCAATATGACGATGCAGCGCCGGGCCTTGCCGCTGGCCTTTATGCTGACCAGTGGGAACCAGGCGCAGACCCATCAGGCCGACATCGCCTCGGCCCTGTTGGATGATGACCGGATCACAGCGATTGGCGTCCATATCGAGGGGTTCGGTGACCTGCGTAAATGGGAGGCGCTGGCCAAAAAGGCTCGGGATCGTAACGTGCCGATTGTTGCGCTGAAAGTGGGCCGGTCCGCCCATGCACAGGCGGCGACGATTTCCCATACAGCCTCGTTGGCGGGTGGTGATGCGGGCGCGCAGGCATTTCTGGATCGGCTCGGGATCGCGCGGTTGGATGACATTCCCAGTTTCCTGGAATGCCTCAAGCTGCTGCATGTGACCGGGCGGTTGGATACGAACGGTTTGGGATCGATCAGTTGTTCGGGTGGTGAGGCAAGTCTGGCTGCCGACATGGCCGAGGGGCGCGACCTGCACTTCCCGCCGTTGTCGCAAGCACAAAAAGCTGACCTGCGCGATACCTTGGGACCGATGGTAGCACTGGCGAACCCGCTGGATTATCACACCTATATCTGGCGGGACACGCCAGCCATGACACGGGCATGGTCAGCAATGATGAGCCCTGAACAGGCCCTGACTATGGCTATTCTCGACTATCCGCACACGGACGCGACCGATTGGGAATGCGCCACGCAGGCTGCCTTGAATTGCGTTGCTCAGACGGGGCGTCCCTTTGCAGTAACAGCGACCCTGCCGGAGCTTTTACCCGAAGACGTTGCGCAGCGATTACTCGATGGCGGTGTTGTCCCGTTTGCCGGGTTGCACGAAGCGCTTGCGGCAATTGAGGCAGCCGCGCGACCGCAAGCAACGGAGGCCGAACCGGTCCTGTTGCCCTCGGATACCGTTGCGGATCATGTTTTGACCGAAGCAGAAGCCAAGAGGGCGCTGGCGGATTTCGGTGTGTGTGTGCCGCACAACGTTGTGGTGTCGGCGGATCTGGCGAAACAAGCCTCTGCCGCGCTGACTGGTCCTTTTGCGATTAAGGGCGTCGGGCTGGTGCATAAGTCGGAACATGCGGCCGTGCGCCTAGGGGTTCACGCTGACGCCGTGGCTGAAGTCGCGGCGGATATCGGAACCGATGACGTCCTTATTGAGGAAATGGCTGTTGGCGGCGTGGCAGAATTGTTGGTCGGCGTGACCCGAGACCCGGCGCATGGCTTTGTTCTTACGCTGGGTGCAGGGGGTGTGTGGACTGAAATCCTGCGCGACACGGTTTCACTTTTGATCCCATCCTCCCGCAACGCGGTGAAAGAGGCGCTGGGCAAATTGAACTGCGCTCCCTTGCTGGCGGGATATCGCGGCAAACCAGCGGCAGAGATTGAGGCCATCCTGGACGCTGTCGATGCGGTGCAGGCCTACGTCATTGCCAACGCAACCCATGTCAGCGAAGTTGAAATAAACCCACTGATCTGCACACCGGACCGTGCCATAGCGGTGGATGCTCTGATCCGAAAGGCAAGTATATGAACCCGGTCAAAACCAAGCGCGATGGCGCAATTCTGGAAGTCACTTTGGACCGTCCCAAAGCGAACGCGATTGATTTGGCAACCAGCCGTGTCATGGGCGAGGTGTTTCGTGACTTCCGTGATGATCCTGATCTGCGCGTCGCAATCCTGACCGGGGGTGGCGAGAAGTTCTTTTGCCCCGGCTGGGATTTGAAAGCAGCCGCTGACGGAGACGCAGTCGACGGTGACTATGGCGTTGGTGGCTTTGGCGGGCTGCAGGAACTGCGGGACATGAACAAGCCGGTCATCGCTGCGGTCAACGGGATTGCTTGCGGCGGCGGGTTAGAATTGGCCCTGAGCGCCGACATGATCCTTGCCGCGGATCACGCCAGTTTTGCATTGCCGGAAATCCGGTCCGGCACGGTGGCTGATGCCGCCAGCGTCAAACTGCCCAAACGCATTCCGTATCATGTAGCAATGGAACTGCTGCTGACCGGGCGCTGGTTCGATCCGTATGAGGCAAAGAACTGGGGGTTGGTGAACGAGGTCATTCCGGGTGATCAACTGATGGATCGGGCGTGGGAACTGGCGCGTGTTTTGGCCAGCGGTCCGCCCTTGGTTTATGCCGCGATCAAGGAAATCGTGCGCGACGCCGAGGATTCCAAGTTTCAGGATGCCATGAATCGGATCACCGGACGGCAATTGCCGACGGTTGATACCCTCTATGGCTCTGAAGACAATCTGGAAGGGGCTCGTGCTTTTGCCGAAAAACGTGACCCGGTTTGGAAAGGACGGTAAGTCAGCCTACACGCGCTCGAACAGAGCGATCAGTGCAGTGTCATCTTTATTAGGGCCAGACGCGAGGTCGCCATAGATACGCACTTCGGGCAGGGCCAGATCGCGGATCTGGTCTTGCGCCAACCGGTGCAGAGCTTCGGCAAAACCAAGCTTCTCATAGTGTTTTGCATTGATCGACAGCGCGAATTGAGCACCGGGGCGGGCCACACGCAGCAGTGCAGTCAAAGCTTCTGGCCCGAGGTGGCCATGGGTGAACGAACCGGATGAAACGATCCCGGAGTAGCTTTCGCGCGGCACCGGGATGCCTTCGTTCAGATCGGCCTCAATGGCGTCGCGGTAGATATCCTTACGCATGGCCTGATCCAGCATCTCGGCGCTGATATCGGTGGCATCTATCGGTCCCACACCCAGCCGGGCCAGAACCGCGCCGCACAGGCCCGTGCCTGCACCTACATCAAGCACAGGCCCTTGCCCGCCGGAGCCGACAAAGGCGCGGGCGGTATGGATGTGCAGCTGATAGTCCTCGCGCGTGGCAAAGCCTTCGTCGTAATCCCCGGCCCATTCAGCATAGAGACGCTTGTGGTCTTCCGGGGAATCCAGCGCGTAGGCGGCATGCAGGTCTGGTGTTTTGTCACTCATACCCAAAAGAAAGGCGCATTGGGGGATTCGAATCAAGTATCCTTGGCAGAGTTCTTGCATCTGGCGAAATTGCGGATCATCTAAGAGCGTATGACAGGCACACTATTTTCCTTCGGTCACGGGTACTCGGCACAGGCTTTGTCCCGTCAGTTGCAACCCCATGGTTGGCGTATCTCGGGCACGACGCGTGATCCGGCCCAATCGCAGGTGGTCAAGGCGTCCGGCGCAGAGCCGGTGATTTGGCCGGGGCAAGTGCCACAGCTGGATGGGGTGACGCATCTTTTGATCTCGGCTGCGCCAAACGCGGACGGAGATCCGGTTCTGGCTGCATTGGCGGATGAGATTGCGGAACGGGCGGCGCAATTCAAATGGGTTGGCTATCTTTCGACCACGGCCGTGTATGGCGATCATCAGGGCAACTGGGTCGACGAGGCCACCCCTGCGACGCCAACGGCGCAGCGCGGCAAATGGCGGGTGCAGGCTGAAGAGCAGTGGCAGAACATCCCCGGCTTGCCGACACACATCTTTCGCCTTGCGGGCATCTATGGTCCCGGGCGTGGGCCGTTTTCCAAGCTCAAGCGTGTGGGTATGCGACGTATCATCAAGCCGGGGCAGGTCTTTTCCCGAATTCATGTCGCCGACATTGCCCAGGTTCTTGCTGCGTCCATGTCTGCGCCTAATCCGGGGGCGATTTACAACGTATGTGATGATGAACCCGTTCCACCGCAGGATGTCATCGCCTATGCGGCCGAATTGCAGGGATTGCCATTGCCGCCCGAAGTACCGTTTGACGAGGCCGACATGACCCCTATGGCGCGCAGCTTTTACAATGAGAACAAGCGGGTCAGGAACGATCGGATCAAGGATGAGCTGGGTGTAAACCTGATGTATCCGAACTATCGGGTCGGGCTGCGGTCGCTGATGACCGGTGACTGAGCTATCGCCCTGATTTGCGGTGATGCGCCCGGATGCTTAGTGATAGTTTTTGGTTATCAGAACCATCCATAAAGAAAACTTATTTGCATGGTTCGAATTTGCTAGGTCTGGCGGCGACAAGACAAGAGTCGCCGATACCTTTGACAGAATGCGCGCAATCCAAGCCGCGCATCTAAAAGAGGTAAAAGTGTCATCTATATATGTTCTTGATCGCCCGCGTTTCTCACCGCGCGAACGAGCCGGATTTTAGCCAGGATTGGAGATCGACATGGACGGAAGTGATAACCCTAAAACGGGCGGATGCCCTGTAATGCACGGCGCAGGAACCCGGTCAAACCGGGATTGGTGGCCGAACCAGCTGAACCTGTCGATCCTGCATCAGAATTCGCCTGCGTCGAACCCGCTGGGGCCTGATTTCGACTACGCTGAAGAATTCAAGAAGCTGGACATGAAGGCGCTGAAAGAAGACCTGTACGCGCTGATGACCGATTCTCAGGACTGGTGGCCTGCGGACTATGGTCATTACGGCGGTCTGTTCATCCGCATGGCCTGGCACAGCGCCGGTACATATCGCACGGCGGATGGCCGTGGCGGTGCCTCGACCGGGAACCAGCGGTTTGCGCCACTGAACAGCTGGCCGGATAACGGCAACCTCGACAAAGCGCGCCGTCTATTGTGGCCGATCAAACAGAAATACGGCAACCAGATTTCCTGGGCCGACCTGATGATCCTTGCCGGCAATTGCGCCATTGAATCCATGGGCGGCAAGACATTTGGCTTTGCTGGTGGTCGCGCGGACATCTGGGCGCCTGAAGAAGACATCTATTGGGGTTCCGAAACTGAGTGGCTTGCCCCCACCGACAACCCGCACAGCCGGTACTCTGGTGAGCGCGACATGGAAAACCCGCTGGCTGCCGTTCAGATGGGTCTGATCTATGTGAACCCCGAGGGCCCGGATGGTGAACCAAACGTACTGGCCTCGGGTCGGGATATCCGCGACACCTTTGGCCGGATGGCGATGAATGACGAGGAAACCGTCGCACTGGTTGCTGGTGGCCACACCTTTGGTAAGGCGCACGGCGCGGGTGATCCTGATCTGGTCGGCCCCGAACCCGAAGCGGCACCGATCGAAGAGATGGGCCTTGGCTGGATCAACAAGTTCGGTTCGGGCGTCGGTGACGATACCACGACCTCGGGCATCGAGGGCGCATGGACCGCAAACCCGATCAAATGGGACAATGGATACTTTGACCTGCTGTTCGGATACGAGTGGAACCTGACCAAAAGCCCCGCAGGCGCATGGATATGGGAGCCGATCGGCGTCAAGGAAGAGGACATGGCCCCGGCGGCCGGTGATCCGACCAAGAAGGTCAAAACCATGATGACCACCGCCGACATGGCGATGCGCATGGATCCGATCTATGGCCCGATCTCGAAACGCTTCCACGAGAACCCGGAAGAGTTCGCAGATGCCTTCGCGCGCGCCTGGTTCAAGCTGACTCACCGCGACATGGGTCCGCGTTCGAACTATATCGGTTCGGAAGCCCCGACCGAGGAGTTGATCTGGCAGGACAACGTGCCTGCGGTGGATCACGACCTGGTTGATGATGCCGATGTAGCGGATTTGAAAGCCAAGATCGCTGCATCCGGTCTGTCGGTGTCCGAGCTGATCTCGACCGCATGGGCCTCGGCCTCGACCTTCCGCGGGTCGGACAAGCGGGGCGGTGCCAACGGCGCCCGTATCCGTCTTGCGCCTCAGAAGGATTGGGACGTCAACGAGCCAATGAAACTGTCCAAGGCGCTGGATGCGCTGACAGGCGTTCAAGAGGCGTTCAACGGCGCGCAGTCAGGCAACAAGAAAGTGTCGCTGGCCGACCTGATCGTTCTGGCTGGTGCCGTTGGCATCGAGCAGGCTGCTAAAGCTGGCGGTCAGGATGTCGAGGTTCCGTTCACCCCGGGCCGCACCGATGCATCGCAAGAGCAGACTGATGTGGACAGCGTCGCAGTCCTGGAGCCCGCAGCAGACGGATTCCGCAACTACCAAAAGGCCGACTACACCGTCTCGCCCGAAGAGTTGCTGGTCGACCGTGCACAATTGTTGACCTTGTCCGCACCAGAGATGACGGCACTTGCCGGTGGCCTGCGTGTTCTGGGCGCCAACTTCGGTGACGCCAAGCATGGGGTGTTCACGGATCGTGTGGGTGTACTCAGCAATGACTTCTTTACCAACATTCTGGACATGGGCACCGAATGGAAACCTGCCGGCAAGGGCGTCTATGAAGGTCGTGACCGCGCCAGCGGTGAGGTCAAATGGACCGGTACACGCGTCGATCTGGTCTTCGGTTCAAACTCGCAACTGCGGGCGCTCGCTGAGGTCTACGGTCAGACGGGTGCCGAGGGTAAATTTGTCTGCGACTTTGTTTCGGCCTGGAACAAGGTGATGAACGCGGATCGTTTTGATCTGAAGTAAACCGGCGATCATCGCAGAGATAGCGCCGCCCGAGGGGACTCGGGCGGCGTTTTCTTTGGATCGGATCCCGCGGGCATACCAAGCATTGGGTACGATTCCGCCCAAAGCCTTGACTAACCCCCGTATCACGCAGCGCCCAGCCGAGTTTCTTACCCAAATTATTAAGCTAACTTATTGTTTTAATTAACATGGGCGAGTTTCTGCAGAGAAATGTGAAGTTTTTTCAAAATGGGGGTTGCAGGTCCCAGACCTAATCCGTAAATACCCCTTCACCGGCGCTGCTGAGGCGGCGCTGACGGGTCGGAGAGACGGCCGGACGGGTTGGAGAGACAGCCGGACGC
>NZ_JBXWOU010000021.1:0-35103 GCF_059611045.1 Ruegeria sp. CDSB113
GCATCCGAAAATCCAGCCGCAGCACCAGCACCCTTCTCAATTAGACATTCATAGCCCAACTTCTGAAGCTGCAACGCAGACTCCGGCGTCATCCCAACACGGTTCTCACCGTCATAATTCTCTCTCGGTGTGCCTATCTTCATCGCCATGATCCTAGCTGCGTTTCTTGGGCGGGATGAGATCGGTAATCGTGCCCTCGAACATCTCTGCCGCGAAGTTCACTGTCTCGCTCAGCGTTGGATGGGGATGGATCGTGTGACCAAGATCGACCGCGTCCGCCCCCATTTCGATGGCCAGAGCAGTCTCGGAGATCAGATCACCGGCGTTGGTGCCGACGATGCAAGCACCCACGATGCGCTGATCCTGTGGATCGAACAGCAGCTTGGTGATGCCTTCGGATCGGCCATTGGACAGAGATTTGCCCGACGCGGCCCACGGGAACACGCCTTTTTCGACCTTGATCCCTTTGGCCTTGGCGTCGGTTTCAGTTAGGCCACACCAAGCCACTTCCGGGTCGGTATAGGCGACCGAAGGGATCAGTTTCGCGTCGAAGAACCGCTTGTGACCGGCGGCAACCTCGGCTGCAACCTTGCCTTCGTGCACGGCCTTGTGCGCCAGCATCGGCTGGCCGACCAAATCGCCGATGGCGAAGATATGCGGCACGCCGGTGCGCAGTTGGTTGTCCACGGCGATAAAGCCACGCTCATCCACCGCGACCCCGGCTTTCTCGGCGTCGATCAGTTTGCCGTTGGGTTTGCGTCCTACGGCCACCAGAACCTTGTCGAACGTGTCGGTGAAGCTTTCGCCCTTGTCATCCTCGAACGTGACCTTGAGGCCCTTTTTCAGCGGTTCAATTGCTGTGACCTTGGTCTTGAGGAAGATGTTTTCGTACCGGCCCTTGATGCGGGTCATCAGGGGTTTAACGATATCCTTGTCCGCACCGGGAATGATCTGATCCATCAGCTCGACGACGGTGATGTTCGAGCCCAGCGCGTCATAGACGCAAGCCATTTCCAGACCGATGATACCACCGCCCAGAACCAGCATCCGCTTTGGAACATCCGCCAGTTCCAGCGCACCGGTCGAGTCGATGACGCGGTCGTCATCATGGGGGATAAAGGGCAGCTCAACCGGTTCAGATCCCGCCGCAATGATGCATTGGTCAAAGGAAACTGTTGTCATTCCGTCATCGCCCACGACCTCAATCATGTTCGGACCCGAGAAGCGACCGTAGCCACGCACGATCTGGACCTTGCGGCCCTTGGACAAACCGTCCAAACCGCCGGTCAGTTTGCCGACAACGCTGTCCTTGAAGGCGCGCAATTCGTCCAGGTCAATCTTGGGCTTGCCAAAGGTGACTCCATGCGCGCCCATCTCTTCGGCCTCGGTGATAACCTTGGCCACGTGCAACAACGCCTTCGAAGGGATACAGCCCACGTTCAGGCAGACACCGCCCAGCGTCGGGTTGCGCTCGATCATGACAACCTTTTTGCCCAGATCGGCGGCGCGGAAGGCTGCGGTGTAACCACCGGGGCCCGAGCCCAGCACAACCACCTCGGCATGTACGTCGCCCTGCCCGGCTGCGGTGACGGTGGCGGCCACAGCCTGCGGTGCGGCGGGTGCCTCGGCTGGCGCAGCTTCGGGTGTTGCGCTGTCGGCGGCTTCCAGTGTCAGGATCAGCGCGCCTTCCGAGACATTGTCACCTTCGGCAACGGCAATCGAGACGACCTTGCCATCGGCGGGGGACGGAACCTCCATCGTGGCCTTGTCGGATTCCAGTTCGATCAGCGGGTCTTCGGCAGCGACCGTATCGCCAACGGCCACAAGAATGCTGATCACGGGCACATCGGAGAAATCGCCGATATCGGGTACTTTGACGTCCATCTGTTCTCTCCTCACCACATCAACTTGCGCATGTCACCCAACAGCGTCTTGAGCGTGACGCAAAAGCGCGCGGCCAAGGCGCCATCAACGGCACGGTGGTCATAGCTGAGAGACAAGGGCTGCATCAGGCGCGGCACGAATTCTTCGCCATTCCAGACCGGAGCCATCTTCGACCGGGTCAGGCCTAGAATGGCCACCTCGGGCGCGTTGACGATCGGAGTGAAATGGGTGCCACCGATACCGCCTAGCGACGAGATCGTGAACGTCGCGCCCTGCATGTCGTTCGATTTCAGCTCACCTGCACGCGCCTTGCCCGACAGTTCCATCAGATCCTTGGAGATCTCGACAATGCCCTTACGATCCGCATCTTTGATGACCGGAACAACCAGGCCGTTCGGCGTGTCTGCAGCAAAGCCTATATTGTAGTAAGATTTGCGGATCAGCTTGTCGCCGTCGGGATGGATTGACGAGTTGAACTCCCAGTGCTGTTTCAGCGCATTGACCGAGGCCTTGACCACAAAGCTCAGCAATGTGACGCGATAGCCTTCTTCCTTGGCCATCGTGTCCATTTCCTTGCGGTATTTGTCCAGTTCGGTGATGTCGGCCTCATCATTATGGGTGACATGCGGGATGTTGAGCCATGACCGGTGCAAAGCGGGACCAGACAGCTTTTTGATCCGCGGCATTTCCACGTCTTCGACGGGGCCAAATTTGGAGAAATCGACAACCGGGATTGGTGGGATGCCCATGCCACCCGATGCGCCCGCTGCAGCCGGAGCGGAGGCAGTTGTGGATTTGAGGAACTTGGTGACGTCCTCGCGCAGGATACGACCCTTTCGGCCCGAACCGTTGACCTTGGACAGATCAATGTCCAACTGACGGGCAAAGGCGCGCACCGATGGCGAGGCATGGGCCTTGCCGAACCCTTGGTCCATCACCGGCGCCGCCGGGGTGGCTGTTGCGGGGGCAGCCGCAGGTGCCGGTGCGACCGTGGGCGCGGCCTCGGCCGGGGCGGTAGGTGCCCCCTCGCCTTCGAGCAGCAGGATCAGCGCCCCCTCGGATACGTTGTCGCCCTCGGACACTTTGATTTCCTTGATGACACCCGCGGCAGGCGACGGAACCTCCATCGTGGCCTTGTCGCTTTCCAATTCGATCAGCGGGTCCTCGGCAGCGACGGTATCACCGACCGAGACAAGGATGCCGATCACCGGGACATCCGCAAAATCCCCGATATCCGGGACTGTTACTTCGATTGCCATTTCTACGTCTCCTCGTGCCCCGTGGGTTTAAACCAACCGGGGGTTCGGCTTGTCGCCGTCGATTTCATATGTCTTGAGCGCCTTCTCGAGCTCGGCCTTGGTCACCGCACCTTCGCGATACAGATCGACCATTGCCGCCGCCGCGATATGATTGGCATCGACCTCGAAGAACCGGCGCAAGTTCACCCGGCTGTCCGAACGGCCATAGCCATCCGTGCCCAGCACCGAATAGCGGCCCGGCACAAAGGCGCGGATCTGCTCGGCGTAGTTCTTCATATAGTCAGTGGCTGCAATGATCGGACCTTTGGCCTTTGAAAGCTGTTCGGTCACGTAAGGCACGCGTTCCTCTGCCAGCGGGTCCAGACGGTTGGCGCGTGCCGCATCCTGTCCGTCACGGGCCAATTCGTTGAAGGAGGTGGCCGACCAGATATCAGACGTCACGCCGAAATCTTTCTTCAGCAATTCCGCTGCTTTCATCGCCTGCACAAGAATGGTGCCCGAGCCCATCAGGTTGACGTGCTTCTTGCCTGGCTTCTTGGTTTCCTGAAACCGATACAGCCCCTTGATGATCCCCTCTTCCGCGCCCATCGGCATATCGGGGTGCGTATAGTTTTCGTTCATCAGGGTCAGGTAGAAATAGATATCTTCCTGATCGCCATACATGCGCTGCAGACCATTCTGGATGATCACTGCGACTTCATAGCTGAAGGTCGGATCGTAGGTGATGCAGTTCGGGATAGTGCCCGCAAGAATGTGGCTGTGGCCATCCTCGTGTTGAAGACCTTCACCGTTCAGCGTCGTCCGACCGGCCGTACCGCCCAGCATGAAGCCCCGCGCACGACTATCACCAGCCGCCCAGGCCAGATCACCGATGCGCTGGAAGCCAAACATCGAATAGTAGATGAAGAACGGGATCATCGGGACGCCGTGATTGGAATACGCAGTCGCTGCCGCAATCCAATCGGCCATGGCGCCAGCCTCGTTGATGCCTTCCTGCAGGACCTGACCGTTGGTCGTTTCCTTGTAGAACATCATCTGATCAGCATCTTCAGGGGTATAGTTCTGACCCGAGGGGTTGTAGATCCCGACCGAGCGGAACAGCCCCTCCATCCCAAAGGTCCGGCTTTCGTCCGGCACGATCGGCACCACGTTCTTGCCCATTCCCTTGTCACGCAACAGCGTGGTCAGGATGCGGACAAAGGCCATCGTCGTCGAGATCTCGCGATCACCGGTGCCCTTTAGTTGAGCTTCGAACTTGGAAAGTTCGGGGATCTCCAACGCCGGAGCGCTGCTGTCGCGTTTGGGGAACTCACCGCCCAAAGCCTTGCGTCGATCGGCCAGGTAAGCCTTTTGTGCGTTGTTCAACGACACAAACGGCGCGTTGGGCAGGTCTTCGTCACTGACCGGGATCTGGAACCGATCACGGAACGCACGCAACTGATCTTCGGCCAGTTTCTTTTGCTGGTGGGTGGTGTTCTGCCCCTCACCGGCCGAGCCCATGCCGTAGCCTTTGACGGTTTTCACCAGCAGGCAGGTCGGCGTGCCCTCGTTCTCGGTCGCGCGCTTGAATGCGGTATAGACTTTTTCTGGGTCATGTCCGCCCCGGCGCAATGCCCAGATCTGATCGTCGGTCCAGTCTTCGACCAAAGCAGCGGTTTCCGGGTATTTCCCAAAGAAATGTTCGCGGATATAAGCGCCGTCTTTCGACTTGAACGTTTGGTAGTCGCCATCGACGGTTTCATCCATCAACTGACGCAACCGCCCGCTCGTATCTTTTTCCAGCAGTTGATCCCAGCCCTTACCCCAAAGCAGCTTGATCACGTTCCAGCCCGCACCGCGGAAGTCGCCCTCAAGTTCTTGCACGATCTTACCGTTGCCGCGCACCGGACCGTCGAGACGCTGCAGGTTGCAGTTGATCACGAAGATCAGGTTATCCAGGCCTTCTCGCACGGCCAGGTCAATTGCACCCCGGCTTTCGGGTTCGTCCATCTCGCCGTCGCCCAGGAAGCACCACACTTTACGGTCGGCCATGTCGATATGACCCCGGTTGTGCATGTATTTCATGAACCGCGCCTGATAGATCGCCATCAGCGGGCCCAAGCCCATCGAGACCGTCGGGAACTGCCAGTAATCCGGCATCAACCACGGGTGCGGATAGCTGGACAGCCCGCCGCCATCGACCTCGGACCGGAAGTTTTCCAGCTGCTCTTCAGTGATGCGCCCTTCCATGAAGGACCGGGCATAGATGCCGGGGATCACATGGCCCTGAAAAAACACCAGATCGCCGCCGTGGATCGCCGATTTCGATCGCCAGAAGTGGTTCAGGCCCACGTCATACATAACGGCAGATGATGCGAAGGAGGCAATGTGGCCGCCATATTCGCTGCTGACATTGTTGCGCCGAACCACGGTTGCCATGGCGTTCCAGCGGTTGATCGTACGGATCCGCCACTCCATCTCAGGATCGCCGGGAAAGGCGTACTGATCATCAACCGGGATGGTGTTCTGATAGGGCGTCGTAGCCGAAAACGGCAGCGTCGCCCCGGCGGCGCGGGCCTTTTGCACGGCCTTGTCCAACAGGAAATGCGCACGGTTCGCACCGTCCCGTTCAATCACGTCTTCAATGGCGTCCTGCCATTCCTGACTTTCTACCGGGTCGATATCGGGTTCGAGGTCTTTCATTGGGCAGGTTCCTTTCTCAAACTGTGTCCGGTGGAGTGTCAGACGAAGAATTGTGCGCCGTTGACAGAAATCGTTGAGCCGTTGACAAACCCGGCGTCATCCGAGGCCAGGAAGGCTACACAGCGGGCGATTTCCTCGGGTTCGCCCAGCCGTCCCGCCGGGATTTGGCCGATAATGGCCTCGCGGACCTTTTCAGGCACGGCCATGACCATCTCAGTGGCGATATAGCCGGGGCAGATGGCGTTTGCGGTAATGCCTGCGCGCGCGCCTTCCTGTGCCAGAGATTTGACGATTCCCAGATCACCCGCCTTGGTGGCGGCATAGTTGGCTTGCGCAAACTGGCCTTTTTGGCCGTTGATAGAACTGATGACAATGACACGGCCGAACTTACGCTCGCGCATACCGGGCCAGATTGGGTGGATGGTGTTGAAAACGCCGGTCAGGTTGGTGTCTATGACATCTTTCCACTGCTGGGGCGTCATCTTGTGGAACGGCGCGTCGCGGGTAATCCCGGCGTTGGCGACCACAATATCGATCGATCCAATCTCGGCCTCGACCTGCGCGATCCCAGCGGCCGAGGCTTCGTAATCTGCGACATTCCATTTATAGGTTTTGATGCCGGTCTCGGCGGTGAAAGCAGCCGCCTTTTCGTCATTGCCGGCAAAGATCGCGGCAACAGTATATCCTTCAGCTTTCAACTTTCTGGAAATCGCTTCGCCGATACCCCGGCTACCACCGGTTACGAGTGCAGTTCGTGTCATCTCTAATCCCTCCAATTAGTCAGTGACTTTGACCTAACTTGCAGTGTTACGTAGCGTAATTTTTTACCACCGGATAGGCCTGAGCGGAATAGCAGCTATGCGTTTCAGGAAAGGTTTAACGTTAAACTACCTGAAATTTCACATTGAAAATACAGCCTTAACAAAGAGTTATCGGAGTGTTTACGCAACCACTCACGGTCAACACGCAAAAGACGGCACGCGATTGCGACCAGGGTCACCGGGGCGTGTCACCAACGTAATCCCGGAACTTCGACATTTTACCGATCCCGGGGTTAAAGGAATTAGTTGGATCGCAGCGCCTGTAATGCGCCGCCAGATCCGGCTTGGCCTTGTAGAGGTGGCCGACATTGTGCTCGGCCGGATATTCGGCCCCGCGCTCATCAAGGATCCGAAGCATCGCAGTCTTGATCGCCCTTGGATCGCATCCCTTTTTGACGATGTAATCCTGGTGCATCACGTGGCACATCAAGTGGCCGTAATAGACTTTGCCAACCAACTGATCGTTGATCTCAGGCGGCAGCGTTTCGAACCAATCACGATCATTGCGACGCAGCGCGATATCCAGCGCCAGTATCTCTTCGACTTCGTCTGAATGGACGTGGCCATACCGCACGGCGGCACCCGCAGCAGCAAATCGATGCAACCCGGCGATCTTGGCCTCACGCGGGGTGCAGGTGACAAATTCGGCGCTGCGGGAACCAAAGAATTCGGGAAGAAACGCCGCCGCCTCTTCGATACCGCTGTCATGCATTTTCAAGATGAGGTGGTGTTCATAACTGTCACGATACTCATACAGGAACTTCGGCAGATGCTCGGGCCAAAGCTTTGCAACAACCTGCATGAACTTGTCGGTGAAGCCCCGGGTCAAAGAAAACTTGTTCAGACGTGAGTCCACCGCGCCTTTTAAGGCAAAGAACAACGGCAGCCGGTCGGTCCCCAGCTTGTCGATCATCACCAGAGTGTCCTTGCCGTATTTCGCAGCGATGTCGAAACACTCGCGATGAACGTATTCGGCTGAAACTGGCAGTGTTTTGAAATGCGTCAGGATGTGGCGACGTAGGTCGGTAAGGTCAGCAGGGTCGTTTGTACCGATGTAAAAGACCTGCTCACGCTCATAGGTCGGGAAGGTATCAAGCCGCACTGCGAATACCGCCAGTTTTCCGGCACAGCCAGAGGCATCGTACAACAACCGACAATCATTGTTGTAACGCGAGGGCGTGTCCGCATCGACATCGCGCAGGATCGCAGTGTAATCCGGGTCCGACGCATTGCGACCCTGAGGTGTCGGGGCATCCTTGTCGAAATCCCCGGCTTCAACCCGGGTCAGGATTTCCTCTGGAGTGTCGCCCAAATCCAGTCCCAGATGGTTCACCAGTTTCAGCGTCCCATCCGCGGCGATCTGGGCGAAAAGAGCAAGCTCGGTATAGCTGGGCCCACGCTCGCAAAGCGACCCGCCGGAATTGTTGCAAACCCCACCCACGATCGAGGCCCCAATGCTGGAGGACCCGATTACCGAATGCGGTGTTCGCCCCAGTGGCCTTAGCTGCTTCTCCAATTCAAACAGAGACGCGCCCGGCAGGCTAAGAACCTGCTGACCGTCCTGCAAAAGGTGCAGGGCTTTCATACGACTGACATTAATCAGCACAACGTCACGGTCGTAACCGCCTTTGGGTGTAGACCCTTCGGTCAGGCCAGTATTGGACGCCTGCATGATGACGATCTTGTCGGCGGCGACGCAGGCCTGCAGAACGTTCCACAGCTCCAGCAAAGCACCGGGTCGAACGACGCAGAGTGCCTTGCCCTCACCCGATCTGAACCCGCGGCGGAACCGCTCGGTCGCGCGTGCGCCTTTTAGCACATTACGGGCGCCGACGATGGCGCGAAATTTGGTTATGAGGGCTTCGTTGATCATGCCGCGTTCCGATGCGCATCGCCAGGACTGGTCGCTGTGTCCCGGAAGCGCAGGTTGGTGCGCGACAGTTGGTCGATCCGCGTTACGCCCATCAGCTTCATGTCGCGCTCGATCTCGGCCCGCATCAATCCCAGCGCCCGTTCGACGCCCGGCTGACCAGCGGCAGCCAATGGATACAGATAGTGCCGCCCTACCCCGACCGCCTTGGCCCCAAGCGATAACGCCTTGAGCACATGGGTTCCGCGCTGAATTCCGCTGTCCATCATCACGTCCAGCTTGTCGCCGACGGCATCCACAATCTCGGCCAACTGATCAAACGGCGTACGCGAGCCGTCCAACTGGCGACCGCCGTGGTTCGACAGGATGATGCCGGTACACCCGATCTCAGCCGCACGGCGTGCGTCCTCGACTGTCATGATACCTTTGAGGCAGAACTGGCCATCCCACTCTCGCACCATCTTGGCCACATCATCCCAGTCCATCGACGGGTCCAACATGTCAGTGAAGTAGCCACCGATCGAACTGGCGCCGCCGCCCATATCCACATGTTCGTCCAATTGCGGCAGGCGGAACCTTTCATGCGTGACATAGTTGATGCCCCACATCGGCTTGATCGCGAATTGGATCATACCGCCCAAAGTCAGGCGAAACGGGATTGAAAAGCCTGTGCGCAGGTCCCGTTCGCGATTGCCGCCGGTGATGCTGTCGACGGTCAGCATCATGACCTCGACGCCAGCCTCTTTGGCGCGCTGCATCATGGCAGAGTTCAGGCCGCGATCCTTGTGAAAGTAGAACTGATAGACCTGCGGGTTCTTATGCTTCTGGCGCAATTCTTCCATGGACACGGTGCCCAGCGACGACACACCGAACATGGTGCCATATTTCTCGGCGGCCGCTGCCACAGCACGTTCCCCTTGATGGTGGAAAAGGCGCTGCAAAGCCGTCGGCGAGCAATAAATCGGCATATCCAGCTTTTGCCCCATCACGGTGACCGACATGTCCACGTCCGTCACCCCACGCAGGACCGATGGCAGCAGATCACACCGATCAAACGTCCGTGTGTTTTCGCGGTAAGTCACCTCATCATCCGCGCCGCCGTCAATATAGTTGAAGATCGGCCCCGGCAGGCGGCGCTTGGCCAATCTGCGGAAATCCTGAAAGTTATGACAGTCCTTCAGACGCATGACTCTTCCTCCTTAATAGGCGACGGATGGCAACCAGGTGGCAAGTGTGGGCCACAGGAATACAAGCGCCAGTCCGGTCAATTGCAGCAGGACAAAGGGGATGATTCCCTTGTAGATATGCGTCAGTTTGATCTCGGGCGGGCAGACGCCCTTGAGATAGAACAAGGCAAAACCAACGGGTGGGGTTAGGAAGCTGGTTTGCAGCGTAACCGCCACCAGGATCACAAACCACACAAGCGCCGGTTCATCCAGTACTCCAAATCCGGGAATATCGATGCCCAGACCGTTCACGATGGGGCGCATCAGCGGCAGCACGATCAGCGTGATTTCGATCCAGTCCAGAACAAAACCCAGCAGGAAGACGATGAACAGGATGAAGAGGATCGTGCCATTCGCACCAAAGCCAGTGGACTGCACCACGTGTTCGATCAACTCATCTCCGCCCAGTTCTCGTAGGACATACGAAAACACGGTCGCGCCCAGGAAGATTGCGAAGATGTAGGCGGTCGTGTTGAAGGTCGAAACCAGCACATTCCACAGCTTGGCGAATGTCAGCTTGCGATAGCCCAGCGCGAGCAGCGTGGCACCCAGTGCACCGATGCCCGAAGCCTCGGTTGGCGTCGTCAGCCCGGCAAAGATCGAACCCAGTACCGCAAGGATAAGCAACAGGGTTGGGATGACGGCAAACAGCACGTCCTTGACGGCGGCCCAATCGGGGGCTTTTGCACCCTCGGGCACTGGTGCCGCATCGCGTTTCACCAAGGCGAGGATAAAGATGTAAGTCAGGTAGAGGCCACCGATGATGACCCCCGGGAAGACCGCGGCCATAAACAGATCGCCAACAGACAAAGCCATCTGATCTGCCATGATCACCAGCATGATCGATGGCGGGATCAGGATGCCCAGCGTGCCAGAGGCTGAAACCACCCCAGCGGCCAAGGTGGGCTGATACTTCTGCTGCATCATCGACGGCAGTGACAGAACGCCCAGCAGCACAACGGAAGCACCGATGATGCCCGTAGAGGCTGCCAGAATGATGCCGATCAGGGTTACGGTGATGGCCAATCCCCCACGCACCGTACCAAATAGGCGCTGCATCGAGGACATCAGACGCTCGGCCACGCCGCTTTCGTCCAGCATCAGGCCCATAAAGATGAACATCGGCAGCGCAACCAGAACCGCGTTGGACATGGTCGCGTAGACCCGGTTCACCACAGCGCCAAGGGTCAGGTAATCGAGCCCGGTAAAGGTACTCTCAAGTCCGGTCCAAAGCATCAGATCGTTGTCAAACAGGTAGGCCAGCCCACAATAGGCAACGCCCACACCCGCCAGAACCCAGGCCACCGGATACCCGGTGAAAAGCAGCGCAATGAATGTCAGGAACATCGCGATGACCAGCTTTTCCTCAGTCGTTTCAACCAGGAAGGTCAGGCCAATACAGACCGCGGCAAATACGGCCAGCACCAACAGGATCCGACGCAAAGGCGCACCTTCGCGCTCTGACGCCGGCCCGTACATCAGCGCATGCCCGTCATGGATCAATCGCGCCAGCGCGGCCAAGCCCAGCAGAACAAAACTGAACGGAATGACCGCCTTGAAGGCCCAGCGCGCAGGCAGACCTGTGGGGCTGTCCGAGCGCTCGCTGACGCGGAAGCTTTCGTAGAAATAATCATACCCTTGGTCGATCATCAGATAGATGAATGGAGTCAGCAGGGTCAGGATGCCGATCACTTCGATCACACGCTGCGCCCGGCGAGAAAGCTGCATGTGCAGGACATCGACGCGAACATGGCTGTCCGTGATCAAGGCATAGGAAATGCCGATCATCGTGACGATGCCGTAAAAGTGCCACTGGATCTCGTCCAGTTTGGGATAGTTCTGGCTGAACAGATAGCGCAGCGAAACCTGACTGAAGATCGCGGCCATCAACAGGACATTGGCCCACATCACTACGTGCCCGACGGCTTTGACACCTGTATCAATAGCAACGGCGATCTTCTGACGGTCGGTGTCAGGATGTTCCAGGATGCCTTCATAGGCTTCGACCGGATCATTGAGGTTCTTTTGCGTGGCCATGGGTAATCCTCGCTCAGTTGACCGGCGCTAGCGCGGTCAAGGGAATGCAGGTTTGAAATCCTGATAATGTCCGAGGCAGAGTTGCCCCTGCCCCGGACGCGTCAGCAAGTCGGGTTACTGACGGGGGAGGAACGCGTTGGTTTTCCACAGGGAGTAGCCGTCGCGGAACTCGTTCATGTCGGACAGAACCTTAGCAAAGAAGGCATCGTTGGCGGCCTCCTCGGCAGCAACCTCATCCCAGGTGGCACGGAAGGTATCCAGCATCTCAGGCGACCATTGCTTGATGGTGACGCCGTTGTTTTCAACGTTGTCGATCAGGGCCGCGTGCTGGATGGCCTCACCTTCGGCAAAACTGTCGGCCATCGATGCCTTACAAGCGTTTTCGATGATAGCCTTATGCTGCTCGCTGGTCTCGTTCCAGACGTCCTTGTTGATCATCAGCTCGAACACGGTCGCCTGCTGATGCCAGCCGGGGAAATAGTTGAACTTGACCAGTTTGTGAAAGCCCAGACGCGCGTCGATGGCAGGCATCGAGAATTCAGTCGCATCAATGGCGCCTTTTTCAAGCGCAGGGAAGATTTCACCACCCGGCAGCAGCGAGGTCGCCACGCCCAGTTTCTGCATGACTTTTCCACCCAGACCGAAGAAGCGCATCTTGAGGCCACTCAGATCTTCAGGGGTGTTGATCTCGGTCGCGAACCAGCCCGACGTTTCAGGGGCGATAACCGCGCAGGGGATGACGTGGACGTTGTATCCCGCCTGATCATACATCTCTTGGTACAGCGACATTCCGTTGCCGTAATACAGCCACGCCATGTATTCGCCCGCCTCAGGGCCAAACGGAACGGCCGAGAACAGCGGCGCAGCCGGGATTTTACCTGCCCAGTAACCAGCAGTGGTGTAGCCCGAGTTAATCTTGCCGGTCGACACGGCATCCAGAATTTCGAACGGCGGTACCAGTTTGCCCGGCTCATAGACCTTCATCTTCAGTGTGCCGCCAGACATCAGGTCAAGCTGCTCGGCAACACGAGGGATCGGGGAACCCAACCCTGGAAGCTCGGTCGAGAAAGCAATCGGGGTTTTCAGCAGCAGTTTGTCAGCAGCAACCGCAGGTGCCGCCATCAGGCTGGCAGCCACGGCAAGGCTCGTCAGGGTCTTTTTCATGAATTCTCCTCCGGGGTCGGTCGGACATGGCGTCCGATGATTTTGTGACGCGAGATCTTCCTGCGTCCATACTGGTAAATAAAGTTGACCACACAATTCAGTCAACAACTTTATTTACCAATGGTTCGATTGCTATTTGCCTAGAAACGACCCAGACCGCCTAAACTTAAGAAGACCGGCACTGAAGGTAATCGGGCAAGTGTTTCGGAGTTTTTTGTTTACTGTTAGTTAGTTGAGAACCAGAATATCCGAGAAATCGACCCGCTAAGTCAGCCATTGAAAAACATACAATCCAAGGTTACTTTTCTTTACCAAATGGGTTCTGAATCTTCTTCAGAAAGGTAAACCACGATGAACACGACAGCAATTTTCGAACCGATCGGGCACGAATCACTCTCGGAAGCAGTGGTGGCTCAGATTGAAGACCTGATTGCTTCGGGCATCCTCAAGCAGGGTCGCAAACTGCCATCGGAACGCGATCTGGCGGATACCCTTCGTGTATCTCGCCCCAAACTGCGTGAGGCGCTGGCGGTTCTTGAAGAGCGGGGCCTGGTGACGACACAGCATGGTGAAGGCACTTTCGTAGCTGCGTTGACGGGCAGCGCCATGCTCCCCGCCCTGTTGGCACTGTACGAACGCCATGAGCCCGCTTTTTTCGATTACCTCGAATACAGGCGTGAACAGGAAGGCTTTGCCGCCAAACTCGCCGCGCGACGGGCGACCAAAGCGGATAAGGAACGTATCACGGATATCCTGGCCGAGGATGAACGCGCCTGGCGCGAGAAGGATGCACTTGCATCGCGCGAGGCTGATTTTGCGCTGCACGCCGCAATTGTGGACGCCAGCCAAAACGCGACGCTCATCCACATGATGGCGTCTATCTACGAACTCACACGGCAAGGCGTGTTCTACAATCGTGATTTTCTGAAGACCATCGACGGCACGGGCAAGTTGTTGATGGAGCAGCATCGCGAACTGGGAATGGCGGTCATCGCAGGCGACGAAGCACGCGCAGAAAAGGCTGCGTATGACCACATCGACTTCGTTGAAGAGTCCTTCAAGCTGGGCATTGAAAGACGCCGCCGTGAGGCAATGGCCGAAAAGCGCCGCCTTCTGTCTGATTCAAAACTCTGATCGGGCAGCGCAAGTCGTTCTTACTTTCCAACGATCTCAATCATGTAATCACGACGGGCTGCGGCTGGTGGTGGCTGAAACGGCGCTGCCGCGCGTACCTGCGCAAGTGCCACCTGATCCAGTCGTTTCGACCCCGAGCTGCGCTTGACGGTGACACTTACAAGCGCCCCATTGTCGCCAATCCGAAAACTCACCAACACCGCACCACGAATATTGACGTTCTTACGCCGGGCACGGGTGATCTTGCGCATTACGTGCCCTCTGTAATTGCTGACCTCAGCGTTACCCTGCCCGGCCGTTATGGAACTTGTCTTTTTGGCCGTCGCAGCGCCTTTGCTGGTTTTTCCCGATGCATTGCCTTTTCTGGCGCTCTTTTCAGAATTTCCTGCCTGCGACGCAACCTGATCGACCTTTTGTTCGGTTGGGTCCGCCGGTTTCACTGCTGGGGTTTTCGCGACGGCTTCGGTCTCTGACGGCGCTGCTTCTTGCGCTTCGGCGGATGCTTGTCGATGGGTCACCGCGACGGCCGCTTTGCTGTCGGCGACAGTATGCTTGATCGCCCTGGGAACTGACGCCCGAGCCTGAGAGGTTGGGCTGACCGCAGTTTGTTGCTGTGTCGGTGCGACGGTCGGTTGATGTGCAGTAGCGGGTGCCGAGGCCGTGGCCCCGGTCACATAATCCTTGAATGCATCCCCCAGCGCAGCAACCTCGCCCGACCCGCCACCCTCGACAAGCACCGGTTCACCTGCGGAAAAGTCATGCAGGGCGAGAACATGGGTGGCTGCGGCCAGCGCCAAAGCCGCAACAGCTACGCCACGAGATCTGGGTATCATTGCAAACCTCTTTCTGTGACCACGTACACCCTTTTTGCACCCAGCCCGCGCAAGGTATCACTGACTTCTTTCAGCCGAACAGCAGGCAAAGCCCGGTCCGGCACAACGCGAACATCATCCAGCGGCAGGTTGATCGACGCGCGTTCCACATACGCCTCAACTCCAGTCAGTTCGGCGCCCCGGTACTCCAGTGAACCATCGCTGCGAATGACCAAAGCATCGGGTGGCTCGCGACCGTCCAGATCACTGGTTTCCACCAGCTTCACCGATTTGCTCAGCGGCGGTGCAAGCGTGCCTGCGATCATGAAAAAGATGAGCATCAGAAAGACGACATTGATCAGTGCGATCGTTGGTTCTCGACCCTGTTTTGCCTTGCGTTTGAGTTGAATCATCCGATCACCTGTGCGCGCAAATGGTCGATGCCTTTCAGCACCGAAAGCAGATCAATCAGCTGTTGCGAAGTCGCATTCTGTCCAAGACTGATAAGGGCGGTCTGAGGTTTGCCGCCCTCCATCCTCGCGGCAACGTCCTCGAATGTAGCAGGAATTCCATCCACCAAAATACGGTCTGCCTCAAGTTTGACAAAGCGGATCACCTGGTCCGTTTCCGCACCTCCGGCAGCGGCGGTGGCAAATTCGATTTCGCCATACTTGGAGAACGTCGACGTCAGCATAAAGAACAGCAACAGCAGAAAGATGACGTCAATCAAGGACGTCATCGACAAGCGCCTGCGCCGTCTTCTGCGGACGTTAAGTGCCATGGGCGAAAACCTGTTGCGGGGTTTGATCAGCCACCGGCGCGTCCTCAGCATAGCCCGGTGCAAACACGGTTCTCAAAGCGCGGTTGGCAAAGGTACGCTCTCGGTTCATGCGTGCCTCGAACCACGTCAGGACCATTGATGTCGGCATAGCGACCGCAAGGCCGGCAGCGGTCGTCAACAGGGCCACCCAAATACCACCGGCCAGCAGCGACGGATCAACAGAATTGCCCGCGCCCTGTAGGGTTTGGAACGCCTCGATCATGCCTAATACGGTCCCGAAAAGCCCCAGAAGCGGCGCAAGTTGGGCGACCATATCCAAGACGTTGAACCCTTGCTCAAGTTGGGCAAACCGCGCTTCGGCCTCGGCGTCGGTACGTTCTGACAAGGTGCGATCCTCTCCAGACAAAGCCATCGCGATCACCGGGGCCAAGTAGCTGCGGCTATTGCCCAGATGCGCCGTTGTCTCGGCAAGGTCCCTGCGATCCCAGGCCTGAATGGCGCGCGAAAGCTCAATATGACGACCGACACCTGCGACGCGAAACTGCCACAGCTTGTACAGAACCAACGAAAGTGTTGCGATTGAGGTCACGATCAGGATGGCAACAACCGGCCCGCCCAATTCCAGAATTTCCATTACTTTTCTTATAACTGCGTCCATAACCTCACCCGATCACTTCCGTTTCAAGGCGACTTGTGAGCGTAAGCCCGGACATGCAGGCATCGGCCATGTCAGATTGTGTCACGCATTCCTGCACGCCGTTGATCAGTATTCGGCTGATCTGATCGCAAGCCATGTCGTTGAACTGGAACTGCCGCACACGGGGCTTGCCCGCAGGCAATTCGGCAAAATCAAGTAGTGTCAGAAGGGCCACCTGACCTTCAGCGCCGAAAAGAACGGTCTCATAAACCGCGCCATCGATATCGATGCCATAGGTATTTTCAGCGACAAAGCTCAGCAAACAGCTTTCGCCCTTTGTCTCGGCACTGCTGAGTTCGATTGATACGCCGCTGGGTTTTTGCGTTTCCTCTGCGCTGGCAATCCCTGCCCCCAAAACTGGGAGCAGGGTCAGCAGGACCACCCGAGCATTTCTTTTGATTGTTGTCTGCATGACTGGTCCTTTCGTGTGGATCAGAAGGTTTTGGCCAGGGTCAGCTTGAAGTTCCGGCCCGGTGAGTTGCGGGTCGAAAGGTTCGGCAGATAGTTCTTGTCAAAGATGTTCTCGACACCTGCGCGAACTTCGAAACCTTGAAACGCGCCTTCCTGCGGCAGATAGGTCGCACGCAGGGTGTTCACGCCGTAGCCAGCAACCGGATCTCCGCTTGAGTCGGTGCCGGATTTGGCGCCGAACAGCTCCCAGCTGACGTCCAGAGTTTCGCCAAAGCGTTTGCCGACTGTTACCCGCGCCGAGTCTGTCGGCTCGTTCCGCCATGGTGAGTCCACGCCAAGCGAGCTGGTTTCAGTCCCTTTGACGATGTTTGCGTTGAAGTCGACATAGTATCCAGCCGCGCTGGCATAAGATGCCTCGATTTCAACGCCCTTGGTTTCAACTTCCTGCAGTGGGCGGGAAGGACTGCCCGATACATAAGACGTGATGTCCCAAAGATCTGTCTTATAGAAATTGACCTTGGCACGAACCACATCACCCGCAGCAAAAACATCGCCACGGTTATACGAGAAGCCCGCTTCCCATGTGCGCGACTTTTCAGGCTGCGTCATGTATGCTGGCGTGCCAAGATCGTCGATGATTGGCAGGTTTTCCGTGTATGCCCCACTGCCGAACACGGCAAAGCCGCTGGCGAATTCGTACCTTGCAGACAAACCGCCCATCAGCGCGTTGTTGTCATAGCTTTCATTGCGCGGAGCCGGTGCATCACCGTCGCCTTTGATGTCCTGCGTCTCGTACCGGATCGCCGGAGTGATGGTCAGCTGATCGCCGATCTGGATATCGTCCACGGCAAACAGTGCGACACGTCGGTCGGTGCCACCGGGGGCCGAGGGCGCGTCCAGACGCTCGCGATTGATGAATTCGATCCCGGCGCGCAGGTCGTGCGAGGCGACGCCGGTTTGGAAGTACGACGTATTCTTGATCGTCAGCTTCGTGGTTTCATAGTTGTGCGTCGCGTCAGCCAGCCCACGAATGCTTGGGAAGAATGGCGTTCCTTCCAGGCTTGAGGACCCGGGCACGTAAGAGCTGTCAATCTCCTGCTCCGAGTAGCTGAGGTTCACGTCCAGATCGATTAGGTCGTTGCCCGCCGGACGGTATTGATACCGCAGAATGCCGATTTTTGTATCGATGTCGCGGTCTACGTTGCCAAATGAATCCGACGTCGTGCCGAATGAGTCATACGGAACATCGCGTTCTTCCGACGTCGACTGATTATAGGACGCGGTGATCGAGTGTTCGAGGTCGTCACCAAAGCTGTATTTACCCTTTGCCAGAAGCGACGGCAGCGTGAAGGCACTGTTACCGATCGTATCGCCATTGCCGTCCTTCTGATCGTCCTGATCACGATAGGTGTAGTTAAACAGGAATTCGGTCTGGCGGTTTGGCTGCCAGGCCAGGATGGACGACGAGGCAAAGCCGTTCCCGTTGGAATACCCTTCCAGCGTTTGGCGGAACCGGAAGCCGGGCTCACCACCGGTGAAATCTGACGCGTCTTTGGTTTCCAACTGAACGACACCGCCAACAACGCCCGAGCCGTATTCGAACGACCCCACAGTGCCGCGAATGACTGAGACGCTTTTGTATAGCTGCGGATCAGTGAACAACTGATTGCCGATCCGATACAGCTCTTCCGCGCCGGTTGTTGCCCCATCGACAAGGATCAGCACTTTCTGGTCGGTCCCAAAGGTGCCGTTGGCACCGAACCCACGGATATTGATCCCCGACCCTTGCGGTGTCGAGCCATTGACCAGCGTCACACCGGGCACCGTGTCAATCAGTTCTGCGACGGTGTTGGCCTGACGGTCGTTGATTTCTTCCTGATCAATATTGGTGACCGGCACGGCAGTATCCGTTTGGATTTCCCGTTTGCTTTCACCCAGTTCCAGCGTGCCCAGGAAGCCTTCATCCTGCTCCTGCGCCGAAGCACCAGCCGCTACCATGCTCAGGCACGACACCGTACCAAGCAACCCCATCTTTTGAATACGCGAACGCATTTCTGTCCCTTCGAAATTTTAAGAGGACCGGAAATGCTTGCTCCGCGCTGGCTTGGTCAGTCTTTTATGATTTTTGGAATCGCCTTTTTTGGCGACTTGTGCTCGTTAATAAAGTTGACTAAAACAGTCAACATAAATTCCTGGTCGTCCTTTCGACCGCCGCCAGCAGTTCATCGCGTTCACCGGTGACCGTGCCAGCCCGACACCCATGACAATCGAAGATGGAAAAACCCATGACGGAACAGGTGCTTCTGGCCCCGGATCAAATTCGTGCAGCCTATGTTGAAAACACCGGAAAACGTGACCGCGATTTGGCGGAATCACTTGGACTAACCGAAGGTCAGCTCGTTGCGGCGTTTGCGGGTATCGACGTAACGCGGCTTTCGGCAAGCCTTGATGACATCTTCCCCATGCTCAACGGGCTGGGTGAGGTCATGGCGTTGACGCGCAACCCCTCCTGCGTCATCGAGAAGGTAGGGCAATACGACAACTACCACTCTGGTGCGCATGCTTCGATGGTTCTGACCGAAGAGATTGACCTGCGCATGTTCCCCAGCCAATGGGTCCACGCCTTTGCCATCGAACGTGAAACGGACAAAGGGACAAAGCGATCCCTTCAGGTTTTTGATGCCGCCGGGGATGCAGTGCACAAGATCTTTCTGCGCGATGGCTCTGACCTGAACCACTGGGACGAACTTGTCAGCAAATTGCAGGCAGCGGACCAGTCCCAGACGCTGAGTGTCGAGCCGCGAAAGCTAACCGAGGCCGCCAAGGTGAACACCGACAAGGTCGAACTTCTGCGATCGGAATGGGCCAAGATGACGGATACACACCAGTTCCTGCGTCTGACCTCAAAGCTGAAGATGAACCGATTGGGCGCCTACCGCGTCGCCGGTGAACCGCTGGTTCGCGCGCTTGAACCAGCAACGGTTTCCCAGATGTTCGAACAGGTCCGGGACCAAGGGCTTGAGATCATGGTCTTCGTCGGCAACCGTGGGTGCATCGAAATTCACGGTGGGTCGGTTGAGACGCTTAAACAGATGGGTCCGTGGTTCAACGTGCTTGATCCGCGGTTCAATTTGCACCTGCGCTCGGATCATATTGCCGAGGTTTGGGCCGTGACCAAACCCACCCAACGCGGTCCCGCCGTTTCAGTTGAGGCGTTCGATGCCGAAGGTGGTCTTATTCTGCAGATATTTGGTCGCCGTTCAGGCGAAAACGATCACCGCCCGGTCTGGGACCAACTGGTGGCAGGCCTGCAATCCAAAAAAGAAACCGAGGTGGCGTGATGAGTCCCCTTTGCAGGTTTTTATCGGTCGTCGCGCTAGCCGGCGCGGTGACCGGAACAGCGGCCTTCGCAGCAGATGAGCCAGAACCCAACCGCATCATCGCCATCGGCAGTTCCGTGACAGAGATCGTCTATGCCCTAGGTCAGCAGGACCGCCTTGTTGGGCGGGACCGGACCTCGACCTACCCGGTTGATGTGCTGGACCTGCCCGATGTCGGCTATATACGTGCGCTCTCCCCCGAAGGGGTCTTGTCGGTGAAACCCGATCTGATCGTGGCGCTGGAAGGATCCGGTCCGCCCGAAGCGGTAGAGGTTCTGAAAGAGGCTGGCGTGCCGTTCGTTTCGATCAGTGAAGACTATTCACGCGACGGCGTGGTGGAAAAAATCCGGGCTGTCGGGGCCGCCCTGGGTGTCGAAGATGCCGCCGAAAAACTTGCCATTCAGACCGGTGCCAAGATTGACGGGGCTCATTCGAATGCAGTTGATGCTTCGGTGGGCGGCACACCCCGGGTTCTGTTTGTCCTGTCGGCTCAGGATAATCGCATCATGGTTGGCGGCGCGGACACACAGGCAGACAGTATCATTCGTCTGGCTGGCGGCGTAAACGCGGCCGGGAACGTGTCGGGCTTTAAACTCATGACACCCGAAGCGATTGCCACAACCGCGCCGGACGTGATCCTGATGATGGATCGACAAGGCAACCACACCACCGCCAATGAAGACCTGTTTGCCATGCCAGCCATCAAGCTGACGCCCGCTGGACAGAAAAAACGTCTGATCCGCATGCAGGGGGCCTATCTGCTGGGCTTTGGCCCCCGAACAGCCGAGGCGATTGCTGATCTGTCGGCGGAATTGCAGAGAAAAAACGGCTCATGACCCTTGCAATGGATCACGATGGGCTCAGCGTGGCTGCTCACGACCGCCGAGTGACGGCGCGTCGGGTCACTCTGGCTCTTATGGCGTTGTTGGTCATCACCAGCATCTGCAGCATCTCGGTCGGCGCGTCGGACGCATCCGTTCGCGCGGCATTCGCAGACCTGATTGCAGGGCGGGACATTTCGGACCTCGACCGGATCGTCCTGTGGGATATCCGACTGCCCCGGCTGGCGATGGGAGTTCTCGTCGGCGCCGCTTTGGCAGTTTCCGGCGTGGTGATGCAGGGCCTGTTTCGCAACCCTTTGGCTGACCCCGGAATTGTGGGTGTCAGCGCAGGTGCCGGTCTGGGCGCGATTTCCGCGATCATCCTCGGTGCGTACCTGCCCGCCTCCATTCTGGCCTGGGTCGGTAATAGCTTGGTCGCCGTGGTGGCATTTCTGGGCGGGTGGACGTCCGTCTTGCTGCTCTATCGCGTTTCAACACGAGGCGGGCAGACATCGGTTGCAACCATGCTGTTGGCAGGGATCGCGTTGGGTGCGCTGTCGGGCGCTGTGTCCGGGGTTCTGGTCTACATGGCCGATGACCAACAGCTGCGCGACCTGACGTTCTGGGGCATGGGCTCGCTGGCCGGCGCAACATGGACCAAAGCAGCCACGGCCGCTCCGATCATCTTGATTTCCGTGTTCACGGCCCAGTTCCTTGCCCGTGCGCTGAACGGCATGGCGATGGGCGAAGCCGTGGCGCACCACATGGGAATCCCGGTTCAGCGCAGCAAAAACATCGCCATTCTGGCCGTGGCCGGCGCGACCGGAGCCGCCGTCGCAGTCTCCGGAGGCATTGGCTTTATCGGTATCGTTGTGCCGCATCTGCTGCGGTTGGCGACCGGACCGGACCACCACCGCCTGTTGATGAACTCGGCCCTGTTAGGGGCTAGCTTACTGCTGTGTGCCGACATGATCAGTCGCCTGATCGTGGCACCGGCCGAACTGCCGATTGGCATTGTAACTGCAATCTTAGGCGCACCGGTCTTCCTGTGGATTCTGCTGCGGCGTCACGGAACAATGGGAATGTAAGTGATGAAGGGCGAAAACATACACGTCAAACTCGGCCGTAAGGAGATTCTCCACGGCGTGGACTTTGACGCAGAAACCGGAAAAGTCACAGCCATCATCGGCCCGAATGGCTCGGGAAAATCTACGTTACTCAAAGCCTTATCAGGCGAACTTGAATCTTCCGGAGAGATTTCTCTGAACGGGCACAGCATTTCCGAGTTGAAGCCTTGGCAATTGGCTGCAATGCGCGGGGTGCTGCCGCAATCGTCAACCGTTGCCTTTCCCTTCACTGTGCTCGAGATTGTCCGACTGGGCCTTGCAAACGGGCTGGCTGCAGCGGATGACAGCCTGCCTTCCCGTGCGCTGGCTCATGTCGACCTCGCTGGGTTTGAGCACCGGTCTTACAAGAACCTTTCGGGGGGTGAGCAGCAACGCGTTCAGCTTGCCCGCGTTCTGACCCAAGTCTGGGACGCGACATACCACGATCAGCCCAGATGGCTGTTGCTGGACGAACCCGTTGCAAACCTGGACATCGCGCATCAGTTCACTGTGCTAGGCGTCGCAAGAAACTTCGCCGCACAAGGCGGCGGTGTTGTTGTGGTGATGCACGACCTGAACCTGACGGCGTTGTTTGCCGATTATGTGTATGTCATGTCGGAAGGATCTGTTTGGGGCTCAGGCACACCAACTGCGATTCTGAACGACCAGACCATGCAGCAGGTCTATGGTATCGACCTGCCGATTAGCACCCTGCCTAAAGCTCAGGTTCCTTTCATCCTGCCGCAGGCCATGCGACAGACTTTAACGGCATAAAGGACCCACTTGGGGCGAGCAGTAATCCCGCCTGCCCTAACCACGCACCGAAACTAGACGCCGTAACGGCTCAGTATCATCTCGACGCTGCTGTCTATGGTCGCGGTCATTTCGGCTTCGGTCAGAACATTGCCCGAGAAAACCATCGGCCAGAAAGCTCTGGACTTGATCAGGCCGATGAATTCCTGCCCTGCCTGTTCGGGATTCTCGATCCGCAACTGCCCGTCATCGGCTGCATCCTTCAGCATCTCAATAAAGATCGCTGTTTTGTCGAGTTTGCCCTGAGCAGCCGCAGCCAGATCGGGGTTGCGCAAGGTTTCGCTGATCACCATCCGCGCCATCGCCATCACTTCGGGCAGCATCAGAATGCGCCCCTCGGCCCAGGCCAGATTGGTCAGCTGCTGACGAATATCACGCCCTTTTTCATAGCGGATATCCCGCACGGCTGCGAACCGGTTGGACAGTTCTAACACGATGGATCGAAACAGGTTTTCCTTGCTTTCAAAGTACTTGTAGAGCGTGCGCTTGGACACCTCGGCCTGCGCTGAAATGCGGTCCATGCTGGCGGCGGCGAACCCCTTTTCCTGGAATTCAGCCACGGCCGCTTCGATGATTTGGGCTTGTTTGGACGCATTCGGCGCTGTGCATTCGTTCATGTCTAAAAGCTATAGACCTATTGACAGATTAAGGTCAAATTCTACGTAAACTCTCGAGTTTACATGTCTGGATTTCTCACCTAGTGTAAACGCGCCAGTTTACCACCTTAGGTACCAGCCAACACGGAGAGCCCCCTCATGGCATTGACTTTGAAACTGAACGGCGAGACCCACACGGTCGACGCCGAACCCGGCACGCCCCTGCTGTGGGTGATTCGGGATGAACTTAAGCTGACCGGAACAAAATTCGGCTGCGGCGTCGCATCCTGTGGCGCGTGCACCGTGCATCTGAACGGCGAGCCTGTGCGCTCGTGCCAGACTTACATCGAAGATGTCGAAGATGCTGAGATCACCACAATCGAGGCGGTTGGAGACGACAAAATCGGTGCGGCCATTCAACAAGCTTGGATCGAACTGGACGTGGTCCAGTGCGGCTATTGCCAGTCGGGTCAGGTGATGTCGGCGGTTGGACTATTGTCCGAAAACCCCAAACCCAGCGTCGAAGAGATTGACGATTACATGCATGGCAACGCCTGCCGTTGCGCCACCTATCAACGCATTCGCGCCGGCATCCAGCGCGCATCTGAAATTTTGGAGGCCTGATCCATGACCATCAACACCTCCCGCCGTGGATTTCTGAAAGGTGCGGCTGCTGCCGGTGCCGTTCTTCTGGTTGGCGCGCGCCCTGATGGGGCGCTGGCGGCTGCCTCTTCTGACACCAATCTTTTCAACCCATTCGTCAAAATCGACGCCGATGGAACCGTAACGGCCATCGTCAAGCATTTTGAAAAGGGCCAAGGGCCAGCAACCGGTCTTCCGACGCTGATCGCCGAGGAAATCGGCCTGACAATGGACCAGATCGAGTACGAATTCGCGCCGTCCAACCCGCAGGTCTATAACAACCTGTTGTTCGGCCCTTTTCAGGGCACTGGCGGATCGACCGCTATGGCGAACTCGTGGATGCAGTATCGCCAGGCAGGTGCGGCAGCGCGTGAGATGCTGATCAATGCCGCCGCGCAAAGCTGGGGCGTGGACGCATCCGACATCACCATTGAGGAAGGTATCGTCAAGGCAGGCGACAAATCGGCCCCAATCGCTGAATTCGTGGCCGCGGCCTCTCAACTGGAGGCCCCGGCCGAGCCGCGCCTGAAAGACCCGTCAGAGTTCCGTCTGATCGGCAACGAGACGGTGCGCCGCAAGGATTCGGCCATCAAGGGCAACGGTCAGGCAATGTACGCGATGGACGTCCATCTGCCGAACCAGATGGTCGCCATGATCAAACGGCCCGAATCGAAGGGTGGCATCGCAAGCGGCTTTGACGACAGCGCGTCAAAAGAGGTCAAAGGCTATATCAGTGCCGCCATCCTGCCCAATCAGGCAGGTGTCGCTGTCTATGCCGAAAACACCTGGGCCGCCATTCTGGCGCGCGACGCGCTTGAGGTAGACTGGGACATGTCCGGATCTGAGACCCGCGACTCGGACCAGATCAAGGCCGAAATCATGGCCGCTCTGGACGCCGAAGCCACGTATAACGTGAACAAAGCGGATGTCGCAGCGGTGTCGGCGGCCATTGATGGCGCGGACACGGTCGTTGAAAAGACCTTCTATTTCCCGCTTTTGGCACATGCCCCGATGGAACCGTTGAACTGCACCATCGAGCAAACTGCCGAAGGTGACATTGTCCTGCACGATGGTGCCCAGATGCCGACCGGCCCGCATATGGCCTATCAGCAGATCTTCCAACTGCCGCCAGAAAAGATTCACATCAAAACAATGCTGGCCGGCGGATCCTTTGGCCGGCGGGCGACGCCAGATGCGGATTATCAGGTTGAAGCTGCGCTGGCCTTTGTGGTCACCGACCGCTCGCGCCCGGTCAAACTGGTGTGGACCCGCGAAGATGATATCCGCAGCGGTTACTACCGCCCCGCCTTCGGCCACAGGGTTCGCGTTGGCCTGGACGCCGATGGCAAAATCGTCGGCTGGCAGCATCAGGTCGCCGGTCAGTCGGTGATCAAGGGCACACCGTTTGAGGCTGTCGCGGTACATGACGGGGTCGACCACAGCTCTGTCGAAGGCATCGCCGACAGCCCGTATGACATCCCCGGAATGGCCTTGGGTTTAACCGACACCCCCAAGGCAACAACGGTTCTTTGGTGGCGCTCGGTGGGGCACACGCACACCGGGTATGTCATGGAGACAATGATGGATACCGTGGCCGAGGCTGCGGGTCGTGACCCGGTAGAATTCCGTCTGTCCCATCTGGCGGACACCAATAATGCGGATCAGCAACGCAAGGCAGAAGTTCTGAAGCTGGCTGTTGAGAAGGCCGGTTGGGGTAATGCTCCTGCGGGTCGCGCACAAGGTATCGCGGTGCATAAGTCCTTTGGGTCTTATGCCGCACAGGTTGTTGAGGTGTCCGGTGATCCGGAAAACGGCATCAAGATCGAGAAGGTCACATGCGCCGTGGATTGCGGGATTGCCGTGAACCCCGACGTGGTGCGCGCGCAGATGGAAGGCGGTATCGGATATGGTATCGGCCACGTCATGCGTGATCAGATCACGCTGACCCAAGGCGCGGTGGACCAGTACAACTTCCCTGATTATGAACCGCTGCGCATCGGCGATATTGCCGAGATTGACGTTCATATCGTGCCTTCCGCCGAAGCCCCCACTGGTGTTGGAGAACCCGGCACACCGCCTTCGGCCCCCGCGCTGGCCAATGCGATCCGGGCGCTTTCCGGCGTGAAAGTCACCACTCTGCCGATGGTGGAAAACGGCGTCAGCTTCGTCTAACGGTCAACCCCGCGCCTGTCCCACTGGACGAGCGCGGGGTTTTTCTCAGTCAAAGAAAATTTGATCAAATTTCGTGACAACAGGTCACTCCTCTATTACACCTCGGGTAGCCAGAGTAATGGAGTCAGTGATGGATCTGAGCGCCCTGCACAGTTTTCGCGTTGCCGCATGTGACCTGAATGGTCAGATGCGAGGCAAGCGTGTGCCGCCCTCTTACGCCGACAAGCTGGACAAAGGCACGCTGCGCATGCCGTTTTCAGCGTTGAATGTCGACCTGTGGGGCGCGGATATCGACGGCAGCCCGCTGGTATTCGAATCCGGCGACGCAGATGGCGTCCTGCTTCCGACTGATCGCGGCCCGGTGCCTGTGCCTTGGCTGGCAACAGAAACCGCACTTGTCCCCATGTGCCTGCATGACGACGAAGGAAACCCGTTTGCTGGCGACCCAAGGCATGCACTTGCGTCTGTTCTTGATCGCTATGCACAACGCGGCTGGTCGGTCATTGCGGCGACAGAGCTGGAGTTCACCTTGCTAGACGCCTCGGGTGCGCAGCCGCAGCCGCCGGTCAATCCTGTGACCCAGCGACGACTGGAGGACGAGGCAGTCCTGTCGATGGCAGAAATGGATGCCTTCGATGCGTTCTTCACAGACCTTTATGACGGGTGCGCTGCGATGGGAGTTCCCGCGCAAACCGCCATCTCGGAAAGCGGTATTGGCCAGTTCGAAATCAACCTGAATCACCAAAACGCCATGCGCTGTGCCGATGATACATGGCTTTTCAAGGCCTTGGCGCGTGGCCTTGCCCGTAAACACGGGTTCACCGCAACCTTCATGGCGAAACCCTACGCCGATGACGCTGGCAACGGGATGCATGTCCATTTCTCGGTCGTGGATCAACAGGGCCGCAACGTGTTTGACAACGGTGGACCCGAAGGCACCGATTTTCTTCGCTGGGCGGTGGCGGGATGCCTAACGGCGATGCCCGGATGTACGCTTGTCTTTGCACCGCACGGGAATTCATACACGCGCCTGGTCCCGGGCGCGCACGCCCCGACCGGTGCGTGTTGGGCCTATGAAAACCGCACTGCGGCTGTGCGTATTCCCGGTGGCGCGCCGGTCGCGCGGCGGATCGAACACCGCGTCGCCGGTGGGGACATCAACCCCTATCTGATGTTGGCCGCTGTTCTGGGGGGCGCCATGAACGGTATCGAAGATCAGTCGGAACCGCCTGCCCCGATTTCGGGAAATGCCTATGAGGTCGACGGGCTGCCGCAATTGGCTGCCGACTGGACCCAAGCCATTACAGCCTTTGAAACAGACCCCAATGTCGCGCGCATCTTTCCGGCCGACCTGATCCGCTATTTCGCCATGACCAAGCGACAGGAAATCAGGCGGTTCGCCGAACGCCCATCCGAAAACCATTGGCTGAGTTATGTCGAAGCCGTATGAGCCCTCTTGCCCGCCCGCATCCGCTGGGCTAGAATAAATTTGATCAAATTTGGTGACCCATGAAAATCGGCATCCTACTAACCGGCCATCCACCTGATGAACTGCAGGAAAAATTCAGCGAATATGACGCGATGTTTGCCGCGCTGCTGGACGGCAACGGCTTTACCTACGAAACCTTCGCCGTTGTAGACGGCCAATTTCCCAAGGACGCGTTTCAGGCTGATGGCTGGATCATCACCGGCTCGCGCCATGGCGCGTATGAGGATCATGCGTGGATACCACCGCTCGAAGATCTAATCCGCGCCATTCAACGCAGCGGTCGCCCGCTGATCGGTGTGTGCTTTGGCCACCAGATCATCGCGCAGGCGCTTGGTGGCAAAGTCGAAAAGTTTACCGGTGGCTGGGCCGTGGGGCGCACCGAATATGACTTGGAAGGCCAATCCGTCACCCTGAATGCCTGGCATCAGGATCAAGTGGTTGAGCTGCCCGAAGGTGCACGTGTGACAGGCACCAACGAATTTTGCCACAATGCGATGGTCAGTTATGGCGACAACATCTGGACCGTGCAGGCCCACCCGGAATATGGCGATGCCTTTATCCAGGGCCTGATGGAAACGCGCGGCAAGGGTGTTGTTCCCGACCCGTTGATGGAAGCGGCCGCCAACCGCCTGCCCGGCCCCGACGACAACGCGACCATCGGACGGCACATGGCAGAATTTCTGAAGAAAGAGAGGGCCTGATGGCCGACTGGACAGACCAGCTGCCAGAAGCAGCAACAACCTATATCTCCGGCCACCGGTTGGATGAGGTCGAATGCATCATCTCGGACCTGCCGGGCATCGCACGCGGCAAGGCCGTACCTGCCAGCAAATTCGCGCGGCAGACTTATTTCCACCTGCCCGACAGCATCTTTTATCAAACCATCACAGGCGATTGGGGCGAAGCAGCGGGTGAGGACGGGTTCATCGAACGGGACATGATCCTGAAACCTGATTTTTCAACCGTATCTGCCGCGCCGTGGACGGGTGACTGGACATTGCAGGTTATTCACGACGCCTATGACCGGGACGACAAGCCGATCCCTTTCAGCCCGCGAAATGTTCTGAAACGCGTCGTGCAACTGTATCACGACAAGGGATGGAAACCGGTCGTAGCACCGGAAATGGAGTTCTTTCTGGTCGCCCCCAATGTCGACCCGGCACAGGGCATCAAACCGATGATGGGCCGTTCGGGTCGTCCGGCAGCCGCGCGGCAGGCCTATTCGATGACCGCGGTGGACGAGTTCGGGCCTGTGATCGACGACATCTATGATTTCGCCGAGCATCAAGGGTTCGAAATTGACGGCATCACGCAGGAAGGTGGCGCGGGTCAGCTAGAAATCAACCTGCGCCATGGCGACCCGGTCAAACTGGCCGACGAAGTGTTCTACTTCAAACGTCTGATCCGCGAGGCCGCGCTGCGCCACAACTGCTTTGCCACGTTCATGGCAAAACCGATCGAGGATGAGCCAGGCTCGGCCATGCACATCCACCACTCGATTATCGACATGGAAACAGGCCAGAACATCTTTTCGGGTCCTCAGGGTGGTGAAACGGACGCATTCTACAACTTTATCGCCGGTTTGCAGAACCACTTGCCTGCAGGTCTGGCCGTGATGGCGCCTTACGTGAACTCCTACCGCCGTTACGTGAAAGACCACGCCGCGCCGATCAATCTGGAATGGGCGCGTGACAATCGCACAACGGGTATTCGTGTGCCCCTGTCCGGCCCCGAGGCACGCCGCGTGGAAAACCGGATCGCAGGGATGGACTGCAACCCCTATCTGGGCATCGCGCTGTCTCTGGCCTGTGGTTATCTGGGCCTGACCCGGCAAGAACGCCCGCGCCGCCAATTCTATGGTGACGCATATGAGGGCGAAGGTGACATCCCGCAGGTGATGGGCAACGCTTTGGACCTGTTTGATGAGGCCACTGCCTTGCACGAAGTTCTGGGCCCTGAGTTCGCCCGCGTCTATGGCATCGTCAAACGGGCCGAGTACGAAGAGTTCCTGCAGGTCATCTCTCCGTGGGAGCGCGAACATCTGCTGATGAATGTCTGAGGCACCCGATGAACCTGCTTTATTCCAATGACCGCAAGGCCGAATACCCGGCCAGTTGGTACGCTGCGACGGCCAATTCGGTGGACCGCTTCCCTGCGCTGACCGGCGATGTGAAGGCTGATGTTTGCATCGTGGGCGGCGGGTATACCGGCCTGTCCGCCGCGTTGCATCTGGCCGAAGCAGGGTTCGACGTTGTCCTGCTTGAGGCTCACCGCGTTGGCTTTGGGGCATCAGGCCGCAATGGCGGTCAGCTGGGCAGTGCGCAGCGTATGGATCAGGAAGACCTCGAGCGGCTGGTCGGCGATGATGACGCCGCCAAGCTGTGGGATCTGGCCGAGGACGCAAAGGATTTGGTCAAATCCCTGATCACGAAACACCAGATCGACTGTGATCTGAAACCCGGTGTGGCCGTTCTGGGACTCAGCCAAGGTGAGCAGCAAGAGCTTCATGATCACGCGGCGCATCTGTCCGACCGCTATGGCTATGACCAAATGGACGTTCTGGACGAAGGCGCAGGTCAGGTATTGTGTCCTTCGCCCTCTTATCGGGGCGGCTATCTGGATATGGGCGCGGCGCATCTGCACCCGCTGAATTTTGCGTTGGGTCTGGCCCAAGCGGCGGTCAAAGCAGGCGTACGCATCTATGAAAGCACCGAGGTTCTTAGCGTCGAAGAAACCACACCAGCCGTTGTGAAATCCGCGCAGGGCAAGGTGACGGCAGACCACGTTATACTGGCCTGCAACGGATATCTCGGCGATCTGAACCGCAAGGTGGCCACCAAGGTCATGCCCATCAACAACTTCATCGCCGCGACCGAGCCTTTGGGCGTGGATGCCGCCCGCGTCCTGACAAAAGACGTCGCCGTGGCCGACACCAAGTTCGTGGTGAATTACTTTCGCCTCAGCGCCGATGGTCGCCTGCTGTTTGGCGGCGGCGAAAGCTATGGTTATCGCTTTCCCGGCGATATTGCGGCAACGGTGCGCAAACCCATGACCGAGATTTTCCCGCACTTAAGCGATGTAAAGATCGACTACGCTTGGGGCGGCACTCTGGCTATCACCATGCGCCGAATGCCGTACCTGGCGCGGATCGCGCCCAATATCCTGTCCGCGTCGGGTTATTCCGGGCACGGGGTCGGCACGGCCACGCATGCGGGTCAACTGATGGCGCTGGCCATCCAGGGGCAAGCCGAAGGGTTTAACACAATGGCCCGCGTCCCCGCCCTGCCCTTTCCCGGAGGGCCCGCGCTGCGTAGCCCGCTGCTAGTGCTTGCGATGACATGGTTTGCGTTGCGGGACCGGTTGGGGGTGTGACGCTAAGGCGCTTGCTTGAACTCTCTCAAAACGCGGAACCCCGCCAAAGTCGATCGGGTATCCCGCAAGGCTCTCCCACGATTGGCAACACGAGAAGTGTTCATTGCTGCCGCATACGCTCCACCCCGGCTCACTGTTTTCGCGCACGGCGTTTCGAGAGCCATTTCCAGATAGCGGCTGGATGTTTCCCACCCCGCATAGGTGTCGGTCCAGCAGGACATCGTGCGTTCGATCACATTGCCCGACATGTGGCGCAGTCCCCACGCATTAGCGGCGTCCAGTTGGTCTACAGGTACAGGCGTGCCGCGCGAAACAAGGTCAGGCCGCTCTTCGCCCAGCATGATTTCGGTCGCGCTGCCCAGAAAATTCACCTGATCCGTGGTGACTTCTTCGCCCTGCGCAAAGGGTGTCTGCGTTCCGGCGCGGGCGGCGCATTCCCACTCTGCCTCAGTCGGCAGGCGGTAGACGTCCATCCCAACCTTGCTGTTTAGCCAATCGATATAGGCAATCGCATCCAGATAAGAGACCGTGATAACGGGATGGTTGCCCCTGACCTTTGCGCGCTTGGATTTGGGGAGGCGAATAAAGTCCTGCGGCTCGTACCCGCCGCAGCCGCCATCGTGCACACAGGTCATCCATTGGTCATGGGTTATCTCATTGCGGCCCATGGCAACAGGCAGATCAACCGTAACCTTGTGCACCGGCCCCTCATGAAAGGCGATATAAGGGTTGTCGGGCGTGACGGGTATCCAGTTGCCAGCTTCATCAAACTTGACGTTCTGCTTTGACTCTCCCGGAGGCCCACCCATCAGAAACTCGCCCAAAGGCAGCACGATCATCTCAGGGCAAACATCGCATTCCTGAAACATCTCGAGCGGCGCGACTTCGGTTCCATCCGAGAGAACATATTGGGCGTGTGCGACTGTTGCGAACGAGGATATCGCCAACAGCCATGTCAAAAGTCTGAATATCAAATCTGTGGTCCAACCCGTGAATAACAAAAGCAGAGTTGAACTAATCGCACCTTACTTTCGCGTCGGCTGCAAGACCAAAAGCTGGCCGGTCGAAGCACCGTAATCCCTCAGAGCATCCGAATTTGAGAGATCGGTGAAATTTCGCCCCATGGGCGATTGAAGGGTTGGATTGCTGAAAAAATAGCTTTATCTTTCCCAAAGATAGAATTTGGGAAAATCAAATATGACGCTTCCGCCAAACGTTCATGCCGCCGAACCCATCCCCCCAGCAGCAAAAGAAGCCATCGACGCCCTGATGCAGTCAGGCGATCTGTTTCGCTATACCGCGCCGCAGGACGCGCCGGTTGCCTTGCTTGAGGCCGAATTTGCCAAATTGCTGGGCAGTAAATTTGCCCTGGCGGTATCCTCCTGCTCGGCCGCTCTGTTCCTGTCCCTCAAAGCGCTCGGCCTGCCGCGGGATGCGCGGGTATTGATCCCCGGTTTCACCTTCGCCGCCGTTCCGTCCTCGGTCGTTCATGCGGACTGCATCCCGGTCCTGTGCGAAGTGGGTGAGAATTATCGCATCGACATGGCGGATTTCGAAGCCAAACTGGACGGCGTTCAGGCCGTGATCATCAGCCATATGCGTGGCCACACCTCGGACATGGATGCCATCATGGCGCTGTGTGACACACGCGACATCCCTGTGATCGAGGACGCGGCGCACTCGCTAGGCACAACCTGGCACGGGCGCAATATCGGCACGATAGGCAAGATCGGCTGTTTCTCGTTCCAGTCCTACAAGATGATTAACGCGGGCGAAGGCGGTATTCTGATCACCGACGACGCCGATCTGGTGGCGCAAGCCGTGATCATGTCGGGCGCGTATGAACATAACTGGAAGAAACACAAAGGGCCGCAAGGCGACAACTCGCCCGAGTTGGAGCAGGCGTTCGCCCGCTGGCAGAACCAATTGCCGCTCTATAACTTGCGGATGAGCAATCTGAGCGCTGCGGTGATCCGGCCACAAATCCCGGAACTTGCGCGTCGTGTGCGTGATGGCCTGTCCAACCACGACTATGTTGCAGACCGGCTGAATACATCGCCCCATATCGACGTCCCTGCCCCTCTGGAGCCTGAACGCCGGGCACCGGATTCCATACAGTTCAACCTAGTGGACATGGACGACAACGATATCCGCGCCTTCGCTGCGGCGACTGAGGCGCGTGGCGTCAAAGTTCAGGTCTTTGGCCTGAGCAAGGACAACGCACGCGCATTCTGGAACTGGCAATTCCTGCCGGAAAAGTTCGAGCTACCGCAAACCCGCGCAATGCTTATGAAAGCCTGCGACGTCCGACTGCCGGTGCGCCTGACGCGCGAAGAGCTGGACGTGATTTCGGATATCCTGCTGGCGTCTGTGGGCGAGGTTACGGGACCGGTTCCGGTGTACGGAACCTGACGACGACTAAGGTCCAAGGTCAAAAAGATCGACCGGCAGAAACAGTGCTGTGATCCCCTTGGGGGTCGCAGCCACGCGGGATAGGATTCCGACGACCTGCAAACCAGTGTCCATCTCGACCAACAAAGGCGCACCGGAATCCCCCATCATGACCGGACATGTCGCCAGCAAAACCCCGCTTGAATGGCGGTGCGGCTGACAGGTTTTTGTTTTGCTCAGCACATGAGGCCGGATACCGGGATACCCCGCAACAAACGTGCTAGTGGCGCCATCATCCGCTAGGGGCAGATAGCCGACCTGCTGCCCAATCGGCGCGCTGAGTTCGAGAACCGCCCAATCCAAGTCTGCCCTGTCATCAAACCGGCCTTCAACGCCCTGTTCGGGATGGAGCCGATACCCTTTCACGCCTGAAACCGCAGCGGCTTCTCCGCGCTGATAACCGGCGGCAAAACGGATGCTTGAGGGTGGAATCCACCGCTGACGCGGTGTGTTGTACAGGCAATGCGCGGCGGTCAGGACAAGATTGTCCGAAACAAGAACACCGGTGCAGTGAGACTTTTGATCCCGGCTGGCAAAATTAACACGTCCAATCGCGCGCCACGGGGGCTGATCAGCCGCAAGAATTTCGCGTGCACGAATCGCGTCACATCCGGCTTCGGCCCGTGTCCCCAATGTACAAACTTGGGTCCACTGGTCCGAGAAAACGCCTTGCGCCAGCGCGGGTTGCATCCAAAGTAACGTGATACTCAGGATCAACCAGCGCATCTTTGGCCGCGTCAGTTAAGCTTGGACAGCTTTTGCTGCAGTTCCGCCAACTGTTTTTTGATGTCGTCCAAATCTTCCTTGGGCTCGGATTTGGCGTCATCGTCTTTGTCCGGACCGGACCATCCGCCGGACAGTCCTCCTGTCATGGCTTTCAGGAACGCTTGCTGCTGCGCCTGCATTGCATCGAATCCCGGCATCTGAGACATCGGATTCATCGCGCTCATGTTTTCCATCATCTTGCTCTGGTTTTCCCGCAGCATCTCGAATGAGCTTTGCAGGAATTGCGGCATCACACCTCCACCCGGCAGCATGTAGCTGCGCACAAGATCGTTCAGCACATTGACCGGCAGCACATTTTCGCCGCGGCTTTCGTGTTCAGCAATGATTTGCAGCAGATATTGCCGCGTCAGATCATCACCTGACTTCAGGTCTATGATCTGTACTTCGCGCCCGTCCCGAATAAACGACGCGATGTCTTCAAGCGTGACGTAGTCACTGGTCTCGGTGTTATACAGCCGACGGCTGGCGTAACGTTTGATCAACAGTGGTTTTTCTTGTTCCGACACCGTTTACCCTCCCCAAGGATGATGCATTGCAGCAAAGACTATGCGAGCGCAGCACAAAAAGAAAGGGCAGGTCTTTCGACCTGCCCTGCGCGATAGCACCGATTGGGAGGAGTAGGTGCGCCTCGCGGCGTTTGCTTACTTGGCAGCAGTTGCTTTCTTGGCAGCTGCGGTCACGTCGTTGGTGGCTTTTT
>NZ_JBXWOU010000022.1:0-27538 GCF_059611045.1 Ruegeria sp. CDSB113
TTTCCTAGCAGTCGTTGACAACTGCACTTTGGCACATTCGATGCCGGTGGAGCAGGAGCCACCCACCTCATCCGGTTAGGGCCGCCTTGAACGGGCTCGACGGCTCACGTTGGGCCGATGCTGCGCTGCATCCGAGATCGGCTATGAGCCCAGATTGACTAATGCTGCGCTTCGCACAAATGTCTTTTGTGGATGAACCCAGTAAAGCCTGGATCAAATATGATATTGTTCATCTTTATAGAAGCGACCAATTGTCGGGCATTTTATGCACGGTTCTACGTGGCCGACCCAGTAGCAGGTTTAATAATTGATCATGCCTGTAAAGGTAAGAACTAGGTCGGAGGAGAGTCTCACCTAGGAATTTCACACAATGCGGACGAAGTACACTTCCAGCACTTGATATTCAAACCGTCAACTCAGTTGACATAAAGCAATTCCATCCATATATGCCTAGTGTAAGACATTCTTCGGAGGAAGCTCCATGAAGTGGCGAACACTGATCGAAAACCAGATCCACAAAGCACAAGCCGGAGGGCAGTTGGAAAACCTGAAAGGTGAGGGGAAGCCTTTGCCACAGCGCGACGCCGGTAACATCGTTTCAGCTGGTTTCGGGATCATGGCAGAAGCGGGTGTATTGCCAAACGAAATCGTTTTGAAGAAAGCAGTGGAGGAGCAACGGAAAGTATATCAAGAAACCACGGATCTTACTGCAAGGAAAATAGAAATGTGCAAATTGGCAGACTTGCAGATGCGCCTGTCCATCGAACAAGAAGCCCGTCAAAAAATTCTACAAAACGACGTAACCGGCGGGAACCTGGATCGTATTGGATCCAAAATAACATGAGACTGTCATATAAAGCCCATATGACCCCAGAGATAGAACGCAGGCCAGGTAATATCCAGATGAATTCAGCAGACCTCGGGTTTTCGTTCAAACAATCCAAGAACGGCGACGTGTCCATAACTCACAATGGCAAGTGGGCGGCGACGCTCCGAAAAGAAAAGGCTGAGTGGTTTCTTGAGGACATGAGCAACCTGAACTTCGAGGGTCAGCAACAGGAAATGGCTCGCTTGACAGGAAACTACCGGAGGGGAAATGAGCGAACCGCCAAGCAGCATCCACGCAATCGATAGCGCGTTTGTGGCGCTGCATTTGAATATCGACCCCACCGAGTTCACCGGGTCGGCATGAAAACCATTAAGCCTGTCAATTGATGAAAAAGCTCATGTCTCGCATACTTGCCTCATTGTTGGTTGCAGGGGCTATTTCTGTTGCAGCGTCCTGGTTCATCAATATGCCTTCCAAGGAAATGTTGGGAACCTGGGTTGCTCCTGACTACGGCCAAGTATTGCGCATTACGAGACTGCGTGCTGAAGTGTATAGAACAACAGCTGTCAGTTGCTTTCGAGAGTATGCCTTTCCAGCGCATTTGGGTCTGGTGAAACTTATGGCAGGCGCCTCAATAGAGCGTCGAAATGACATGCTGGAACTTAGCGTTGATGGCGTCGTAGAGCCAATCCGACACACTCGTTCCGAGTTTCCCTCTGAATGTGCCGAACCTGATCATACCGAACGTGGCGCGATCCATACATTTGGCGTCTTTTGGTCTGCGATGGATGAGCATTATCCATTTTTTGATCTTCACAATGTTGACTGGGACACACGCAGGGAACTGGCACCCTCATCTGATGACCTCAGTGAAGTTGAGCTTTCTTTTCTGCTCAAGCATGCGACGCTTGGCCTCGATGATGGGCACGTTCAGTTATCGATGGGGGATCAGGGGTATTTTTCGCCAGAGGAAGATCCGAGCTGGCTGAAAGCCAATCCATCGCTGACCCGCAAGCTCCTCTGGCAGACCGCTTTGAGCCAGGCAGAGCTTCCAGTTCAAGGCCTGGAGGGTTTCTCAATCCGCTACGGTATGCGCTCCGATGGCATTGGATACATCGCGATCAAGGAAATGGAAGTGCAGAAGCCTATTGGGCAATCGTCACACGAAGCCGCATCTAGAGCGTTCCAGCAATTTGTAATGGACCTTCAGGATGCCAAGGGGATTGTTGTCGATGTGCGCTATAACCCTGGTGGTTCAGACAGCGTAGCGGTGGCGATTGCAGAGTATTTCCTGCAAACCCCGGTAACCGCATTCAGTAAGAGATCGTGGCAACAGGAAGGGTTTTCCGAACCATTTCAAGTTACAGTTCAACCAACTGAAGGCCCCAATTTGGTGCAACCTGTTGTTGTTTTGATAAGCGAGATGACAGGGAGCGCTGCTGAGATATTCACACTGATCATGCGAGAGCGGCCGGAAACCACGATCATGGGGACAAGATCGTCTGGCGGATTGTCCGATGTGCTGGAGTTTACGCTGCCGAACGGTTGGTTGCTTGGGCTGTCCCACCAGGAATACATATCCGCTCAAGGCGAAGCGTTTGAGGGTATCGGCATCCCACCCGATATTTTCGTTGAATTTGATGCTGATGGAATAATCGCAGGCACAGACGCTTTGGTTGAGACGGCAGTGCACCTTTTAGGATCGAACTAGCGTGTTTGGTAATTTGCGATATGGCTACATCGCTCTGTTCGGCGACCACCGCTCTTACGGGAAGGATAATGTTTGAATTCAACCAACCCAGCTATCGAGCATGCCCGTCTTCGACATTTTTGATCCGTTTCGAATTCTTGCTATTGAGAGCATCGGCGATGCGCGCAAGGCCGGAGTATATTGCTCCACCCAATACGCAAGCACTGACAATAAGTCCGGAAAATAGAATAATCGAACTTGGTTCCACAGCGAAATTCCTTCAGGCCGCGAGTATCGCACTTGCATTGCCGGTGGCCGGCCAGAGGGGATGCCTGCAAAAGAATGATCTCCATTGCAGGCGCCCAAATCTAAATTGATATCGGTCTCGAAGATCCTAATAGGTTCAAGATTAGAATTGATATGACACACCGAGAAGGAGCGTGGTTACGTCTACATCTACGTCCGCACCCGATGACTCAAAATCAAAGCTGTCGCGGAGAAGTTCTGCGTTAAGAACAATACTCTCTGTTGCTTTGTAGCCCACACCAAGCCCGTAAGTCACACCGCTTTCGTTCTTGCCATCAAGATCAATGTTCGAGTAGCCCAGAACACCATAGAACATGGCTGCGCCCACGCCGTATCCCGCTTTGAGTTTCAAGCGCGTCGTGTCCATGTCTTTTGAGGGGCCAAATGCAGAAAACTCAGCGGTGCTATAACTAAGTTCGCTCCCGATGATCCAGTTATTGGCCAGGCTATAGTTGTAGCCGAGTTGCAACCCGTAGACGGCTGAATGGTCACTTAACTTGGCTGAGCCACTTGAAAGGTCACCGTCGGCAGCGCCAAAATGAATGCCCGCGTATACCCCGGCCCAATCGTCATCTGCCGTCGCGATACTGGGCGCGATCATCACAGCTACGACCGATGCGATCATTACTGATGTATTTCTCATGTCTTCCTCTTTCTTGTCTTGGCACGACGTGTCGTCGTGCGCTTTTGGTGGTCAAAATGTTTGTGAGTGTTGTTGGCGCAAGCGCCCTTAGGACTGGCCCAGCTTCAGGCAACACTGATCTGTAACGGGTCGAAACCCGCAAGAATGCAGCACCATTTCTGCATAGTTGAACTGGAGTTATATTGCCTGGACTTAGCTGAAGTGGCTTTTACTCTAGAGCCCTATCTTCGTTGCATCTTGTCAAAGCAGCGACATCGCCCTGCTCAATCAAATGCAGGTTTTTTGCGATCTTCTCCGGAGTCCAATACCACCAGGCGATCTCGAGGAGCTTGGAAATTTCCGGCGGTTCAAACCGCATCCGAATGACCTTTGCCGGGTTTCCAGCAACGACTGCAAAGTCTGGTATTTTGCCACGAACCACTGCTCTTGCAGCAACGATCACACCACATCCAAGTTCTGCACCGGGCATCAACACGGCTTCTCTGCCTATCCAGCAATCGTGACCAATTTTAGTGTCTCGACCTCTTGGCAAAGAATCCCGATAGCCTCCGATCATTTCGCGATCAAAGACGGCGAATGGAAATGTTGAGATACCTGCCATTGGGTGATTGGCGGTCGCCGTTATGAATTGCACACCCTGAGCAATTTGACAGAAGCGGCCAATACTCAACCTCTCAGGCGCTCCTGGGAACAGATAAGGCGCTAGGGTTTCAGCATAGTCGTCCGGCAGGCTGCGATCATTGTAGTATGTCCAGTCACCGATTTCGATATTAGGGTGATCAATGACCTCCGACAAAAACACTGTCGCAGGATCATGAGTGCCATCCGGAAACACAAGTGGGTTCCGGGATCTTGGATCTGGGAGTTTCACAGGCATATCATCAGGCATCAGTTGGTTCCGCCGCTGGAGTTTTGGGGCCGTATCGGGTAAATAGGTCGCCAGAATGAAGATGTCAACTGAGTTGACGAATAACTTAAAGGATGCCTGCAAATGGCTACCGACACCGAAAATATGTCGCCTGCTGAGATGCTGTACGCCGGGATACAGTTGACCAGACCCTTGTTGCGTAACATCACAGCACGCGTCGAAGCGGACTTGGATGGCACAGGCATTGGTGTCGGAGAACGTGCCATTCTCGAAGTTTTGTTATCGGCGCAAAAAGCAACGGCGCCTGAAATAACCCAAATCTTGCAGGTGAAGCGACAACTGGTTGGGCGACTCCTTAAAGATCTTGTTGACCGAAAACTTCTAAAAGTCCTTCCAAACCCTCAGCACCGGACTTCGAACTTCTATTGCCTCACAGAACAGAGCAAAGCGGTAATCGAAGGGATACGCGCGACCGAGATGGCTCGTATGACGCAGTTTGTTGAACGTTTCACGGATGAGCAAATCCGCGCCTACTTTGTCGTTCAGAGCACAATCAACGACGTCATGATCTCAGGCTATGCCGAAAACGACGCTCCAGATTGACCTGATCCAACAGATGCCAAGACTAAACATTTGGCAACGGCGAATTTTCACGATGCAGTTTTCGGATTGAATTCCGGGCAACTCTCGGATGAAGTTGCTATGCAGTGTTATCGCTGATGAGTGTGTAAGTTTGCGCCGGAAAAACAAGGCAGTTCCGTCCAAAATTTCGAGTAAAGCTGTCAACGCTCATCAGGGTGACTTCCAGGACATGTTTCTCCGTCCTGCCGCCAATTTATAGGCATTCGGTACGGCGCGAAGTGCGTTCGTCATTTCCGACCACACGTTTAGAGATATTGGAGTGTTCACGCGTAGGGCAGATGATCAGACGCACAGGTTGTTGTATTGACGTAATCAGTGCGACCAAAGGCCCACCTGCGGAAATCACAAACTTAAGCCTGCTATTATCAATTCGGCGCATGATTGCGGGGATGCAGTCGCTGTGTTGATAGACAGATCATAAATCATACCTTCATGTACGCGCTCGAATTGCCATCTGGATAACCCGATCTTTCGGTCTCCGCGATTTCGTTCCCTTTCCTCAAGGGCTTCCAGCGGTGCAAAAACCCCAACCATGTAAAAATCATATGGATCCAGTAAGGTCCGGTATTCAGACACAGCGTCCGCTGACCCGGACTCCGTATCTCCAAACAGCACCTCGTCAACGATCAGGTTGTTCCCGACACTTGCCATCGCGGCAACTGACCGACGCATTCCGGATAGTGCACGCTTAGCAATGGGCCCGGTTTTGGCAAAGGTTGTCACCCTCCCGGCCTCGACCCTCTCTTCAAAGCTCAACCCGTCTGGATGGCCCTCAAGCCGACTTGGCAGCATCGCTAGGAATGCATCCATTTCAACATGCAAAAACGCTTGCGTGGATATGTTCTGAAGTGCTTTTGCAATGGAGCTTTTACCAACGCTCCCAACGCCATTCAGAAGAATTACTGTCGCCATGGGTCTCGTGCCTGTCTGGTCAATTTATGAGCTACATCAATTGGACGAAGGAAGCAGTGGAGGCTGAGTTGCCATTGTAACGTCTACCGCTTCCGGCCAACCGAAATTCGTTGTCCCGTCAGGTAGGCCCAAAACTCTGTCGAGTGTGAGAAACTGCATGTCGATTGCCGCCTGCAATTTATCTGCGGCATGATCGGCTGTGTCAGATCCCCGTGCATCAATCGCGCGCAACAGCGCGAGATCAATAAAGGTGCTTAGGAACAAAATGAGTTCTGCGGCAGTATCAACATCTGCAACAGTAAACGTGCCCTCATCACAGCCTTTCTGAATGATCCCGGTCAGGACGGGCATAGCACCGGTTCTGACCCTGCGCTTGAACTGTTCAAGCAGAACCATGTTTTTGTCCTGATTCATGACCCGGAAAAATTCAACCTGACCAGGGTAGTCATGTTCACGTAAGTAGTTGGCTCGCAGGTGGATAAAGCTGTGCAACAGGTCGAGCGCAGAGGAGGTCTCATCAGAAGCAACAACAGCCATCTGCGAAAAGACACCCTCAGCCATTCCGTCCAATACGCCAAACAACAACTCGTCCTTTGATTTGAAGTGATGATAAAACCCGCCCTTTGAGACGCTCGCCATATCAAGCACATCTTGTATGGTGGTATCCTCGAAGCCTTTGGAAAAGAACAACATCTGCGCGCACCCCAGAAGCTGAGCACGCCGTTCTTCGGGGGGCAAATTCTTTCGCTTCGTAGATTTCATGCACTTTCCTCTTGCAAACCGACCGGCGGTCTGCAAATACAGACCCGTGGTCGGTTTGTACCCCGACTCACCTGGCAGAGCAATGTAATTCACCTGCCAACCCGAATTTAACGATGCGTTTACGCAGCCAAACTCCGCAAGCGGTAGTGCTTTGCGGACCCGGTTGAGTTGCGCGCACGATGCAGGATCGAATGTCATGAATGCTCTTGTCTGTGGAATTACTTCGCCATCCGAGTTGCGTCGAATGTCTCGCCTGGCGGGTATTCGCGAACTGCTCGGGATTCTGATCACAAACTGCTTGAAGCAGAAGCCCCCAATGCAACGCACAATTCAATCAGGATATGGAAAGGCCATGAAAAAACCCCATAAATCAATAAGGCCGAAGAACCCAGTCTCTTTTGAAGCAGGTCGAGTTCGATGGTTAGCAATGCAACGCATTGCGACCTCCAGTCAGTTTGTGCGTTCAGTGTTCGCCGCGCTCATCTTTGGTGCCGCTCTGAGCGGATGCGCAGCCAACATGGCAGCGACTGGCAGAGATGGCCCTGACCTGAGCGTCGTTAGCCAGGAGGCCACCCGGTTCAATGTAGAACGCCAGTTGGGCTCACCTGATGAATTGCAGCAACAAGCCAATGGAGACTGGGTGGCCGTGTATGATGTTGAGCCCAGGACAAAACCGAACCTTGTCCGTGCGGCAGGCCACGGAACACTGGATCTTTTTACCTTTGGGCTTTGGGAAGTAGTTGGTGGCCCGCTAGAGGTGGCACATGCGCGCCGGGTGCTGGTCACTGCCCGATATGACCAATCAGGGAAACTGCTTCAAATGACCAGCAAGCCTAAACCCATCCTCTAATCCAAGTTCTGGATCACGGCTGGACGGAAACTCGAAAACACTAATTCCAATACCCCCACTAACGGAAAATCACTCCCGCTGGCGCATCATGCATGCCCAGCGTCCAGATTGTCTTTCCGTACAATCAAGAGAACGGACCTTTTAAATGAAGACAATCACGATGATCACACTGGCAGCCATGATGCCGAATTTGTCCTTGGCAAATGAAAGCTGGACCGGTTTCAATGCGGGCTTGCAGCTATCCACAATCGATGTCTCCGAGGGCAACAACGACAATGGAAATGCAGCTCTGGGTCTCCATGCCGGTTACCTTCACGATTTTGACGGCTACGTAATTGGCGGTGAACTTACTTATGACGCGGGCGCTGAGGTTGAGTCCGGAGGGAAGGCCGAGAAAGTCGATACTGTACGCCTGAAGTTCAAAGGTGGGCATGTATTTGGCCGGACATACCTCTATGGCGTGATTGGCTATGCAAACATTGATGGCGGATCCAAGAACGAAGACGGCTATTCCGCCGGTGTTGGCCTGACGTATCGCGCGACGGACAGGGTTCTGGTTGGTCTTGAATACCTGCGAGACACATATGACACGTCGGGTGATGATATCACTGCTGACTCTGTTGCGCTTCGGGTGTCCTACAAGTTCTAGCCGAAGCCTTTCGAGATTTCGAAAATGACGGGGGACTTCAAACGGTTCCCCATTTTTCTACCACCTTCAAATTCCGACGAGGCGCCAGGTGACTAAAGTATCAACTCTAAAGAATGAGCGGCTACACCTAGGACCACTAAAAGTGAAAGCTTGGCTCGGTTATCTTTCTTTTGTGGTCCCGAAACGTCCAGCGTTTATGGGCGGTCCTGTTTCCCCGCGTTTGCCCAAACATGGCGAGCTGGCATTCCTATCTAATCACGTGCGTCGCGATGTTGGCCTCCCAGAATATCACGAGCGCGAGCCCAATCTCTACCTGAGGTATTGAGTTCAGGTCGCAACAGATTTGAGACGCAACCACAATGCTTTAATTCAAAGGATAGCGAACAATGTACTCATTCAAACGTCAACGCCGTCTCTTACTACTGACATTCTGTGCTGCCATCGTTGCTGGATGGTCTTTTGCCCAGGATCGTCAAGAAGTTACCGTGACGCGCAGCGGTGAAGATGTTGCAGCCAAAGAGTGTTTCGGAAGCTTCGTTTCACAGGAAATAATTGTTCTTGGCGGGATTGAGCAAACGATACTTATTCGCACTTGTGATTTGTCCCAACCGGTCCTGCTGTTTTTGCACGGGGGTCCGGGTGGTGCCGTGATGCCCTGGGTCGATCTGTTCCACACGCCCTTGCTGGAAGAAAGCTTTGTCGTTGTCCACTGGGATCAACGCGGAGCCGGAAGTTCATTCAACGAAGATCTCACGGTAGAAGACATCACGCCATCCAATTTGGTGGTGGATACGCTTCAACTCACCAACCTCCTACGCGACCGCTTTGGGCAAGAAAAAATATTCCTGACCGGCCAGTCCTGGGGCAGCGCGCTAGGGTTCATGACTATCGCAGAGGATAGTTCCCCCTATCACGCGTTCATCCCAACGTCAGAGCGTGTCGCGTGGGTACGCAGTATGAACATGGGTTTTGAGTGGGCAATGGTTCAGGTCGAAGTTCGCGGCGATGTTGAAACTCAGCAGAAACTCAAGGCGATTGAACCTTTCGATGCACTTGATGAAGCAGATCTCACCGTTCAGCGCGAAGTTTTGGCAGAATATGGAGCTGGAGACTTTCACACCGAAGGGCTATGGGATCGCTATCTCTCCTATGTGCTAGAAGGGCGGAGCCCCTACTACACTGACGCACAGGTTAAGAACTATCTCCGCGGTCTTGAGCTATCGAGCACAGCAATTGAACAGCCCGAGATCGTTGGTGCATACGACCTCTTCACCTCGCACCCGGTCCTGGATCTACCGGTCCACTTTATAACCGGAGCAGAAGACCAGAACACGCCAGCCGATCTGGCACAGGAATATTACGAACACCTGAAGGCTCCAGCGAAGAGTTTTACCCGTATCGACGGCGCTGCCCATATGGTGATGTACGACCAACCCAATGCCTGGGCTGAAGCCCTGGTTCAAATAAGAAACCAGACGCCTACCAACTGACGAGCGGCCCAGCGTCGTCATACACTTCAATCAATCCTACCCCTCCTATTTTCGGAGAGGTGGATCCAGGAGTTGCAAAGATGGACATAGCTCGATTTTCAGAACGCCTTATGGGCATGAAGGACGAGGTTTGGCTGCGACATGCAAACCCTTGGTCCGTTTGGACCCGTGTGTTGACACCCCTGCCTCTTCTGGCGTTTGCAATCTGGAGCAGAGCATGGATTGATTATTGGGCGTGGCTTGCGGTCGGCATCGTTCTTGTCTGGATATGGATCAACCCACGCGCTTTTTCGCGGCCGGAGTCTTTCGACAGTTGGTCCGCACAGGGTGTTCTTGGCGAGCGTGTCTGGCTGCGGCACCGCGACAAAGTTGCGGAACATCATAAGCGCGTCGCAAATACGGTCGCCATTGCCAGCGGCGTTGGTCTATTGCCATTTGCATATGGTCTGTGGGCATTCGACTTAGGTTTCACGTGCCTCGGCATAGTAGTGATCTCGGGCGGCAAGATGTGGTTTGTGGACCGCATGACCTGGGTTTGGAGCGACTTCCTGCGCAACGGTGGAACTTTAGATGATCTGACGGTTGGCAGTTGATCTGTGGCGCCACATTTAAACCACTCGGGAATACGATCATGAAGAAAGTAGTGTTTTGCCACGGTATGCCTGGCAGCCCATCAGATGCGGAGCTACTAAGTAAGGCCAATCCTGGTATTGAAGCCATTGCTCTGAATTTGCTGAACTTTAATCCGAAGGCCATCGACGCAGATCTTTGTGATGCCATAGATGCAGCGTTGGGGGAAACCGACGGCGAGTGTGTGCATGTGGTTGGCTTTTCCATCGGCGCCATGGCGGCAATAAAAGTTGCGGCGTCCAGGCCAAACCTGGTTGGCCGACTAACATTGATATCGCCCGCTGCCCCACTTTTCATAGGTGATTTTCTACCCAAGATGGCGGGAAAACCTGTTTTTGAGTTGGCCATGAAGCGTCCAAGGATACTCCGGTTTCTGACGCGTCTTCAAAGTTTGCTGACCCGGTTTTTTCCAAAAACTATGGTCAAAGTATTGTTCGCAAAGTGCGGCCCTGCGGAAAGAGTTCTTTTAGAAGACGAGACCTTCGTCAGCGTTGTGAAAAAGGCGCTATCGGAGAGCTTCGTACAGAGGCCAGCGGCCTATCTTGCATTTATCAGCGCCTATGTCGCGGATTGGAGCGAAACTATGTCAGCGGTGCAGTGCGACGTCGTCCTTTGGCACGGGACTAATGACACTTGGTCGCCGGTTGAAATGTCTCACTCGCTAAAGGGTGTGTTTGGTGAAAAAGCCACAATAAACTTGGTTCAAGGCGCTGAACACTATTCAACCCTAGTACAAGCTGAACTGTAGTTCACACTCAAGATTGACGCTTTTGGAGTTGTACAGATTCTGGATAATATACTGATTTCGTTTAGAATAGAAACTCGAAGGAAGAGGCGTCTTTGGCTCGGTCACCTCGGCTGGAGGCAGTCGGATGTTCGACCGGATTCATCAAGAAAATGCATGCGGCATCGCCCCGAAATTCGACATATGAAATTCATATGCGGCAAGATCCGTTGTTTCGGTCAATCGATGGCTAGTGGGTCTGGACAGACTTTGTTCGAACTTGGCGGACTTCTACAGAGATTTAGTATCAACCACATCCATAATGCGGAGGGAGATATCATGGGTTATCAAGATTGACGTGGGTGCGGAAACCCAGGAAGTTCTGAGTTCCTAGTACCACAAATGAGTACGTTAAGTGGTACGGTAAGGATCAATCTCAACAGACTTCCCCCAAGAGAACTTTCTGAGCGAACAGGTTACACACATGATTATCGAAGTTCGTCGCTACACACTAAAACCCGGACGTCGCGAGGAGTTTATCGAGTTCTTTGAGCAGGAGAACCGTGTTGCACTGCGCGACGCCGGGATGCTGGTCTTTGGCCCTCTGCGGGATCTGGACAATCCTGACAAAGTCCACTGGATGCGGGCATTCTTGTCGCTCGGGGAGCGAGACAGGATCAAAGATAGTTTCTACAAAGGACCGGTATGGAATGAGCACATCGAGCCCTTGGTAATGCCCTTAATCCTCCATTTCGAGGCGGATGTGACCGAAACAACAAACGGGTTTGAGAGTTTCGGGGGTGGCGTATCTCTCTGAATTCCGGGGCCCACAATCCGAAGGGCTCACAGAAGAGAACAAGACACGCTCCGCAACACCGATTGTTGCCACTGGCGTGTACGCGGTGAGTGGCGATAAACCGAAACAGACCGTGATCGCATGGCAAAATTACGTCGCCAATACACACCCAACTAACCGGAAGCGAAGACGGCATTAGATTTCGAATGCAAGTCGCCGCTGTCCCGCAGTTCGTGAGTTCGACAGGCCTCCTTTCTCGCTAGTGCAGCGAATGGCAGCAAAGCGGGCGCTACCGCAGCATTTCGGTTGGCTGCTGGATGTCGGCTCTGGGCCGTTCACAAACTTCTCGATTTAGATGTAGAATTTGAGATATTCCCTGCCAAATCGACCTGAAGACGTCGAAGCACGCAATCAGCATGCCGCCTTACATAGCCTCCAACGTGTGGGTGAGGCCGTTTCGGATGTGATCTTCCAACAGTTTCTTGGCCGTATCGGCGTCTCTGGCCAACGCGGCATCGAACATGCCCTTGTGCTCTTTGACGGCCTCTTCGCCGCGATAGGTCAGCACGAGCATCTGATAGCGCAGGTATTTGTCGTAGATGATCGAGTGCAGAGACAGAAGGTTCCTGGAGTTGCAGGCCGCGATCATCGCTTGGTGAAACTCCCAATCATATCGTTTCCAGGTTTCTTTCTCGGACTCGTCGCCCTTGAGAAGCTGCTGTTCCATCAGGTGAAGTTTGTGGTGTGCGGCAACGAGGTTGCCTTCCCAGTCCGTGTCGCCATTCGCAATGGACAACTCCAACGCGTGGCATTCCAACAGAACGCGCAGCTCTGAAATCTCGGTCAGGTCTTCTCGTGAAACTGGCGTAACCAAGAATCCTCGTTGCTCGGGAGCTTCGACAAATCCGTCGCTGGCAAGCCTGTTCAAGGTTTCACGAAGTGTCGAAAGGCTTGCCGAATAGCGTTCCTTCAGGGCGTCCAGCTTCAGTTTGGAACCGGGCTGCAACTCCCCGAAGATGATATCCCGCTTGATGCGCTGATAGGTGCTTGCACCTATCGTAGACGGCTGTTTCGCCATGCGTTTCACCCGATATTATCAGTTTCCTCGTTCAATTAGCATTTTTCAGAGACATCAGCAATCCAAACTGATGTATGGTAAAAATAAAAATATCATACATTATTGCGGAATCGCGAAAACCCCAATACGGTCGTGGCCAAGTTGGGCAAAACAGCCCGATCGCAATCATCGGTTTCGGGATTTTCCGGACCCTCCGGAAGGAAGCAAAGTGTCTAAGAATTTTCGCATTGCCATTGTCGGCATTGGTCTTGTTGGACGCCGCCACGCAGACGCTATCCGAGCGTTGCGCCATGTTGATCTCGTCGCGGTGGTCGACCCCGGCGATGAAGGTCGTGCCTACGCCGTTGAGCACGGGGTCGCATGTTACGAGACCCTCGAGAAAATGTTTGCAAATCAGACGCCGGACGGAGCTGTTCTTGCGACCCCGACCACGCTTCATGTCGAACAAGGCCTCACGTGTGTTCGACATGGTTGTCCCGTTCTTGTCGAGAAACCGATCGCCGTAGAAGCCACCGCTGCGCTTGAGCTTGTTCAAGCAGCGGAGAAGGCCAATGTGCCACTGATGGTCGGACATCATCGTCGACACAATCCTCTGATCCGGTCGGCTAAGGAAGCCATTGCCGATGGGAAGATTGGAGATGTGCGCGCTGTCCATGCGAATTGCTGGTTCTATAAACCAGACGAGTATTTTGATGCTGCGCCTTGGAGAAAGAAACCCGGTGCAGGGCCCATCTCGGTAAATCTTGTCCACGATGTGGATCTGCTGCGGTACCTGGCCGGAGAAGTCATGACCGTACAGGCTCAGTCGGCTGCATCGCAGCGGGGTTACGACAACGAAGATGTTGCCGGTGCTCTATTGACGTTCGAAAGCGGAGCGATAGGGACCATAAGTGTGTCCGACAGCATCGTTGCTCCATGGAGCTGGGAGATGACGTCTCAAGAATATCCAATCTATCCCTCAATCACTGAGAGTAGCTACATGATAGGTGGCTCTCATGGTTCGTTGTCCGTTCCCGATCTTCGATTGTGGAGTTACCAGAGTGAGCAAAGGGACTGGTGGACACCTATTTCATCGACCGCGCTGAAGAAGGGTGCGTCTGACCCTCTGGTCAATCAGCTCAGGCACTTTGTTGAAGTAGCTCGGCACGAAGCAGTGCCGATTGTGTCTGGATGGGAAGGGTTCAGAACGCTTCAAGTTATTGAAGCTATTCAGAATTCTTGCAGAACTGGCGAGACTGTCAGGATAAGAAACCTTCAGGAAACGCAGCAACAGAGATTGCAGGTAATGAAAAATATCTGATATTTTGCAAAACATCTTGCAAAATGTCCAAAATAGGTCAAAACTCTGAATCGCAAAAAAGAAGCATCATGATGTCTCAGGGAGGAGCAAAGTGATTACCAAACTTACCCGCCGGGCTGCTGTATCAGCCCTGGTCGCAACCGGTGTTCTGTTTAGCGCAACAAGTGGTGCGCTGGCAGAAGACAAAGTACAACTACGCCTCGCAACATCAGGATCGGAGACCGATCAGCGTTCGGTCGCAATGGCCGAGGTTTTCGCGCCCATGGTCGCCGATTTCGCAAGCTATGAACCCAGCTATAACGGTACCATCTTCGCTCAGGGCACCGAGTTGGACGCCCTCAGCCGAGGCAACTTGGAAATGTCGATCACTTCGGCGCAGGAACTGGCACAGTTCTTCCCCGAGTTTTCGATCTTTACCGCAGGCTACGTGCATCAGGACGCGGCGCATCAGGTGGCCGTTTTCAACGACCCCTTGATGGATGCCTTCAAGCAAAAGGCCGAAGAGGAACTGGGCGTCAAACTCCTGTCAGTCATGTATCTCGGCCGACGTCAGGTGAACCTGCGCCAGCCAAAGGATGAGCTGACAATTGCGACGCCCGCCGATCTGGAAGGTGTAAACCTGCGGATGCCGGGCACCGATGCGTGGCAGTTCCTTGGCAAGGCACTGGGTGCTGCCCCGACACCAATGGCATTCTCTGAAGTCTATACGGCATTGTCGACCGGTGCCGTTGACGGTCAGGACAATCCGCTGCCGACCGTGGTTGATGCCAAATTCTACGAAGTGACCAATCAGATCGTACTGACATCGCACTTGGTTGATTTGAACTATATCGCCATTGGCAAACAGGTTTGGGATGGGCTGACCCCCGAACAGCAGGCCAAGGTGCAGGAGGCTGCTGACGCAGCCGCTGAATCGGGTCGCCAGAAGCAGCTGCAAAAAGAAGAAGATCTGGTCAGTTTCCTCAAAGAACAGGGCATGGAAATCTACGAACCCGACCTCGCCGCGTTCCGCGATCAGGTACAATCGATGTACCTGGACAGCGAATTTGCGGGCGCTTGGCCGGAAGGCGTGCTCGAGCAGATCAACACTCTGGGCAACTAAATCTGAGTAGCGAAGGGAGGGAGAACCACAATGAAAGCCTTCATCAAGGGGTTCTCCCGACTGACCGAAGCGATTGCCGGCGGGATGCTGGCGGCAATCTTCCTGATATTCCTTTTACAAATCCTGCTGCGGTATTTCTTTACCCCCGCAGGATGGACGCTTGAACTTATCGGCATTCTGTGGGTCTGGGTGATCTTCTTCAGTTGCGCTTTCATAGTGCGTGAACGTGATCACGTGAAGTTCGACATCATCTACCTTTCCGTGCCGATGCGCGTGCGGCAGGTCTTTGCGATGCTGGCGGCCGCAGCGATCGTGGTCGGTATGCTCTACAGCTTCCTTCCGACGTGGGACTACATCGATTGGATGAAAATTCGCAAGACATCGACTGTCCGCAATCCGTTTTCCGGCGAGAAGATACCTTTGCGCACAGTATTCTCGATTTATGCGGTATTCATGTTGGTCGTCGCAGCGCGCTACGCGTGGCTATTCTTCGACGTCATGCGCAATGGCCCCCCAAAGACAGAGTTGGAACTGGTTGTTGGGTACAACGTGGTTGACGACCATCCCCGTGTCGACGTCGAAGAGGACGAGGAAGTTAAGAAATGAGTTTTGAACTTCTTTCCTGCCTGCTCGCTCTCTTTCTTCTGGCAGGCATCGGGACACCTATCGGCTATTCCATCCTTTTGGCCTCATTGGTGTATCTGGGCACAGCCGGACTGGACGTCGCACTCGCAGGCGAGAAGATCCTGCAAGGCTTCTACAAAAGCACGATCCTGCTTGCCGTGCCTTTGTTCATCGTCGCAGCGAATATAATGAACGCGGGGTCGATCACCGACCGCTTGCTGAACTTCTGCGTCGCCGCGGTCGGGCGGTTCAAGGGCGGCCTCGGGCACGTCAACGTGGTAGCGTCTCTGATCTTTTCGGGCATGTCCGGTTCGGCTGTCGCGGATGCTGCGGGGATCGGCAAGATCATTATTGAGATGATGACTAAGGACGGTCGCTATAGCCGTGGCTATGCAGCAGCGATCACCGCCGCCTCGGCCACAATCGGTCCGATCATTCCGCCCTCGATCCCGATGGTCCTATATGCGCTTGTCTCAAAAGCCTCCATCGGGTCCCTGTTCCTGGCAGGTATTCTGCCGGGTCTGATCATGGGCGTCGTCCTGATGGCGATGAACTACTATCTGGCTGGAAAGCGGAACTTTGCATTGGAAGAACCTGTTCCGCTGCGTGAATTGCCTGCAAAAACAGCCAACGCGTTCCCGGCACTGCTGATGCCCGCAATCCTGCTGTACGGCATATATGGCGGCGTCACCACTCCGACCGAAGCCGCCGCAGTTGCTGCATTCTACGCCCTGCTACTGGCAGCGTTGTTCTACCGCGCACTGACCTTCCGTGGTCTTTATCAAGTGTTCGTCGACAGCGCGCGCTCTTCCGCCGCCGTGGGAGTGGTCATTGGTGGCGCGTTCATTCTGAACTTCATCGTCATTCAGGAACAGATTCCACAGTCGATATCGGCACTGCTGGAGGGTTCGGATGTTAGCCCGATTGTTTTCCTGATCCTGGTTAACCTGCTGATCCTTGCGCTGGGTTGTGTGTTGGACGCAACAACGATCATTCTGGTGATCGTGCCCCTGTTCATTCCAACCTGCGAAGCGCTTGGGATTGATCTGGTGCATTTCGGAGTGCTGGTCGTCGTGAACTCGATGATCGGCCTGATCACGCCGCCCTATGGCATTCTACTCTTTGTGATCAACGCCGTGACGGACATTCCGCTGCGCGAAATCATCTCCGAAATCTGGGCCTTCCTCGCGGTCCTCATCTTCGCCCTGGTGATAATGATGCTGATGCCGGATCTGGTCCTGTGGTTGCCGCGTATGTTTGGATATCAGGGATAATGTGCCTCTCGGTTTCGACAACGTCGATCCCTGGTGATCTGGCCGAAAAACTGAGTGCTATCGCTGACGCGGGATTCACGGGTGTCGAATTACACGAACCGGATTTGACCGCTTTTGACGGGCCGCCATCGCAAATTCGGAACATTGCATCAGATCTCGGCCTGAAGATTTGCCTGCTACAACCCTTCCATAACCTTGAAGGCCAGGCCGACGCCGGACGGGAGCGCGCCTTTGATCGGCTGAAGCGCAAACTCGACCTGATGAGCGAGTTGGGAACGGAATTACTGCTAATCGGGTCTGCCTTCGAGGTCGATGCCGCTGCGACTGAAGAACAGGTAATCGCAGATCTTGGCGAGGCGGCCCAGATCGCGAAAGAGATGGGATTGCGTCTGGCCTATATGGGCTTGCCATGGTCGGATCTTATTCACTCGGATGAGCAGGCGTTAGGCGTCGTTGAAGCCATCGACAGCCCTCATTTGGGGTTGGCCTTGAATTCCTTCTTCTCGCTTGCCGACGGGTCCAAACCAGCCCGCCTTCGGGACATTCCCGGAGAGCGGCTGTTCCATGTGCAACTGTCCGATGCACCCCGGCTTGAGATGGATATACGTCGGCTCAAGCGGCACTTCGGGCTTTTGCCAGGGCTTGGGTCGCTGAACCTCGCGGGCTTCGTGCGGGTGTTGTCCCGCGCCGGGTACAAGGGGTCTTGGTCCATTGCGCGCGTCAACGAAGCAGCTCCTCAACCCGGTGGCCGAACACTGGCCCGAGACAGCTACAGGTCGCTGGTGAACCTCCTGGATGAGGTATCCCGGACCGAGCCGGGAACCGATTTCGGCATCCCGGACCTGCCGGAACGAGTCTATGCGTCAGGCTTTGAGTTCGTCGAATTTACAGCTGATGAAGTAAGCGGCGCGCAACTGGCAGATATGCTGTCAGCAATGTGTTTTCGAATGGAGCGAAAGCACGTCACCAAGTCCGTCGAGTTGTGGCGGCAGGGCGCGATAAACATCGTTGTGAATACCGAAAAGGAAGGTTTTGCCCATTCGGCGTTCCTGGGCCACGGCCCCTCGGTTTGTGACATGGGGTTGCGCGTCAGGGATGCGGATCAAACGGTTCAGCGCGCGACTGCGTTGGGCGCGCCGAATTTCTCACAGCCAGTGGGAACAGGGGAACTGGACATCCCGGCCATCCGAGGCGTCGGTGGCAATGTTGTCCATTTCATCGACGAGAAATCCGATCTGCACCGAGTCTGGGACATCGAGTTCGAGCCGGTTGCGAAAACCAAAGCGACCCAACCAACCGGTCTTCGCCGTATCGACCATCTGGCACAGACGATGCGTCATGATGAGATGCAAAGCTGGCTGCTCTACTACATTTCGACTTTTGAGATGGCAAAATCCCCGATCGTGAACGTCGCCGACCCGTCCGGTGTCGTGCAAAGCCAGGCTATCGAAAGTCCCGAGGGCGAAGTGCGCCTGAACCTGAACGGAGCCGTTGGGCGCCGAACACTGGCTGCGTCATTCCTTGAAGATGGCTTTGGGGCTGGTGTTCAGCACATCGCCTTCCAGTCCGACGATATTTTTGAAACCTCAGCCCAATTGCTCAAATCCGGCTTTCCCAGCCTGTCCATCCCAGAAAACTACTACGCTGATCTGCAAGCGACTTTCGGATTGGATGACGATTTGATCGCCAAACTGCGCCGAGGCAACATTCTCTACGATCGGGCAACGGGTTCCGAGTATTTTCAGATATACAGCCGCCCCATCTTTAACGGCTTCTTCTTCGAAATTGTTGAACGCCGCATGGGCTATACCGGTTATGGCGCGCGCAACGCGCCCATTCGCCTCGCCGCGCAAAGCAAAACCCAGACGCTCAACGAGGTGCAGACTCAATGATTGTGCTGGGTGAAAACATGTCAATCGATGAGCGCGCCGTTCGCCAATGGTGGCGTACCTCCATCATCGACATGAAACCCGGACAGATCGCTTTTCGCGGCAACGCCATAGAGGACCTGATCGGGAACGTATCTTTCCCGCAGATGATCTGGCTGATGGTGCGGGGCGATCTGCCCAGCGACGCTCAAGCGCGCCTGTTCGAAGCCGCTTTGGTCGCAGGCGTGGATCACGGCCCACAGGCTCCCTCAATCGCGGCTGCGCGTATGGCCGCCACCTGCGGGGTAGGCCTCAATAGTGCGATGGCGACTGCGGTGAACATGCTGGGCGACGTGCACGGCGGGGCAGGAGAGCAGTGTGCAGAGCTGTACTATGATATCGCGGCTCGCATGGATTGCGGAGCATCGTTGAATGATGCTGTGAAGGACGGTCTGGACAGCTGGCGCGAGACCTATGGCAAGATCGTATCGGGCTTTGGTCATAGGTTCCACAAACCCGTCGACCCACGTGCGCCTCGATTGATGAAACTTGTTCGTGATGCGGCGACAGAAGGCACAGTTTCTGGCCGGTTTGCCGATATCGGAGAAGAGGTTCAGGCCGAACTCGGCCGTCAACGAGGCGGTCGGCCAATTGCCATGAATATCGATGGCGCGACAGCTGTGATCTTCTGCGAACTTGGCTTTCCTGCGCCTTTGTCGCGAGGGCTGTTCTGCCTGTCCCGCTCGGTCGGAATACTCGCCCACGCTTGGGAGCAGATGAACCAGGGCGGTCGGAACAAAGGGCCGATGCCCCCGAATTACTTACCACTCTACGAAGACAGGAATGATGACACGTGAGACATCGAAATCCTTCCGGGTCGGCCTTATTGGCTGTGGTCGTATCAGCGATATCTATCTAAAAACACTATCAGAATTTTCGAGCGTCGAGGTTGCTGCTTGTGCAAGTCTCGATCTTTCGGAAAGCCGCACCAAAGCGGGTCAATACGGCATCGCCAAGGCCTGCACGCCAGATGAAGTGTTTGACGATCCGACAATCGATTGCGTTCTGAATCTGACAATTCCGGCGGCGCATGCCGAAATCAGCCTGCGCGCCTTAAAGGCGGGCAAGCACGTCTATTCCGAAAAGCCACTGGTCATGAATCGGACAGATGGAAAGGCGATCCTGCACATGGCCTCTGAAAAGGGGTTACTGGTCGGTTGCGCGCCCGACACATTTTTGGGCGGTCGCTGGCAGACCGTTCGGAACTTGATCGACGAGGGTGCCATTGGCAAACCGGCAGGGGTTTTTGCACATGTCGGTACCCACGGGACAGAACGCCACCATCCCAACCCTGATTTCTACTACCAAGCTGGTGGCGGGCCCTTGCTTGACCTTGGACCATACTACCTGACCGCAATGATTTGCTGCCTTGGTCCCGTTGACCGGGTCGCCGGAATGGCTCGGCGCACGTTCGACAAAAGGATGATCGAAAATGGCCCTCGCAACGGCGAATGGATAGATGTCGAGGTGGACACGCACTCCCTAAGCCTGCTGCAGTTCTCTTCCGGAGCTATAGGGTCGATGACCATGAGCTTCGACGTCTGGGACAGCGAAACTCCGCGTTTCGAGATCTATGGTGAAGACGGCACCATCAGCATCCCTGACCCTGACCCGGTTCATGGAGCCAACATCTTTCAGGGAGATGTCTGGTTGAAAACGCGTGAAACCTCGCGCTGGTCTCATCAACCTCGTCCAACCGGTCGTGAAGACTGGCAGGTGGTCGAAAACAAACACGGGTTCAATGAAGACAGCCGCGGGCTCGGCCTTTTGGATCTGGCCTTGGCGGCAAAAGAAGGACGCCAACCCCGCGCAAGTGGAGCGCTTGCCTACCATGTTTTTGAGGTCATGGACGCGATTGAACGGGCGCCGAAATTCGGCGCCTATCAAACGATAGAAAGCTGTTGCGCGGCACCCGAGCCCTTGCCGGTCGATTTCCTGAACGATGAGAGGAAGGAGCTGGTCCATGCCGTTTGAGACGCTCGACTTTGCCCAGCCATTCTTTCGCGTCCAGCACCTCACCGGTGAAGATAGAATATCTGTCGAGGGTCGTGCAATTGTTCTTAACCTCGGGCAACTGGATCTCTCGGTCGAGGATCAGGCCGTTGCACCGCTTTCGTCCGTTATCGTGCAAGATAGCGCACTCAAAGGTGTGGAACGCGCAGTAATTGTCTACGGTTTCGACGCCCATGCCGATGACAACGAATTGTTTGAACGGGTGAAAGATACATGGCCATCTGCTTTTGACGTTCGCCAAGAGGAGCGTCTGCGCGGTGTCAGCCACTACATGTCGCCAAAGGTCTTCGTGGGTAACGTTGGACTGACCATGTACCATTCCGGCTCGGTTCCACTGAATGTCGGATTGCACAAGGATCATCCGTTCTGCCCGGTATCGGGGTTTCGCGAAGTGCATACGCAAATCGTAGGCTTTGGCAAAATGCAGCAATGCCGCGAACGGGATGTTGAAACCCTTTACCTCGAAGAATTCATGGCCCCGGGCACGACGCACAAGCCGATGTATGACGCCGCAGGCAATTATCCCTGGCATCAATACGAGACGATTACCCCCAGCATCTTCATGGCGGTGGAAATATTGCCGGAGGGCGCGCGGGTCCCGGAAATGGAGGTTCAGAATGGCTGAGAGACTTTTACCCGAAAACCTGAACTTTGATGGCCCTTTCCCCCGCTTGTCTCGCCGTTTGAGGCTGGGCGTTGTTGGTGGTGGACGTATCTCTGTCACGCAAGCAACGGCTGCGCGGATGACCGACCGGTGGGAGGTCGTCGCTGGCGCGCTTAGTTCTGATGCCGCACGCAGCAAAGCACGCGGGGACGAGTGGTTCCTACCATCAGACAGATGTTATACGTCGTTCGAGGCGATGGCGCAGGCCGAGGCGGCGCGCCTGGATGGCGTGGATGCCGTCATGATCACTACCCCGAACCACGTTCATTTCGAAGCGGCCAAAGCGTTTCTGGAGGTGGGCATTGACGTGCTGTGCGACAAGCCGCTGACCAACGAAGTCGACGAGGCCGAGGGGCTTGAGGAGATTACCGCGCGCACGGGACACATCTTTGCTGTCGGCTATGCGATGTCGTGTTTTGCAGTAATCCGTCAGGCCAAACAAATCGTGGCGGAAGGCGGCATCGGTAAAATCAACCAAATCCACGTCGAGTTCATGCAAGACTGGATGACGCCCGATGATGTGGCTGATGCGCCCCATGTCAAATGGCGGCTGGACCCAAAGATTTCTGGCCCGACCAGTTGTGTCGGCGATATCGGCACCCATGCCGCGCATCTGGCCAGTTTTGTCTCGGGCCTGCCCTTGACCGACCTACGGGCCGAGTTTCATGTCTGCGGCGCGCCAAAGCCTTTGGAAGACACGGTGTTCATGTTCACCCGTTACCAAAATGAAGTCCCCGGAACCTTGATGGCAACACGCCTTGCCCCCGGAAACCGGGGTGGGTTGCGGTTGCGCATATTCGGCAGCGAAGGCGGTCTCGAGTGGGACCTGGAGAATTCGGAACAGCTGAAGTTCAATCGGTTTGGTAAGCCGGATGGTATCATCAGCCGAGGTCACGGGCATGGTATCGGACCCGGCGCGGAACGTCTGATCCGTACCGCGCGGGGCTTCCCCGAGGGGATTATCGAAGCTTGGGCCAACCTCTATACGGAATTTGCTATGGCCGTAGCCGCGCGTCGGGATGGCGTTACCGTTCCGGCCGATTGGCTTGCTTATCCCAGTGTCGAACAAGGCGCAGACGGTGTCCGATTCATTGACGCCTCTGTGCGCTCTCACCAGTCCGGAGGGAACTGGGTCACTCTCTAAGGCTTTGCCAACATGAAGGTTAAGCACGCCCGGGCGCTTTCATTTCCTGCTCAGCATTAAAAGTTGATATTGTAAAAAATATCAGATATTTTTAACAACGTGTGATGAATTTGAGATTCGCAGACACGTGGAGCTGTCGTTCATGGTGAAACCCGAAGGGGCTGGCGCAAGCCCCTCTCTCTATTCCTTGGCGCATCTGACGCTGATTGGCTGTACGCCGCCCGAGTTGGTCTATATCGCCGCGCGGGCCGGTTACGATGCCGTCAGCCCTCGGTTCATTCCGATGCATGTGCCCGGTGAATTCACTCAGTCTCCAATCGACAAGGCGCAGGTTCAGGCCACCAAAACGGCTCTCTCAACCACAGGCTTGAAAGTCCTTGATGTCGAGCTTGCGCGCATCACCGAAGATGTCGATCCGCGCAGTTTTGAGCCTTCGTTGGAGGTGGGCGGGGAGCTGGGCGCCAAACGCATTGTCATGAGCGCGTGGACAAACACCCGCGATGATCGTGACTTCCTGATCGACGTTTATTCTGAAACCTGCGAACTGGCGGCGCCCTACGGGCTAACAGTGGACTTGGAATTCCCAAGCTTCTCTCGCTTGCGCACTCTGGATGAGGCGCTGGATATTGTCCGCGCCTCTGATCAGCCGAATGGCGGTATTCTGGTTGATACGCTTTATCTGCACCTCAGCCGCGTAGATCTGGGAGAGCTTTTGCACGTCCCCTCGGATCTGTTTCACTTCCTGCATATCTCTGATTGCCTGCCCGGTATCGCCGATACACGTGAGGGAATGATCCAGCTGGCCCGTGATGCCAGACTTTACCCCGGCGAGGGATGGATTGATTTCACCGGCATCATCGAGCGGATGCCGCCCGTCGACTATTCTATTGAACTGCCCAACCAAAGCCGCGTTGCCGAGTTGGGATACGAAGAACACGCGCGTCGCTGTCTCAGTCACGCCAAGCGAACATTCGGTGAGGCGCGGTCACAGCGTCGTATGCCCGATGCAGCAATTGCAAAACACCAAGAGGATCATCATGGGCAAAGAGCTCACTGAAAACGACCGCAACATGGCGGCCGATATGCTGGCACGCGCACGCGCTGCAATGGCCGAAATCGAGGATTGGGATCAGGACAGGCTGGACCGCCTGTCTCAGGCCATTGCGTGGTATGCGGGGAACGAGAAAACCTTCACGCGTCTGGCTCAGCAAGGCGTGGATGAAAGCGGTATCGGAGATCGCGAAGGACGCCCTGCGAAGCGTTTCAAGGTTCACATGGTATTGCGTGATGTCTTGCGCACTCCATCGACCGGTATCGTCGAGGTGGATGAGGAAAAAGGTCTGGTGAAATATGCCAAACCTGCCGGTGTGATCGCCTCGCTGATCCCAATGACCAATCCTGCAATGACGCCGCCGGTGACTGGCGTTTCTGCAGCCAATGCCCGGAATGCGGTCATCTTTAGCCCGCATCCTCGCACTGCCCATACCACCTATGAAATGGTCGAAGCCATGCGCGCGGCCTGCCATGCCGCCGGTGCCCCCGAGGACCTGTTTCAATCGATCCGCAAGCCGTCGATCCCATTGACGCAACATCTGATGGAGATCTGCGACCTGACTTTGGCGACGGGCGGTAAGCCCATGGTCAAAGCGGCGTACAGTTCAGGGCGACCGGCCTATGGCGTCGGCGCGGGCAATTCGTCCATCGTCATCGATGAGACTGCCGACCTGGACATCGCCGCTCAGAACACACGAGTTTCAAAGACCTCCGACTTTGGGTCAGGCTGTTCGGCGGACGGCAACATCATCATCCAGCGCTCGGTTTACGACAATATGGTCAAGGCACTTCAAGCCGAAGGCGGTTATCTGTGTTCGGACGAAGAGAAGGCCATGCTCGAAACGGCCATGTGGGATGACAAGGGAAACCGTACGTTCCCGACCATCGCCTGTCCGCCTCAGCAAACGGCCAAAGTCGCCGGTTTTTCGATCCCCGAAGATCGCAAATTCCTGATGGTCGAAAATCAGGGGCAAATCGGGCCGCAGCACAAGTTCTCCAAGGAAAAACTGACCACGCTGATGGCGCTTTATCACTTCGACACTTTCGATGACGCGCTGGAAACGGTCAGTCAGATCTACAACACCGGAGGTAAGGGCCATTCCTGCGGGATTTATAGTCATAATGACGAGCACATCGATCGGTTGGCGCGTCTGGCTCCGGTCAGCCGTATGATGGTGCGACAGCCTCAGTCCAAGGCCAATGCGGGTGCCTGGACCAATGGCATGCCTATGACCAGCAGCCTGGGCTGCGGCATCTGGGGCGGCAACATCACCAATGAAAACGTCACCATGAAACACATGATGAACTACACTTGGGTCAGCCGCCCGATCCCTGAGGATCGCCCCTCGGAGCCGGAGCTGTTCGGTGAGTTCTATGGACAGGAGGTCGCGTGATGGACGGAGCGAAACTGGAAGGCAAAACCGTTGCCGAACATATCGTTGACTTTCTCGAACGCCGTGAGATCAAGCACGTATTCGGCCTGTGCGGGCACACGAACATCGCGGTTCTGGCTGCGCTGGCGGAAAGTCCCATCGATTTCGTCACCGTGCGGCACGAACAAATAGCCAGCCACGCGGCCGATGCTTACGCCCGCGTGACGGGCAAGGCCTCGGTGGTACTGTCCCATCTCTCCCCGGGGCTGACCAATTGTGCCACCGGGGTGGCCAATGCCGCACTGGACTGTATCCCGATGGTCGTGATCGCGGGCGATATTCCTACGCACTACTACGGCAAACATCCTCATCAGGAAGTGAACCTGCATGCAGACGCCGCCCAGTGGGAGATCTATCGACCCTTCGTAAAACGCGCCTGGCGGGTGGACCGGGCAGACCTGATGGCCGAAATTCTGGAAAAGGCGTTCCATCTCGCCGAAAGTGGTCAGCCTGGCCCCGTGTTGGTCAATGTCCCCATGGACATCTTTTCAGAGGTGATCCCCTCGGACAGCTTCGACCGTATCCGCGACAACACGCGCGCGCTCAAGAAACCGTCAATTGACGACGAGACAGCGCGAGAGATTGTCGAAGCGTTGGCTAAAGCCGAAAACCCAGTCGCTTATGTCGGAGGTGGTATTCTTCTGGCACAGGCCAGCGAGGAGTTGCGAGAGCTTGTTGAACATATGGGCCTGCCAGTCGCGCATTCCCTGATGGGTAAAGGCGCGTTGCGAGACGACCATCCGCTTGTGCTGGGAATGACCGGGTTTTGGGGCACCGAATTGGTCAACCAGTCCTGCTTGAATGCGGACTACATCTTTGCCGTGGGCACTCGGTTCAAAGAGGCTGATTGTTCAAGTTGGTACCCTGGCTACACGTTTAACATTCCCGGCTCGAAGGTCATTCATATCGACATCGAACCGCAGGAGATCGGCCGGAATTATCCCACCGAGATCGGTGTCGTTGCGGACGCCAAGGCCGCGTTGCGCGTCCTCAACCGGGTTGCCCGCGAGATGTATCCGGGCGGTTTCAAACACCCCGCGCTTGAACAGAAAATTGCTGAATTCCGGACCAACTTCAAAGAGCGCAACGTGGAAATGGCGACTTCATCGGCCTTTCCGATGATGCCCGAGCGTATTCTGGCAGATACCCGCAAGGCACTGCCTGAGGATGCCATCATCACCACGGACGTTGGGTGGAACAAGAACGGTGTCGGACAGCAATTCGATATCCTGACACCCGGTTCAATACTGACGCCGGGTGGGTTCGCCACGATGGGTTTTGGCCCACCGGGCGCGATCGGCGCGAAACTGGCAGCACCTGATCGAGTCGTACTAAGTTTGGTTGGCGATGGTGGATTCGGTCAAAATCCGTCGATGCTGGCAACAGCAGTCGAACTTGATCTGGGCATCATCTGGCTGGTTATGAACAACAACGCCTTCGGAACTATCGCTGGCCTTCAAAAAGCGCATTACGGTCTGACCTATGGAACCACATTCCCCGGATCAGCCGCCGCACCCGCAAACGGACCGGGCTATGCCGACATAGCGCGAGCCTACGGCGCGGAAGGGCACAGACTTAGCGCTGCCGACGAACTGTTGCCCGCTCTGGAAGCGGCAATCGCCAGTGGCAAGCCAACCGTGCTCGATGTGCCAATGATCAACAACCCAACACCAACGACCGGACATTGGAACATCTTGGACATATACTCGCCGGACAAAGAGGTATCTCACGTCGCGACTTGACGAAACTGGGCGCGTTCAGACGCGCCCAGTTTCTTGTGTCAATGCTCATCCGTGTTCGAGCAAATATCAACAGCTTCGTCGCGGCGCAGTCTTCGTTGTTGTGTGTCTGAACTTTTTTTTTGGTAAGTTACTTTCACCGAAGCACGTGAGATAATGTCAAATTGCGATAACACTGAAGTATGTGCGTTCTTAGCGTTCAAGTTATTGCTCCCGCAGCGAACGGCAGGTTCGACGGGCCGCGTCGCAGCATCGGTTCCGACGGTCAATGGCCTGTGTGGATGGCTCCTGCATTGCAAGCGCAATTTTGTGATTGCGATATTCTGTCAGTACAGTCGTGTGTCCGGCCTGTTTGCGTGGCAGTTGCCACTGGCCCTGATGAGTTCCGCAAGTAA
>NZ_JBXWOU010000023.1:0-25232 GCF_059611045.1 Ruegeria sp. CDSB113
CTTCCCGCGTGCAGCTTTTTCAATAGCATAAAGAAGAGCGATGCGCCGGATTGCCTCTTCAGCGATCTGTGATCCCTGCGACTGGAAGATATCGACGAACTTGCGGCGGACATGCGCCATGCAAGCGATCTCGTGGACATCCGCGACGTGCTGATTCCAGAGATCGAACCCGGCACTGCTGTGATCCTCGACAACCTCGCCACCCATCGCAACAAGGAGGCAGACGCGCTCCTGCGCGAACACGGTTGCTGGTTCCGTTGCTCGGGGAAAACGCCCCACTGGGGCCTTTTCTGATCCCTCCAACCTGCCACCCTACAGCCCGGACCTGAACCCAATCGAGATGGCGTTCTCAAAACTCAAAGCCCACCTGAGGCGTATTGGAGCGAGATCATTCACGGGGCTGTTCGAAGCCCTCAGCGAAATATGCGATCTCTACACACCGCAAGAATGCTGGAACTACTTTTGCGAGGCCGGATATGCTTCTACGTAAACTGGAAAAGCTTGTCTTATGATTTTGCCAGTCTCCATGCGAAGATGGAGCCTCTGCCAGCCAAGCCATTTATGGCGGGCAGAGGCGGTGTGTGGATCGGGACATGCTTGGTCGTAGTGGACCGTTCTAAAGTGCGATCGCACACCGTCTTCTCATGAGGCCTGAAGGGATACCCGGGATTGCCGTCCCGGATGACAAGCATAGGACATGACGAAGATGACAAACGATAGCATTGGCGTGGATGTTTCCAAAGACAAGCTGGACGTGCACCGGTTGAGCGACGGTACATTCGCGCAATTCCCCAACTCGAAGGCCGGGTTCCAGAAGCTTTGCCGTTGGATCGGGCCGGACCTGCCCGCCCGCGTAGTGTATGAGCCAACGGGTCCTTATCATGGAGCGTTCGAAGCGGCGCTGGCCGACCACTTGCCGCTGGTCAAAGTGAACCCAAAACATGCCCGCCGCTTTGCGGAAAGCAAAGGACAGCTGGCCAAAACGGATCGGGCAGATGCACGCGTCCTGGCTCAGATGGGTACAGCGCATGCGTTGGAGCCAGACGCGCCAGTTGCCAAGGACCGCCCTATTCTCAGAGAGTTGCAAGCTGCCCGTACCGCGCTGGTCAAAGACAAGGTGCGCCTTCAAAACCAGCTGGATCGGCAGCAACAGAGGCTGACGCAAAAGCTGACCAGGCGCCGATTGCGCCAAGTGGTGGACGATCTGGCGGAACTGGACCAAGCAATCCACTTGATTTTGTTTCGCAGATTGGGTGAGCACCTTTACTACGGGCAATCCCAGCCGTGGAATGAAACACGAAATGTATCTGGCAAGTGACTCGGACGGTGGTCTTTATTGCACGTGAGGTGATCCAGGATTTTCCAACCCAAGTTCCCAAATTTTTTAGACAGCTAAATGGGCGGCATCTTGCCATTCCAAGGTCGTGTTCTTTCCATGATGGACGCAAGCCCTAATACAATGTCGTCCTGGCCTCTTGGCGCGACGATTTGCAGGCCTGTCGGCAACCCGCCCATTGAAAAGCCAGAAGGAACGGAGATAGCAGGCAGCATCAATGCGTTGAACTGCATGGTCATGTCCATTGCGGTGAGTTTACCGTCTTTCCGGAGTGAGAGAGCTTCGATTTCGTTGAAATCAACTGTGGGTGCGGGGATTGACTCGGTTGGACAAAGCAGCGCGTCGCAGCGTTGGAAAACAGGCACAAGCCGATGCCATGCGTCGGTGAATATTTCACCGAATTGCATCAATTCCGGCCCGGAAACCCGCATGCCATTTTGAATTGCGGTGACGATACCGGGGTCCATTTGGGCTTCGAATTGTGCAAGGTGATGGCCAAAGTTTGCAGCCATGAAGACGTCCCAATAGGACCACCAGGCTTGCGCAAATTCGGCGGTCCAGCCTAGGTCCACATCTTCGATTACGTAGCCTGCGGCTTCGAAAGCCGCAGCACTAGCGCGCAGGTTTCTTTTGACATCCTCATCCACGCGATAGCACCCAAGGTCCGCGGAGAGCGCAAGACGCCGGTTGGAGCCGGGCTGGGCGGGCAACTCGCCAAGATCAAGGCTCGGCAACACACATTGGATATCGCGTGGCTCTGGCCCCTGACACAGCGACACGAACAGCCCGGCATCCCTCACGCTACGGGACAGCGGGCCATGGCTGGTCATCCAGTCAAACTGGTTTGGCATGAATTCGAAGGGGATACGTCCCTGACTTGGCTTCAGCCCGACAATTCCGCAATGTGAGGCGGGAATTCTGACTGATCCACCGGAATCGGACCCTTCGGCCAATGGTACACAGCCTGCTGCAACCGCCGCAGCTGATCCGCCCGAGGAGCCGCCACTTGTATGATCCGTGTTCCACGGGTTGCGTGTGATGCCCCAAAGTGGGCTGTGGGTCATGCTCGAATAGGTGAACTCGGGCGTGGTTGTGCGCCCAACGATAATCGCCCCCGCCGCTCTCAGGTTGTCGACGATGATCGCGTTTTGCGTGGAAATGTCATTCTCAAGGACATACGATCCCTTTGTCGTGCGTTTGCCTTTGATCGGGGCGAAATCCTTGATGGCGATGGGCACACCGTGCAGCGGCCCCAATGCCTCCCTATTCCGGACAGCCATTTCAGCGCGTTTGGCTTGCTCAAGCGCTTCTGACGCGTAGACCTCACAAAAGCAATTGAGTTCCGGGTTAACCTGTTCAATGCGTTCAATTGAATTGGCGACCAGCTCAACCGGCGAGACCTTTTGCGTTCGTACCATCTCAGCCAGCGCTGTGGCGTCCGTGTAGCAAAGATCGATATCAGGCATCCGGTTTCCTTTGGAAAAAGATCGAAACTGCGGTCAAATTGGTTTTCTGGACTGCGCATTCTTTCGAAGGAGATATGCGGCGATCACGGCGAGGATCAGTGTCAAACCAAGCGCCATGACCACCACGGCGGCCACGTCCCCGCGCAGTCCTGCCTTGAACGATGACAGGATATAGACGGGCAAGCTGGACGAACCGGGACGCTGCACAAAGAGCGAGACAATGACATTGTCAAAGGAGTAGGTGAACGACAGCAATGCGCCTGCAATCACCGCAGGCATCATCAGCGGCAAGGTGATTTGGACATACGACCGCCAGGGTGGCGCGCCAAGATCACCGGCAGCTTCTTCGAGTGTTTCACTTATGCCTTCTGCCCTTGCTTTGACGATAACCGCAACGAGGCCGGTGTTGAAAAGAGAATGGCCGATGGCCAACCGGAACAGGCCATTGTTGATCCCGATGTTGTTGTACCAGATCACTTGTCCGATGGCTGAAACCAGTTCCGGCGTGACCAGTACCAGACCAACCAGAAGGGCAAAGGGTTTGCTCCAAACGCCCTGATGCCGGGCCATCGCGACGCCGGCCAAAGTGCCCAGCACAACCGAGATGACTACGTTAAGCAACGCCGCCCGCACGGAGATGTCCAGCGTGCTCAGGATGCGGTGATTGTCAAAGACAGCCCCGTACCAGAAGGTTGAAAACCCTTCCCAGATGAACAGGATGCGCCCGTCGTTGAAAGAGTAGAGTACGACAATAAAGATCGGCACGAACAAGAAGAAGATGATCACCGCCATCCAGATCTTCAAAATCACGCCAACGGGGTCTTTCTGTTTCATATGGAAGCCCCCTGTACGCCGCGGTTCGCCATGCGAAAGACGACTTGCAGCAGGGCAAACAACAAACCAATTAGCAGCAATAATATGATCAGGATTATCGCCATGGCCGCGCCAAGAGGCAGGTTTTGCGCCTCAAGGATTTGAAGGGCGATCAACCTGCCAATCATCAGACCACGGGCGCCACCAAGGATTGCAGGTACCACATAGTCACCTGCGGCGAGGATAAAGGTCAGGATCCCTGCACCAATCAACCCTGGTGCAGCTAGTGGTAGTGTGACTTGAAAAAACGTGGTCGGTTTTCCTGCCCCAAGGTCCGCGCTGGCTTGCCGCAGCGCCGGGTCAATCCGCTCCAGCGCAACAAAAATTGGCAGGATTGCGACCGGAAAATAATTGTAGATGATCCCAAGTTGAACGGCCAGTTGGGTGTCGAGGATCGCCAAAGGCCCCGAGATCAGCCCAATCGCCTGCAACGCCTCTGAAAAATTTCCTTCGGGCGCCAGGATGATGCGCCATGCAAACGTGCGCAGCAGGAAACTGACCCAATAGGGAAAGATGATGATGAACAAAAACCATGGACGCCAGCGCGGGCTGATCCGCGTAGACAGCACATAGGCAACCGGAAAGGCAAACAGCAGGCAAACGAACGTGCCCAGACCCGCTGTTTTCAAGGTGATCCAGAAGACCTGGACATAAACGGGCGAGAAAACCTCGCGGTAATTCTCCAGCGTTAGCATCTCAAACGAAACCGGGTCAATAGCGGATGACGGCGCTTTCAGCCCGAAGCTGAACACGATGATCGATACAAGCGCTGCGAGCAGGAACACTGCCCACCATGCGGTGGCGGGCAGGAGGGGCAGCCATTTTCGTGATGTGGCGCTGATCCTGCTCATGCTGTCAAACCGTCGACGCCGATGGTGCGGCTTTCAGCCCGGCGGTGATTTCTTCGTCCATTCGAAAAATGGACGTGTCATCGCGCGACCAATGCACCCAAACTGCGCTGCCAACGGCGAAACCTGCCGCTTCCTCTCGGGGACGTCTGCAAAAGAACTGACCGCCAGAGGTTAGCTGAACAACAAATTCCATGATGTTTCCTAGATGAAGAATTTGCAGTATCTCGCCCTTAACAGCGTTATCTGCCGATCCAGGTCTCTCCCAACTGATCATGGTTTTCTCAGGACGCACCGCTGCAAGCGCGTCGCTCTCGGCATCGCTTGCCGCATGTTTCGCAAAAAACTGACTGCCGTTCGGCGTTGTGATCGACTTCTCGTTGACGTCCAGCGTGCCATATAAAAAGTTCTGCGAACCGATGAAGTCGGCGACAAAGGCTGTTGTTGGCTCATCATAAAGCGCGCTAGGGGTGCCAATCTGTTCGATGCGGCCATGGCGGGTAACGACGATCCGGTCGGACATCGCCATTGCCTCTTCCTGATCATGGGTGACCAGAACAAAAGCGATCCCGGTTTCCCGCTGCAATTTCTTCAGCTCAATCTGCATTTGCTGGCGCAGACGACGATCCAATGCGCCGAGCGGTTCGTCCAGAAGCAGGATGGAGGGCCGTTTCACCAACGCCCGAGCAAGGGCAACACGTTGTTGTTGCCCTCCCGAAAGCGCATCGGGTTTACGATGCGCCATGGCGATCATCTCAACCATTTCCAAGGCTTCGCGTACCCGGGTTTTGCGTTCCGTCGCCGGAACCCCTTCCTGACGCAGGCCATAGGCAACATTATCGGCAACGGTCATATGCGGAAACAAGGCATAATTCTGAAAGACTGTATTCACCGGACGTTTATGAGACGGCAGGTCGACAACATTCTGGTCGAGGATTTTGACCTCTCCCTCATCAGGAAAATCGAACCCGCCGATCATCCGCAAAATGGTGGTTTTTCCCGCCCCTGACGGCCCCAAAAGGGTGACAAACTCACCCTGGGCAACATCCAGATCGACATTGTCGAGAGCTACGAAGTTGCCGTATCGTTTTGAAATCCCGCGCACAGAAACGGCATGTGTCATGATATCCAACCCTGAACTTATTGCGTCACGGGCCAGATGGCCCGCGACCAGTTTAGTAGATTTTCAGTTTGGTGTTACTGCGCGACGGCGGCTGCGGCTTTGAACTTGGTGAAAATCGCGACCCTGCGATCGTAGGATTCGTTTCGTTGGGTCAATTCACCGCGTGCAATGACTTCGTCCGACGGGAAGATCATCGGGCTGTTGGCCACATCTTCTGCAAGATGCTCTGCCGATGCGTTCACCGCCGAAGCATAGCCGGTGTAAGTCGTTTCTGCTGCGGCGTTCTTCGGGTCAAGAATGTGATTTAGCCAGCTATGTGCAGCATTTGGGTGCGACCCTCCAACAGGCATGTGATAGCTGTCCATCCAAAGCTCAGTCATGGGCGCGCCATACTCAAATTTCAGATTCGGATTGCCTGCCGCTTCGATCACCAGACGGCTGTAACCGTTCCAGTTCTGCGCGAGCTTGACGGTTCCACTGGCCACATCTTGCTGCGGATATGTGTTGAACGTCCTGATGTGGCGCGCCAGCTCCAGCGCCTCTTCTTCTACCCGGTCCAGCACGGCCTCGTCCGTGGTATTCCATGATATCCCGTCCTTCCACATCAACGGTGCAATGGCCAAGGCATCGTCCAGAAGAGAGACCTGTCCGCTGGCTTCGTTCTTCGCGGCATCAAGAAAATCGGACCAGGAGTTCATTTCACGCTGAACAACAGAGCTGTCGTAGACATAACCCTGAGAGCCCCAGTTCTTGGGGATCGTGTAGTCATTGTTGGGGTCAAAATCCCTGCCAAGGAAACTTGGGCTTAGGTGTTTGAAATTCGGGATTTTGGATTTGTCGATCTTTTGGATCAGGCCTCGGCTGATCAGCAAGGGGATCATGAAATCGGTGTTCATCCCCAGATCATACCCGCTTTCGCCACCGGAGAGCTGCAGCTTTGAAAGCATTTCATCGTTGCTGGAATATCCATCCAGAATAAACCGGGCGCCAGTTACTTCCTCCCAGGCGGCAATATTGTCCGGGCTAATGTATTCCGACCAGCCCATGATATTGAGCAAGTTTTCGACGTCCTGTGCTTGCGTGACCGTTGGCAAACCAAGCAAGGTCGGCGTGGCACAAAACGCCAATCCCGTTCCCAACATCGACCTACGAGAAACAGCCTCTTTGCTCACCCGACCATCTTTCCCGGATCTGGTAGTGTCAGGCATTTTTTCTCCCCATTTTTGCGCGTGCAGGAGGCGGACCGTGAATCAAATGTGCGGAACCCTTGCTGCTGTCTTGGAAATGGTGAGCGCAAATGCATATTGTGCATATACCCCCACGAGGGTACAAAGCTCTCCAAAATACCCGATACTCAGGGTACAATCGTACCGCAAGCCTAGTATATGGACGACATGAAAAAGGCAGATGACCTGAGATTGGATGAGATCGCCGAACTGGTCGCCTTACTGGGGACAGACGAGTTTCCGTCGCGGTTGCTGAGCTTCATCAAATCCGATGTACATGTCGATAACAGCCTGATCCTGGCCTTCTCTCCGAATTGCGCTCCGATTGAACTTTTCCGTGAATTCGATGATCGCGCTGAGTGGGCGTACCAAAATCTTTATCTTGAAGGTGCCTATCTGTTGGACCCCTTTTATCAGGTGTGCATCGCTGGGATTGAGCCGGGCCTCTACCCGATCAGAGCAATTGCACCTGACAGGTTCTTCCAAAGTGAATACTGCGCCTCATATTATAGCAAGATTCCATTGGTTGATGAGGTCGGGATCATTCGCCCAATCTCTCACGAATTGGTTTTTGTCTGCTCTCTCGGTCGGGGGCCAAAATCGGGCAATTATGCTGCGCGTGAATTGAAACAGCTAAAACGCATTGAACAACTCGTTTCTGTGCTCATGCTGAAACACTGGCGCGACAGCTTGCAGGCAACCGAGATGCGCGGCAACTTGTCAGACCTCGGCGAGGTCGCCAAACGGGTTGGATCATTTGCCAAGACACTGACCCCCAGTGGGATCTCACCGCGTGAGGCGGAAGTAGCATCTTTGATCATGCAAGGACACTCAAATTTCTCTGCTGCAGCCAACTTAGGAATTGCCACGGGCACCGTAAAAGTTCTGCGCAAACGTCTCTATGCTAAGCTGAAGATTTCTTCCCAAAATGAGTTGTACCAGCTGCTGTTTCCTTCAGTGCTCAACAAATGACTATTGGAGTTCGTCCCGATTTTTGGACAGTTTGATTATTGACCCTATGCTGCGCTTTTCCAAGTCATGGTTTCATATGCTTTCGCGGGTGTTTGGTAGCCGATGGCGGAATGACGCCGTTGGCGATTGTAGAAGACCTCTATGTATTCGAAGATCGCCGCCTTTGCCTGGGCGCGGGTTTTGAAGCGCTCCCGATGAACCAGTTCCTTTTTCAGTGATGCAAAGAAACTCTCCATTGGAGCGTTCTGCGCCTTCAAATGGTCCCCCAGACCATTTGATCCGCTGGCGCGGACCAGCTTGAACTCCAGGCATTCGCCGGTTCGGCTCATTGATTGGATGATCTTCGCGGACCCGAGCAGTGCACGGTATTCGCTGCCAGCGTATTGGAAGCCGCGATCCGAATGGTGAATGAGCCCTGGAACCGGTCCACGGCGCCCCAGGGCCATGTTCAGGGCATCACAACACAGTTCGGATCGCAGATGATCGTCCATTGCCCAGCACACGATTTCACGCGTGGCCAAGTCTTTGATGGCAGCCACGTAGAGCCAGCCTTCATCCGTATCGACGTAAGTAATGTCAGCGAGCCAAACCCGGTTCGGAACGGTGCAATCGAACCGTTGTTCCAGCAGATTTGGCGACGGTTTGAGGCAATGATTGCTGTCTGTGGTGCGCGGCTTTCGGCGCTTGCACATGCGCGGCGAGACATTGTTTTCCCGCATTATTCTGGCCACGCGCCGCTCCGAAACGTCCTCGCCATCGGCTTTCAGATCCTGGTGGACCCGCTTTGACCCATACCGTTTTTTGCTGTGAGAAAACGCCTCTTTGATCTTTGGCAGCAACTCGGCGTCCCGGTCGGTACGCAGCTTTTGCCGCTGATCTCGGGCAGGTTGCGACTGGACAAAGCCGTAAAACCAGCTGCGCGCAATGCCAACAATGCGACAGAGCTGAGCGATCAGGTTAACAGTCTTGTGGGCAGCGACGAAAGCACGCTTCGTGTTCATGTCTTCGCTGCCCTTGAGGCGAAAAAAGCGGAAGCTTTCTCAAGGATTTCATTTTCCAGCTTCAAACGTTTGTTTTCCTTACGCAGACGATCCAGTTCCGCAGCATCGGCCCTTAGCCTGCGCATCGCTTCCAACGATCCTGCCGCTTCAATCTCTAGGCGCCAGGTCTTCAGCTGGGAACTCGTCACACCCAGTTCCTTGGCCACGCCGGTTTGTGTGGCACCAGGCTTATAAAGCCGACCAACAGCTGCGGCTTTGAATTCATCTGTGAACGTTCGTCTCGATTGTCCCATTCCATGCTCCTTTCCTGGACAGGGGTACTTTACCCCGGTGTCCGGGAACAGGGACGAAGTTCACTATTACGGCAGCTTTTTGAAACTGCCACGCAGCGAATGCGGACCTCTGTGCGGCGGCAGCGAATTAGCCCATTTTTTCCGTATTGCGCCAATATATTGAATGATGCTCATCGGTCGAATACTCGCTGCTTTCATCTTGGTGCTGGCGAACATTTCAAGCGGAATTCCCACTCAAACCGCACATATGACCATACCATCTGACGCGTCTGCTGATGAAAGCTTGGATCCCAAAAGGCACTTCTGCCGCGACTGGAGATATCTTGGCTATTAGGCTGATAACGAGATCCAGGGTTGCTAGCTCCCCTACACAACTCCCAATCAAATCATTTTCAACGAAAAGAGCGTTTTTCACATCAATATCAAGATGTCGTTCAGAAAAGGCGGCTAGAGACTTCCAGTGGATTGTAGCTTTCGCATCTTTCAAAAGACCCATTTCTGCAATCAGGCCAGTAATGTTACCTATGGCAAAGATTGGCACGCCCTTGCGATGCGCTTGCCGCACCACTGTGCAAACACTTTTTGCATCGGTTGCAACACTTTCGGTTCCGCTGCAGAGAAAAATGCCATGTGGCCCGTGGCCCGCACTTATTGCGAAAACCAGGTCTTTGACGTCTTATTTGCATTCAATTTCTATGTCACCCTTGGATCTGGTCTTTTTTTGCGAAACGCCTACCAACTCCATTTTTGCAGAGATATCGGGAAATTCGTCCGATACAAAAAGCAATGGTTCCGCAATCGAGGCAAGACTCAATGTTGAAAAACCATCCAGCAAAACGACTGCTATTCGAGGGTGGCATGCCGCAAAGTCGAACATAGCTCCAGTTCTCATTGCTAAATGTCAAACCGCGCCATGCGCTGATGACGCTTTGTTGTGTGCTCCTGCAAAGTCTACAGTTTGCCGGATGCCGCCAAGCGGGAAGAAATGGATTTGCGCAAGGTTGGAATCCTGCGTTTGCCGCTTATGTGCGGCAAAATCTGCAAGAATCTCTGTCGGTTCATAAGGCAGCAAAAGGTTGGTCACGTCCTTGGCGCGTCGTCGTAGAACGCGCATTGATGGTCCAACCCTACAGGCGACGGCAAACTTTATCATTGTCTGAAGTTTCGCCGGACCCGCGATTCCGAGGTGAATGGGAAGATCAACGTTTTCGGCTTTCAGCCTCGTGACCCATTCAAGTATAGGGCCCATCTCGAACGCAAATTGCGTAACAATGGCCATTTCAGCATCGCTGCGTTCTGAAAATGCCTGTTTCCAGCGGAGCGCGTCCATCAAATTTTTGTCGGTTCCATCCGGGTCGATGTCTCTGTTGCCTTCTGGGTGGCCCGCGACATGAAGGCGGGTAAATCCATGCTTGTCAAAAAGCCCTGTTTCCAGAAGTTGCATAGAGCAGTGAAAGTTGCCACGAGGACTATTGAGACCACCGGCCAAAAGCAATGCCTGGTCCGCCCCCGCGTCCTTGTATCGGGTAATCCAGTCTTCCAGCATTGCCTTGCCGGTCAAGAACCGTGCGGAAAAATGTGGCATAGCCTGAAACCCGGCATTGGAAATTCGACGGACAGTCGCGATCATGTCTTCGATTGGTGTGCCGTCAATATGCGCGACATAAACGCGTGTACCTTCAGGTAGTATCGCCTTGAAGTCTTCAATTTTGGCAGCTGTACGCGGCATGACTTCGATGGAAAAGCCTGACAAGACAGGTGACAAACTCGCAGCAAGTCCTGCGTCGCCTTCTTGGCGGCTCTTCTTTGAAAATACGCTAAACAGCTTCGCCATCGAGAAACCTCCTCTAACGGGAAATGCGGGACGCTAATTCGCCCCCACAATATGTTGCTGGCCGATCAACGGTCGGAGCTGCAAGCCACGCTTTCAACTTCCGACCCACACGGTATTTTCTTTTCTTCATCGCAAAAGCAGCCCTTGGGACAGGTCATCAAATGTGGCACGCAGGCTCATACCTCAGCCAACGAGGTCTTCGCGATGGCACCAGATGATATGTCCACCTGGAAACTCCCTACGTGGTGGTGCCGTTTCTTCACAAACTGACCCCAGGCTTTTGGGACAACGGCGCTGAAACGGGCAGCCGCGCTCAGGGGGGCTAAGTTCGACCACATCATTTGCTGCCAGGGATGGCGTGAAATCCGGGTCAGGCTCCAGGACCGCGCCCAAAAGAACCTCTGTATAAGGGTGCGAAACAGATCCGTAGACATCTTGTGTTGGTCCAAGTTCGCACAGGCGCCCCTGATACAGAACGGCGACGCGGTCGGACAACGCCTTAACCACAGCAAGGTCGTGGCTGACGAAGATATAGCTGGTCTCATTGTCACGCCGAAGATCATCTAAGAGTTCCAGCACGGCGGCCTGAACCGACACATCAAGCGCTGATGTGATTTCGTCGCAGAGAACAAGCTCGGGCTGGGCCGCGAAGGCGCGGGCGACAGCGACGCGCTGCTTTTCTCCGCCTGAGAGTTGGCTGGGCAACCGGTCTAGATAGTGAGCCCCAAGGCGGACCTGTTCCAGCAATTCGGACGAACGATCCAGCAAGGCTTGCCCGGTTAATCCGAAATAGAGTTTCAGCGGTTGGGCCAGTATCTGGGCGATAGTCTGTCGTGGGTTAAGGCTTTCATCTGGATTCTGAAAAATAAGCTGCACCTGACGAAGATGCCGGTCGTCTCGATCCTCTACCTTTGCGGGCAGTTTTTCCTGGTCTTTGAGCGTGGTTTCTCCGCGAAGCGGAGGCAGCAGGCCGGAAATTGATTTCAAGATGGTCGATTTTCCTGACCCGCTTTCGCCGACCAGTCCCAGAGTCTCACCATGGCAAAGCGCGATGTTTATGCCATCAACAGTGGCCACTGTGCGTGTCTCGCGCCCCAGCAACCGATCGACAAACCCCGGTTGGGTGTATGAAATCGCCATGTCGTTCAAAGTCAGCGACAGTGCCTCGGGCAGCTGTCGCACCCCGGTTTCGCGGTCTCCGGTCAACGGGATAGAGCGAACATGTTCAGGCAAGTGACAGCGGGTGCGGGTTCCATCGGGCTGCGGCGCAAGCTCTGGTCGACCCGTTCTGCAATGGTCGTTGGCGATAGCGCAGCGAGACACGAAGGCACAGCCCTTTCCCGCCTGGCCCGGTGCTGGCGGACGCCCATCGAGCGCGCGAGGCAGACATTTATCCGATAGCTTGGGAATTGAGGCAAGCAGGCCGCGGGCATAGGGATGGCCGGGGTCGCGCAGGACTTGCCGGGCAGCACCCTCCAGAACGACTTCGCCTGCATACATCACCACAACCCGGTCGCAAACGCGCGCAATCGCGCCCAGGTCATGGCTGACATACACCATCGCCATGCCTTTATCTCGGGCGAGATCGCGCAACAGTTCAAGAATATGCGCCTGGGTCGTCACATCCAGACCGGTTGTCGGTTCATCCAGCAACAGCGCCTCAGGTTCCCCGGCAAGTGCCATTGCAATAGCCACCCTTTGCTGCTGACCGCCCGAAAGCTCATGCGGGTATCGCCTTGCAATTGCGGCGGGATCGGGCAATCGCACCTGGCCCAATAGCTCAATAACGCGCGCGTCATGCTGGCCTTCGTTCTGGGAACTGTGCAGCCGCAATGCCTCGCGGATCTGCGCGCCAACCCGTTGGCTCGGGGTCAGGGATTGACCGGAATTTTGCGGGATCAGCCCCAATCGTCTGCCGCGAATACGCTCAAGCGCGCGCCGGTCCTGCACGAACATGTCGATCCCGTCAAAATGGGCCTTGCCGTCAAGGACCTTCAGGCCTGTTTTCAGGTAGCCCATCATTGCGAGGGCAAGTGTGCTTTTTCCCGAACCACTTTCGCCGACAAGACCTATGCTTTCCCCGGTCCCAACGGACAACGAAATGTTCCGCAAGACCGGCAGCATTCCTCCGGCTCGTCCACGGAAACCAATACTCAGATCATCAACGTCAATAACGGTCTTTGCAGCTTCAAAGTCTCGCATCATACAGGTGCCTTTTGCGCGCGGTCGATGCCTAGGGCTTTGGCCAAAGCGTCCGCAGTGAGATTAATACCGATGATCAGGGATGACAGTCCCACCATCGGGGCGAGGACACCTAGCGGCGAGAAGGACATGAAGCCTCGGGCATCGGCGATCATAAGCCCCCAGTCGGGCGTGGGTGGCGATACACCGAACCCCAGAAAGGAGAGCGACGAGAACGCCAGTAACATCCATGACCAGCGCATCGCACCCTCGACCAACAGAGCATCTCGGACGTTCGGCAAAAGTTCGTTCCATATGATCGTTGGTCGGCCATGCCCCCTTGCGCGGGCGGCCTGAATGAAATCACGAGCGACAACGTCATGGGTGGCAGCGCGCGCGATCCGGATTACCGGGATGCCGTAAAAGAACGCCAGTGTAGGGATAAGAACCTCTATCCCTGTCCCGAAGGTAACGATCAGGACCAGCATTTTCAGGATCCATGGCAGCGATAGGAACGCATCCACGATCCGCATCAGAACCTCGTCCAGCCGCCCTCCGGCCAGGCCGAAAAACACCCCGACCAGACCGCCCCAGAGAACCGCTAGCGGTGAGGCGATACCCGTGACCAGAATGGCCTCCCGTCCGCCAAGCAGGGTTCGTGTCAAGGTGTCGCGGCCCAGATGGTCAGTCCCGAGCCAATGCTGAGCTGAGGGTTTGGAAAGCATGAGGGTCGAGTTCATTTCGGTATAGTCGTAAGGCACGAGCCACGGGCCGATAACGGCCAGGACCAAATGTGCTGATACCAAAGCCAGCCCAATTGCCCCCGAAGGGCGCGCGGTGATGTCTTGTAAAACAAGAAGAAGTCGCTGGAACGGACTCGGACGCTGATAAGTAGGAAAATCTGTCATTGGTTTAGTTCCTGCGCATGTGAGCTGTCCGCAACCGCGGATTGGCAATCATGGTCAGCAGGTCGGCCAGGAGGTTCACGCAAACATAGACCGACGCGATGATCAGGGCGATTGCCTGTGTTACCGGCAAGTCGCGATCTGAAATACTGTCGATCATCATGCGACCAAGACCCGGATAGTTGAAAACGGTCTCGATTACGACGACTCCACCTAGCAACCACGCGATTGTAAGAGCCACCACGTTGATTGTAGGTAGAAGCGCATTTGGCAGAATATGCCGGAACACGATTTGCCAGTAAGGCACGCCTTTCAGAAGCGCCATTTGCGAATAATCTGAGGCAAGAGTTTCAATGACGGATGATCGCACTGTGCGTAGAATATGCGCGGTCATCACCAATGTCAGAACCCCTATGGGCAATAGCACTTCGGGAAAGAACTCTGCCACTGGTGCATTAGCAGAGGTTAGGACGATACCAGGAATCCAACCAAGCCAGACAGAGAATATGAGGATCAGCAAGGTTGCCGAGACGAATTCGGGGATTGTCATTGCAGCAATCGCTGTTGTCGAAATGATGATATCAACCGGCCGGTCGCGCCAAAGAGCCGCAGCAACGCCCAGGAACAAGGCCAATGGTATCCCCACCAGCATGGCGCCCGACGCAAGAAGCAAAGTGTTGCGCAACCGAAATCCAACAAGTTCAGAAATTGATTTTTGTCCGTTGGCCGATAGCCCCAGATCGCCCTGCAATGCACTTGCGGCCCATTCCGTGTACCGGGTAAGTGCCGGGCGGTTCAGCCCCAGATCCTCACGGCAATTGGCAAGCAACGTGCCTTTTGCCTCGCGCTCCAAGAATGCCGTACAAGCGTCGCCCGGTAGCATCTCGACGCCGGCAAAAATGATTACAGACACAAGCCAGACGGTGATTGCACCAAGGCTCAGTCGTCGTAAGAGCATGGACAGCATCACTCTACTCCAATCACGAAAAAATGGATGAAGGAGATGAGGGCGCATGCCACGCCCTCATCAAACAAGGTCAGTTGACCGTCACAAGGTGCCAGCGCACCGCGTTATTCTCAACTGGATCAAGGTTTTCGACGCGTGAGGTTATTCCGACCAATCGTGTCACATGATATGGAATAAGCGTTCCCGCAGTCTCCCAAAGATGCTCTTGTGCCTGGATATAGAGCCCGCGACGTTTGTTAAAATCCAGCTCCTGCCGGGCCTGCGCCAGAAGCGCGTCGAATTTTGCGTCTTTGTAGTAGCTTTCATTCCACTTGGCCGTGCTAAGGTAGATTTCGTTCAACGCCTGATCAGCCGGGCGTTCATTCCAGCGGGTCGTGACTGCGTCTTTTTGCATCCAAACTTCGCTCCAGTAACCATCAGACGGGACCTGAACGATATTCACTCGGATACCGGCAGCGGCAGCCTGATTCTGGTAAACTTCGGCAAGAACGGGCCAAGTCGGCTCAAGCGTTGCAACATGCAGATCTATGTCGATCCCGTCAGGATAGCCTGCTTCGGCCAAAAGCGCTTTGGCGCGTTCAATGTCCTGTGGGCAGTCGATGTCGGCACGATACTGGTCGCCTGGGCCGACGGGAGAGTCGCAGGCCATGACAGCGCCGCCGCCCATGACAAGATCAATCATGCCCTGACGATCCGCCGCCAGCCGAAGGGCCAAACGCACCCGCGGGTCGTCAAACGGCGCCACATCAGTTCGGAATATCAGGCCACGCCAATTGCCGGTCGGAATGGTCTGAATGTCAAACTTGTCCGAGCCATCCAGCATCACGCTCTGCTGGGCGGTGATACCGCGCTCCATATCGATCTGACCGCCAAGCAAAGCCTGAAGGCGCGCTTGCCCATCAGTGATACCGATGATTTCCATTTCGGCTACGCCCGGAGCACCTTCAAAGTAGTCCATATTGGCCTCGAGCCGGGTCGTACCTTCCGCATCAAAGCTGACAAGCTTGAAAGGTCCGGTGCCTAAGCCAGTGGTTGCAATTGTGTCGCCCGCCCCTTCGGGGATCATGCGCAAACGATAGTCCATCAGCAATAGTGGCAAGTCAGCGAACGAGCCATCCAGCGTCAGTTTTACCGTATTGCTATCTACTGCTTCGACCGTGTTGATCATGGCGATGGCCGACCGCGCCGGGCTGTCCATCTCGGGGTCGAGTACGCGCTCCAGTGAATAGACCACGTCTTCGGAACCAAACGTAGAACCGTCGTGGAACGTAACTCCATCGCGTAGTTCCAGTGTCCATTCGGTGGCATCTTCGTTTGCCGACCAGCCTACGGCCAGATCTGGTGACGGACGGCCATCCATATCAGGCCGCACAAGGCGGCTCATGATTTTTTCGGTAACCTGAAACACACGGCCCTTTGAGATCGGGTCAAGGCTTGAAGCCGATCCCGATCCAACTTCATGCGCCTGACGAAATACGCCGGTTGGCTCAGCCCAGGCCAATGAAGCTGAAAGTGCCAGACCAGAGACCACTCCTAGAATAATTCGCATTCTTTTTCCTCCCTTTGGTGGCCCCCCAATCCGAAATAGCGAGGCGGAGGAACTTATCAGAACAGTCCTGCGAGCCTGATTTTTGGTCAAACGAAAAAATATATGGATATGAATGGTGAAATGTTCATCTATACGCGATCAAAATAAGATTTGCCCCAAAGCGCCAAAACAGTTTTGACTAAAGTCGCCAACTGGTCCTTGGAAATGAGAAATGGGCGCAAACAATATCATTTTGACGATCGGTGGAGGTGGTTTCACCCATGCATCGGATCCGGACTTGACGATTTCTGCCTGCGTTTCGTACCGGACAAACGGAACCTGGGCTATATTGGTTGGGCAAACGAGGACGACGAGGTGCGGACAACCCGGTTCTATGATCGTTCCCGCGATGTCGCCGGATCCTCGTCACATCTGCCTCAGGGCACATCGGGATCCGAGACGCGCGAATGGCTTGCGGGCAAGCACTTGGTCTTTGTGGGAGGTGGTAATACAGCCCGTCTAACCGCCGCATTGTCGTCAGACGGACTGCTGGCGCATTTTGCAGCGGCAAATGCGAACGGTTGCGTGCTGGCCGGTGTCAGCGCCGGTGGCATTTGCTGGTTTGACTGGATATTGGCGGACTCGGACGTGCACGGATACGCGCCCATGCAAGGCCTGTCTCTGGTGCGTGGTGGTGTCTGCCCACACTACAGTTCCGAGGTTGCCCGAAAGCCACAGTTTGAAGCTGTCGTTGCACGCAGTGCTGATGGGGCGGCACATGCGGTAGATGACGGCGCATGCACTGTGGCCGTCAACGGTGAGGTGAAGGGAGGTTTCTCGGCACGTGATAATGGTTCCGCCTATAGACTTACCCCCGAAAAGGGGGCGGTCGCATCAACACGCCTCTCGATCTTTGGGTCGAATTGAGCTGGCGGTATCGGCTACAGCTTCGGCTTCAGCTTCGATCCATTCACACACGGTGCGGATTGCGCTGTTCTTGCGCGCATCATGATGCTCTAGCAGGTGAAAGGCTCGGGTTGGCAGCAGGTCAATCTCGAAGGGTTTGATCAGCTGACCCCGCGCGACATCGCTATCCATGAAAGGAAACACGCCAAGAGCAACACCTTGCCCATCCTTGACTGCACGCTGAACCATGTTGGAATCAACAATGGTCACTTCGCTTTCCAGCTTCAGGTCAGGACAGCCAGCCAGCGCGAACCAATTTTCCCATTCACTGCGGTCATGTTGGTGGATGATCGTCAGCCCGGCCAGCTGACGCGGGTCCGTCAACGGGCCTGTTTCACGTGCAAGATCAGGGCTGATGATTGGAGAATAGCGGGCCTCTACAAGACGCGTCGCCTCAAGCCCTCGCCATTCTCCGACGCCCCAATCAACCGCAAGATCCGATTGCATCTGGTTGCTGTCAGTGATCCGTGATCCGTGATGCACAACGAGGTCGACCTTGGGGTGCTCTTTGCTGAACTGCGTCAGCCGTTGACCCAACCAGCGTGATCCGAAAATCGGACCAACAGCAATTGAAACTGTTTTGCGCGGCGCCACGATATGATTTTCGACTTCTGCCTGTATCTGGTCAAATGCCGAGGTAAGCACCCCAGCTAGCGAGCTGCCACGCTCTGTCAGGCTGACCGCTCGCGTGTGACGGTTAAACAGCTTGCACCCCCAGTCCTTTTCAAGCTGTCTGATCTGATTACTGACCGTCGTGGCACTGACGCACAGTTCGGCTGCGGCGTCTTTGAAACTCAGATGGCGTGCGGCAGCCTCAAAGGTTCGAAGTGCGGTAAGCGGCAATCGTCGTGCATTTCTTGGCACCTCATTCCTCCGGATGAATAAAGAATTTGCAATCCATAGCGCCGACAAATCTCGTTTGTCAAAATCATTGTGAACCATGACCCTGCGAATTGAATGAAATCCAGCTCCTTCAATTGGCGGAGTGGCAAATAGGGGAAATGCCTTGGTGAAGATCGCCATTTTCGGAGTCGGAGCAATGGGTTCTATATATGCTGCCCATTTCGCCGAGGCGGGCCATGAGGTCGTGGCCATTGATCCTTGGAAAGCCCATACAGATGCAATTTGTGCAGAGGGGCTGAGGTTGGAGGGCCCGACCGCAGATCGTATTGTCACCGGAATCACGGCCTCCGACGATCCCGATCTGGCGCGCGGGGCTGATCTTGTCGTCATTGCCACCAAGGCATCGGGGGTCGGATCGGCGGCCCGCGCCGTGACTCCGTTCGTGACCCCTGACACGACTGTTTTGACAATTCAGAACGGGCTTGGCGCGGGTGAACGGATCACGCGACACCTGCCCGAGGGAAGCGTCCTGCTCGGAGTTGCAGATGGGTTCGGTGCGTCGATGCAAGGGCCAGGACATGCCCGCCATACAGCCATGAAGCAGATCCGGTTGGGAGAACTGACAGGCGGTCTGACGCCGCGGCTAGAACGCATCGCTGCGCTTTGGCAGGGCGCGGGACTGACCGCGCGCGCGTTCAGTGACATTCACCAACTTATCTGGGAAAAGTTGTTGTGCAACGTGACCCTCTCTGCGCCCTGCACCGTGCATGACTGCACCGTCGGAGAGCTGATGAGCGATCCCACAAGATGGGCTGAGGCTTTGGAGTGCATGCTAGAGGCGCATGCCTGCGGTCAGGCCCGAAACATCGCGTTTTCTTTTCATGATCCGGTGGCCTATGTCACCGACTTTGCCGCGATGGTTCGACATGCCAGCCCGTCAATGCGGCTGGATCATCAGGCGGGTCGTGCATCCGAGATCGACTTCATCAACGGGGCGATCCCGGTTATCGGTCAGCAACTGGGTATCCCGACCCCCACCAATGATCGTCTGAGCGCAGAAGTCCGCGCCCGCGAAGCATGCTTCGCAGGTACAGTGCAATGAAGATCGCCAGTTTCAATACGGCCTCGGGGCAAAGTTATGGCCTTGTTACTACGGACGGTGTGCATCCGGTGTCGGCAGATTTTGCAGCGCAGTACCCAAGTTTGCGCGCGCTTCTGGACGCCGGCATGCTGGAAGAACTTGCCAATAACTGCGCGAAGCAGGCGCTGGATATGTCCTCTGTGGAAATTCTGCCACCAGTCCCATCACCATCAAAAATCCTTTGCGTTGGCCTGAACTACCGTAAGCCTTATCCTGTGCCTGGCACTGCGGTTCAATCGAACGATATCGTCATATTCGGGCGCCACGACGACACGCTGGTGGGTCATGGAACGCCGCTAGAAATGCCGTTAGGCGACGCCGCGCAAAGTTTTGACTTCGAGGGTGAGATTGTGGCCGTGATCGGCAGTACATGCCGCCATGTCCCGGAGGCTGACGCCATGTCCTTTGTGGCGGGCTATTCCTGTATGAACGAAGGTTCCGTGCGGAGCTGGCAAAAACACTCGGTACATGCCGGTAAGAATTTTCATGCCTCCGGGTCCTGGGGGCCGTGGCTGACGACTGCCGATGAGGCGGGGTCAGTCGGCGTCATGGAACTGATCACGCGGGTCAATGGGCAGGTCATGCAACGGACAACCGGTGCCGAAATGATCCATCCGCTGCCCAAACTGATTTCCTACCTGTCTCATATCACCCAATTGAACCCCGGTGACGTCATTGCCACAGGGTCACCTGATGGCACTGGCGGAAGCCGTACCCCAACAGCGTTTCTAAACCCCGGCGACGTGGTGGAGGTCGATATCCCGACCATTGGCACGTTGCGCAATCAAGTCGCCGCGCAGGCGATCAAATAGGACGACACTCATGCACCCAGAGCTAAAAAAAATGCGCTTTTCGGTTAAACCTTTTCCGATGGAGGAAAATCGCCCTGTCGAACTGGCCCGCACCATGGCCGTGCATCCGCTGACCTATCAGGAATTGCCCTATGAGCCTGAGTATTCGCTTTATGCCGGGCGGCTGACGCCTGAAAAAATGACCAATGCCACCCCGGACGAGATGTTTTGGGCCGCGCGTCAGAAAATCATCTTGCGGCACACCGGCGAACACCCGTTTGAAATCGCGGGCCCGGATGCGCTGACGCTGTTACAAAAGATATTTCCCCGAGACGTATCCAAGGTAAAAACCGGGCGCTGTTCTTACCAATTCGCCTGTTATCATGATGGTGGGATGATCACGGATGGCCTGCTTTTGCGTGTGGCCGATGACCGATATTGGTTTGCCCAGGCTGACGGCGATCTGTTTTCCTGGTACATGGCTCATTCCGAAGGGTTGGATGTCACGATCAGTGATCCCGATGTCTGGGTCAGTCAGATCCAGGGGCCACATTCGATGAAATTGCTCGAACATTTGCTGGACGGCCCAATGCCAGACCCATGGCGTTATTTCGATTGGGCCGAGGTCAGCATGGCAGGCCAAAAGGTCATTATCAGCCGAACGGGTTTCACCAACGAACTGGGTTGGGAAATCTATTTCCGCCCGGAAAATGATATCGAAATGCTGGGCGACCTGATTTTGGACGAAGGGACAAAAATGGGCATGGTGTTGACCGCGACACCGGGTTTTCGTGGCCGCCGTATCGAGACGGGGCTGCTGTCTGCTGGGCAGGATTTCAATCGCCACACCACGCCTTTTGCAGTTGGCCTGGGCAAGTTCATTGACTTCGAATCTGGTGATTTTATTGGGCGCGTTGCCTTGATGGCCGCAGACAAGACCTGCCGCAGTTGGGGAATGCGTGTTGAAGGCGGTACGGCCTTGCGTGGTCAAACTCTTCACCAGAACGGCCAGACCATTGGTCGGGTTACATCCAGCACATGGTCGCCCTACCAGGTGTGCGGCATTGGAATCGTCCATCTGGACAGCGATAAGTTTGGCCCCGGTAGCGTTGTTGAGGTTGATTGCACCGATGGCACAAAGCACCGGGCAGAGCTTTGCACCCTGCCGATGTATGATCCGAAAGGTGAAATCGTTCGCGGGATCAATACGGCGATCCCGACTGGCCCGGATCCTTGGCCGGGGATTACAGCGGACACCGATACTGTCAAAATCGCCTGAGCCTCAAAGGTAATACAGCATGCTTTCTAACGACACTCTGCGAGAGGTATCTCTCGCCGACCGCTTCGACCTGAGTAAACGCGGTGTTCTACTTTCGGGCACGCAGGCCCTGTTGCGGGCGACACTGGTACAGCGCGCCCGAGATGAGAAAGCTGGCCATAATACCGCAGGGTACGTTTCAGGGTACCGGGGTTCACCACTGGGTGCGGTCGATTCGACCTTTAAAAAAGCGCAGGGATTGCTGGACCCGGCGCAGATAAAGTTTCAGGCCGGACTAAACGAGGATCTGGCTGCCACAGCAATCTGGGGCACCCAGCAGGCTGAGTTACGCGGCGAGGGCCTTTATGCCGGGGTGTTCGGGCTATGGTATGGCAAGGGGCCGGGCGTCGATCGGTCGGGCGATGTTTTTCGTCATGCAAATCTTGCAGGAACGTCGCCTTTGGGCGGGGTTCTGGTCGCAGCAGGTGACGACCACACCTGCGAAAGCTCGACCACCTGCCACCAATCCGAACTGGCGCTGATTGACGCTATGATCCCCATCCTGTCCCCCGCAGGTTTGCAGGAACTGCTAGATTTCAGCATCCACGGCTGGGCTCTTAGCAGGTATAGCGGCTGTTGGGTCGGTCTGAAGTCGGTCAAGGATACGATCGAAGCGACGGCCGTTGTCGATGGCGACCCCTTTCGCGTTGAAACCCGTCTGCCCGAGCGTTCGGACAAACAGGCCCTGAACATTCGCCTGAACGATACGCCCCAGGCGCAAGAAGTCCGTCTTCACAAACACAAGATACCAGCGGCACAAGCCTACGCACGCGAAAACAGGTTGGACCGGCGCATGCACGGCTCTTTTGGAGCGCGGGTCGGTCTCGTCGCTTCCGGGAAAAGCTGGTTGGACCTTGTTCATGCCTTTGACCTTTTGGGGATCGACGAAGAAAGCCTGCAACGCCTTGGGATCACAACATATAAAGTCGGGATGGTTTGGCCATTGGATCCCGTCAGTCTGCGGGACTGGGCCGAAGGGTTAGATGATGTCATCGTCGTCGAAGAAAAACGTTCGGTATTGGAGCCTCAGATCCGGGAAAACTTGCCCGTGGGCACTACCGTCCTAGGAAGCCACGACAAGCAACAATCACCTCTTTTCCGCTCAATTCTTGATCTTGATCCAGCGAACATCGCCTTGGGGCTTGTGCGGGCGTTGGAGCAGATTGGCGTTGACATGAGCGCATATCAACATTCGGTGGATCGCTTGGGAAACCTGGCCCGCGCCACTGCGTCCAACGATCTTGCTGAACGCAAACCCTGGTTTTGCGCAGGATGCCCACATAGCAGCTCAACCCGTATTCCGGATGGCGCGCGCGCCTATGCCGGTATTGGCTGTCACTACATGGCCCAGTGGATGGGCCGCGAGACCAGTGGGTACACCCATATGGGCGGCGAAGGGGCCAACTGGATCGGAGAGGCGTTGTTTTCCAAACGTGGCCATGTCTTTCAGAACATGGGCGACGGCACCTATAACCATTCGGGAAGCCAGGCAGTTAAGGCGGCTGTCTATGCGGGCACCAATATCACCTATAAAATCCTCTACAATGACGCTGTGGCAATGACAGGCGGTCAAGAGCACGAGGGGCAAATGACGCCCTACCAAATCGCAGCAGAGTTGCTGGCTTTCGGTGTGCGCAAAGTTGTTGCTGTGATCGATGAAAAGGAAGCAACACCGCGTTTGCCTGATGGTGTGAAGGTGTTTCCCCGCGACAAGCTGAACGACGTTCAGGAAGATTTGCAACACCGAAACGGCGTGACCGCAATTCTTTACGTTCAGACCTGTGCCGCCGAAAAGCGTCGTCGTCGCAAGCGTGGCAAATACCCCGATCCCGACAAACGGGTTTTCATCAACCCTGCAGTCTGCGAAGGCTGTGGTGATTGCGGCAAAGCGTCGAACTGCGTAGCGATATTGCCGCTCGATACGCCGCTTGGGCGCAAGAGGAAGATTGATCAATCCGCCTGCAATAAGGACTTCTCTTGCCTAAAAGGGTTCTGTCCAAGCTTTGTAACCCTGTCGGGTGCCCAGCCTGCCAGTAAATCCGTAGGCACGTCAGATATCCCGAACCTTCCCGAACCGGTGCTGCCGAAATTTGACCGAACCTGGAACACCCTGATTACCGGGATCGGCGGCACTGGTGTGGTAACCGTGGGTGCGCTTATGACTATGGCGGCGCATCTTGAGGGGAAAGGCGCGGCAGAATTACAAATGGCCGGGTTGGCGCAGAAGGGTGGAGCAGTATCTATCCATTGCCGTATCGCACCAAAGCCAGGCGATATTAAAGCAACCCGGTTGGCTATGGGCGAGGCGGACGCCGTTATCGCAGGCGATCTTGTGACGGCCTCTAGCAAGAAATCAATGAGCCTCTTGGAACCGGGCCGGACTCGCGTGCTTGCGAATGCCGCCGCGGCCATGACCGGGCAATTCACACTTAACCCGGAACTCAAGATCCCGGGTCAGGACTTCCAGAGCCGGATCGAGGCTCATAACGGCGCGGATTCGGTGATCAAGATTGACGCATCAACCGCTGCACGCGATCATTTGGGCGATAGTATCTACAGCAATGTCTTGTTGCTTGGCGCCGCATGGCAAGCCGGCATGGTGCCCCTCAGTCGGGCGGCCTTGCACCGGGCAATCGAATTGAACGGTGCGGGTGTAGAAGGCAACCTTCGGGCATTCGAAACAGGCAGGTGGATGCAATATCGCGAAACCAGCGGCGGCGACATGCCTCAAAGCCCCGTAGAGTCTCCTAATCAGCGGATCGATCGTCTTGCCGAGTTCTTGGTAGACTATCAGGGGTCGCAGCTGAAAGCGCGCTTTCTACAATTGGTGGAGCGTGCCCGCAGCGCCGAAGCAGAAATCGGATTGACCGGATTTACCGAAGCCGTAGCTGACGGATATTTCAAGCTACTTTCCTATAAGGACGAATACGAGGTCGCCCGACTTCACACGCGCGAGCTTGACGCGCTGCTTGAGCAGGATTTCACGTCTATCAAGCGGATAACGTTTCACCTTGCACCCCCATTGTTCAGTCGGATGGGGAAAGATGGGCGTCCGATCAAGTCAGAATTCGGCCCTTGGGTGCGACATCTGTTCCGGATTTTGATGCGAATGAAACGTCTGCGTGGCACAGCTTTTGACTTGTTCGGGTATACCGAAGAACGGCGGCAGGAACGTCAATTGATATGTGATTTTGAAGGGGACATGGCGCGTACAATCTCTGCCCTGTCCAGTCATACACACCAAGACGCGATCGCCCTCGCCCGAGTACCGGAAACGATCAAAGGTTTTGGGCATGTGAAGTTGGCAAACATAAAAAATGCCGCGACGCAAAGGATGCAATTGTTGTCTAGGCTTGGCTTGCATTAATGCTGAACTGTATCTGACGAATACTACAATATACGCGCGAGATGATGAACGACAGACTGAACCCCGGGTAAAACCTGAGTCATAGAAGAACAAAAGAGTCGGTCGATCGTTCAGGCGCATGGGGGCATCGGAATAACAGCCATGCGTGAGGCACATGAGAATTTAACCGATGTCACACCAACAATCCTCTCCACGGTTTCAAGCCAGTTTGTCGATGACTGGCTGGCGGCGCTGCGTGCCCTGTGTGTCACTT
>NZ_JBXWOU010000024.1:0-20513 GCF_059611045.1 Ruegeria sp. CDSB113
TAGCAGTCGTTGACAACTGCACTTTGGCACATTCGATGCCGGTGGAGCAGGAGCCACCCACCTCATCCGGTTAGGGCTCAAAGCAGACCTTCGACGGTCAACAATAAGGAGCCAAGGTCTGCTGTGCGGACTTTGCTGCCGTTGAAGTAGACGACGCGAACGTCCCCTCTAGGTTATTTCATGAAATCAATGGACCTTGACTCTTGCCAGTCGGGTTGACCTGTAACCCAAGCAACACTTTTTTGATCAAAGGGCTTTCAAAACAAAGACGAAACCTCAGTTCGTAAACCACTAATTGGTACAATTCACGCCTTAATCTCGACACAGGAATTCGTAGTATCGGAAACGAACTGTTGCGATAATTAGCTTTCGACAAGTGAGGGGCCCATGCTGAATCAAACCATCTCGGTCGCTTTTGTCCTGCCGTGTCTAAACGAGGCAACGACGCTAGAAAGATGCATTCTCAGAGCGAGAGAAGCTCTGGCGGGAATTCGTGAAAAATACGGTCTTTCCGGAGAAGTGATTGTTGCTGACAATGGCAGCGACGATGGCAGCCAAGACATCGCACTGCGTACAGGCGCGCGGGTGGTGCATGTAGCAGAACGCGGCTACGGCGCGGCCTTGATTGCCGGGTTTGGCACAGCGAGATCGCAATATTTGGTGATGGGCGATAGTGATTGCTCCTATGACTTCGTTGAAGCTGTTCCGATGATTGGGGAACTGTTGAACGGTGCGGATTTGTGCATGGGAAACCGGTTTCTTGGCGGCATTAAGCCCGGCGCGATGCCGTGGAAGAACCGCTACATAGGCAATCCAGCTTTGTCTGGTATTCTGCGGGTTCTCTTCAAGACCGATATTGGCGACGCCCATTGCGGTTTGCGCGCCCTGGCCGCGCCTGCATTGGAGCGACTCAACCTGTCGTCGTCGGGAATGGAATTTGCCTCCGAAATGCTTCTGAAATCGGTCTTGCTGGATTTCAAGATCGCGGAAGTGCCGGTCACCCTTTCCCCGGATGAGCGCGGCCGACCACCGCACCTGAACCCTTGGCGCGATGGGATGCGGCACCTTATCTACATGCTTTTGCTGAGCCCAAGCTGGCTTTTCATGGTACCGGGCGTCACGCTTGGCCTGTTGGGATTGGCCATGATGACAGCCCTGCTTGTTGCCGGCGGTGACGAACTCGTGCAGATCGGCGGGATTTTCTTTGGCAGCCACTGGGCTGTTATGGCCAGTGCCGCAATGATCATATCTGTGCAGACCATAGCCATGGGGATGTTTGCTAAGCTTTACAATTACAAAGAACTTATCCGGCGTCCCAGCAGACGCGCCTTAGCCTTTCTCAATGCGTCGCGGCTTGAGTACTGGCTCTTGGCGGGCATGCTGTTGATTGCAGGTGGATTGGCTTGGATTAGCACAATCACGTTCGGCTGGGTCGCATCGGATTATGCGGGCCTCAGCGCGATGCGGGCGATGATCGCGGCCGGAACGATGTGTGTGATAGGCGCACAAGTGTTCTTTTCCGGTTTCCTTATGTCGGTGGTTTCTGGAAATCGCTCGCGGCATCTGTTTGCGATAGGTGAATAATCAAATCGGACATGACAACATGATGAGGGGTGCAAACATCATCGAAGGAGCTGGGACAAAACAGAACCGCGTCTGGATGGTGTTGTTGATCACCGCCGGTGCGGTCCTGGGGTTGATAGCTCTTTTTTTGGGCAGCGGCGCGTCTGTCGCTGACTTCGTAGCCTTGTGCGCCCGCATCCCCCTTTGGACCTATGGTGCCATTGCCTTCGCCCAAGCCACAATAGTCGTCTTGGCGGCTCTGCGCTGGCGAGTGTTGCTGAAAGCCATGTCCCCTCGGGGTCAAACTCTGACACTGCAGCATGCAACCGCAGCGACAACATTGGCCGCATTTGCCGGGCAAATCCTTCCAATCCAGCTTTGCACTCCGGTCATTCGCGCTTGGTTTGCGTTGCGTTTCGATATCCCTGTCATGCGGTCTTTGGGAACGTCGGCTTTGGAGCAGACATTTCAACTTCTCGTATTGATCAGCGCAGCAGTTCTGAGTTTTTTCTTTCTGGTGCCAACGGTTGGTTGGGTGTTTGATGCGGTTGTCCCAATCCTCGTTTTGGGCGCCATGGTTATCTTCGTAAGATTTGCCATTCAGGTGGCGTCGAAACTTCTGGCAAGTATCGCGGATCAGGGGACGTCACTTTTGGCGCGAACCGCAACCCGCCTGCGTCTGGGTTTCGAAAAAGCCGCGCAACTGCCGGACCGCATTCTGACATCTGTCACCGCGCTAAGCCTTCTTGGCTATACCGTCCTTGCTGCACTCAATGTCTTGCTGCTCAACGCCATTTCAGGCGTGGACATCCTCCCCCTTCTGATTGCCTATCCTTTGGTGTTGTTTCTGATGTCGCTGCCCTTTTTCCCCGGTGGGCTTGGCGTGGTGGAAGTGACTTGGGCGGGCGTGCTCGCACGCGACGGCTTGCCGTTCGATCAGGCGGTCGAGGCCGCTTTGGCACTGCGGGTGATCTCGACCCTGGGGTTTTTCCTGATTGCACCGCTTTTACTCGCAGGTCTCCGACCCTCTAAGCGGGGGGCGCCATGACACGGGCATGGCTTTCTGTGATCATGCCTGTCTTTAATGGGCGCGCGACGCTGGATATGGCGCTGTCATCCCTTGAGGGACAATGCGACGGGCTTGAGATTATCGCCGTCGATCAAGGCTCAACTGATGGCAGTCGCCTTGTGCTTGAGAAAGCGCAAAACCGTCTTCCGATCCGGATCATCGACAATCCCGACGGCAGTTCATGGACCGAGAACACAAACATCGGTCTGCGTGAGGCACGCGCACCGCTCATCACTATGTTGCACCAAGACGATATCTGGTTGACCGGGCGTGCGGCACTTTTGCAAGACATCAGCACCCAGCATCAAGACGTCGACATCTGGGTGCATGGTGCTGATCTTATTGATGCGCAGGGCAACATCGTCGGACAGATGTGTCCACCATTTGGAGATGTTCAGTGTGTCCTATCTTCCGAAGAGGCGCTTTCGCACCTGATCGTGCAAAACACCTTGGCGCTGCCAGCGGTCATGTTCCGGCGCAACGCCGCCCTGCGTCTGGGTGGCCTTGATGAGGAACTTTGGTACACGGCTGATTGGGATCTTTGGCTGAACCTCGCGCAGAATGGTTTGGCTTGGGACCCCACCCGCGCCTCGGCGTTTCGGATACATGCACAATCCCAGACCATAACCGGATCGAGCGACCTGCAATCCTTCAAGCGCCAATTAGAGATACCGCTCAACCGTCATCTGGCACATTTGCCGGATCAATTGACAAATCGCGCCCGCAAGCGCGCGGAAGCGGCCAACGCACTCAACGTCTGTTTGGCAGGCCTGCATCATCGAAGTTTGCGTGGTGTTGCTTCAGCCCTTCGTGCGTTTTTTTTGCTCGGCCCGTTCGAATGGCGCGATTTTTTCATGAGCACTCAGATAGTGAACAGATTAGTACCCCGGCTGAAGCTGGGGCTGAAAAGAGGAACATGACATGGGTTCGATTGGAGCAAGTGTACGACGCGCTTTTGGTCCTTATGAGAGGCAAGTCTCGGAGTTATACCGCAGTATCTTCATCAATTTGGAGAATCTGGCGGACTGTATCCAGGACTGGTCAGATCCGACGGCGATCTGTGAAATCGGGTGTGGTGAGGGTGCGCTGGCAGAACGTCTGTGCCGGGATTTCCCTGATGCGTCCTATCTGGGCATCGACATTATCCCGCATTTGGGACGCATATATGACGGAGACCACGCCGAGTTTCGCCAGATTGACGCTCAAGATCTTGCAGAAGAGTGCCCTGGGCAGTTCGACTTGGTTGTGATCAATGATGTCATGCACCACGTGCCGGGCGCAATCCGCTCGGACATCTTGGCAGCCGCAAAAAAGCTGTTGATGCCGGGCGGTGTTCTCGTGTTCAAGGATTGGCTGAAACGAAAAACACCCATCCATGCAGCCTGTTACATTGCCGATGTTCACATTGGTGCCGACAAAAATGTGGCCTACATGGCCATGGATGAGCAGCTGGATCTGATCACATCAGTTTTCGGGTCCGACGCAATCGTAGCAGAAAAGTCGATCAAACCCTGGTCACAGAATCACGCCTTCAAAGTCGTAAAATAGGGCATTCGGGATGACGGCACTCGCTCACTTCCAGCCCGCCGATCTTAGCCAGGAACAACGGCTATCACTTGCGATCAAGGCATTTGTATTGGTGAAAATCGCCATCCTGCTTGTGCTGGCGGTCAATACCCGCTTCGTGATGGATGAGTTCTGGCACTTTACCCAGCCGGTGTATCTGTTCGACGGCACGTTCGAGACGATCTGGCCAAAAAAAGCGGTCGGCTACGCAGTTTTTTATGAACTTGCTCACCTGATTGGCTGGGATGCCAGCTCTATGCTGATAACGGGTCGGCTGACCACGGCATGCCTTGCATTGGCGTTGACCTGGTGCATCTACAAGTGCGCCTGCGCCTTGGGTTACGAGCGTATTACCGCGCTTCTCGCCGTGGCGGTCTTGCTGAGCTTCAGCAACTTTATCGAGCGTGGGTTTCGCCTGCGATCCGAACCACTTGCTACGATGTTAGCCGCTTTCGCCGTGTTGGTAATCATCCGGTGTGAGGCTGACCGCGCCAAAACCCTTCTGATTGCCGGCCTGCTTTGCGGGTTTGCGTTCGTGACGACGCAGAAATCGGTCTATTTCAACTTCGCCCTGGGGGTCGCATTGGTGATTGATGCGATCTGCATGCGTTCTTTCACGTGCGCGATCAAGCGCGGAGGGCTGCTTATTCTGGGCTGGGCTGTCGCCATAGTGATCTACGGCGCCCTGCTTGGCGGCCCAGCGATGCTGCAGATTCTGGAGGTTCTTTTCCTGGGGCCGGTCGAACTCGCACGCAACGGCGGCAGTTACTACGAAGGGCTCGACGTGTATGTCTGGCAAACGCTTTTGCGCAACCCGTTACAATATGGATTGGTTGTCGTTGGATTCGTTCTGTCCGTCACGCGTTTGCGCAAACTGGACAATGCCGCACGGATATTCCTTGTCTACACGGTCGTGCTCACCGCGTTCGTTTTCTTTCACAATCAGACATGGCCATACGTATTTGCCATGGCATTACCATTCCTGGCAGTCTACGGCGCTGCAGCAGCAACCTTTTTTCTGCGGCACTCGAAAAGATGGAGCGCGATTATGGTGGGAGTACTTATAGCTATTGCCGTGCAGAGCACTGTGCGAAATGTGCAGTATCTGAATCACGACAACCGCGCTCAACTGGTGCTTGTCCAGTTCGCAGAGGCGCAGCTTGCTAAAGACGATACCTATTTCGACGGCATCGGCATGATCCCCAGCCGTCGCATGGAGCCCCGCCTATGGCTCGATGCCCAAGGCGTCCGCAAGACCAAAGAAGAAGGGCAGAATTCAGCTCTCTACAGCGCGCTCCTAGGTGCTGAACCTCACCTTGTGATTTCGACCTATCGCACAGACAATTTGGGCGAAGTCTTCAACTCTGTTCTAGAGACCAGATACGGCTTTCTAACGCCCCACATCATGATACCCCTCGAAACCAACCCAGAGCTATCACCAACAAAGCCTGAGAGCGCCCCGCTTTTTAGCGGCATCTATGACGACTAACGCATTTTCAGAACATGCCGAAACATATCCTGCCTCGCAAAATTGTTTCCAACACTCTTCGGATGTGAACAGATCGCGGACTTCACCGAGGGCCTGGAAAAGACCCATGCACCATGCGCGTCCGTTAGGCGCGTTGTACCAGACCGGCCCTAATGAGCCGCGGGCACCCGTCAGAATCTCCGAAAGTTCTTGCACCGCGAGTAATTGGCAGGCTCCGCTTGATCTTGAAAATTCTTGATCTGAACCGTAATAGCCGACATTAGTGCAACGCGCAGCATCAGTTTCTCTGGGCTCTTAACGGTCGTTCTATACGATGTGGCCAAATTGGAAGTAAGAGCCCTTTCCAGACATAGCCGAGTGATCTGGTAGCTGCGAGTGCACAAGGCTGCTTACAGCACTTTGCCGACCTTGACCCCTTGGTGCCCGTCAATTGTCTGAGTGGAATGGCCGAATGTGGGCAGAGAGCCCGAAATGACTAGAAATTTCTCGTTAGAAATGCGGAATTCAGCTATGCTATTTCGTCACTGCAAATCGATTTGGCGAGGGGTGGCATGTCTAAGAAGTTCAAATCTCGGGAAACTTTGGATCAAGTCCTTTCATCATGTTCCGAAACCTTGTTCCCTGCCGGAATGGGTGCAACTCCCGTTTACATCGACAGTAGGGATTCCGATGGTGATACCCCATTACATGTGATGCTTTGGCGAAAAAATACGTATGGAGCATTGCTACTTATCGAGGCTGGTGCCGACGTGAACGCCGTAGGTGACATGTCCCAAACACCCCTTCATGTCGCCGTAAGCCAAGGAAACATTGAAGTTGTAGAGGCACTCCTGAAATCCAGGGCACATCAGTCAGTTATATCTGAGTTTGGGAAGTCACCCAAAGACATGGCTGCTGAACTGGGAGGTGCGTTGAAAAGGTGTTTTGGCAACTTGTGACTTCATCTTCGCAGCATGGCGAATAGTGGCTTTGTCCGCACTGCCGACCTCTGGCGCGCTGGGAGGCCTTTGATGGCTGACAGAAGTTGTCAGATGACCGCTCTGAGCCCTAAGCCGCCGTCGCTGCGTAATTTGGCTGCTGTGGGTGCATTAGGCCGCTTACAGCACTTTGCCGACCTTGACCCCTTGGTGCCCGTCAATTGTCTGAGTGAAATTACCGAATGTCGGCTGCGAGCCCATATTGACGGATGCTGCAACTTGCACCAATGTCTGGTTTGAGTACGTGAGGCTGCTCTAGCAACGCAGAGACGCAATGGTACCAAGGATATCCGAGAAGTACTTTCAATCCTTGCTTGAGCAAACGGATGCTTTGGACGCGGTTTCAACAATCAGTGGATTCTGGTCGCACCGCGCAGATGAAGCCAAGCTGAAGTTTGGCTTGTCGTTACCTGAGTACCAGTGCCAGCTTGTTCTGATTTATTCTGGTGAGGTTGGTAACGGAGGCCATACTCAGTTCTTCTCGAATAGAGGGCACAAGTACATGGACGATCTCTTGACTGCATTGGAGGCTACTTCGTTGCATAACCTTGCGCACACACTGGGCCAAGCCGCTGACATACAAGACGACATAGAGCGCCTTCATCCACTTGATCAGCAAGTTTGGGAGCAAAGTTCAGCGGTCGACCGTGCGCTACAAGTGTTTTTGCGAAAGAACTCAAACATCGTGCTAGTGCCCGAGCGATCCTAAAGCAGACCTTCAAGGTACAGCGTGCGAGGTCCGCTTTGTCCGCACAGCAGACCTTGGCTCCTTATTGTTGACCGTCGAAGGTCTGCTTTGAGCCCAATCTACCGATGCTGCAGCTAGTTCGAATGGGCGTGATGAGCACAGAACGGACGTCCCCGGGTTTGATCACTCCTCCTGCCGACTCCTGAGAAGAGGCAATAATACACACGCATAAGCCACCTATGGATTTACATCTAAGAAGCTTTCGTTGGAACGGAGGTCACTAAATTCGAGCCTGGCTTCAACTCTCCACCTGTAAACAATTGTACATGATCCAAAATTCTTTTCAGTTTTTTGCCATTAGGCCTGTCGGTACAAATCATCACTACAAACAAGGCGAATTTTGGCTTGGAGCGTTTCTCTGCCCCTGTTTCGCCGATGACAAGGAGGAAAGAAATGTTCAAGATTTCAGCGGGTCTCGGGTGCGTATTTGCTGCGGCAATCACCGCTTCGGCGGCCCAGGCAAACGAATGCGGTGAAGTATCACTGATGCAGGCCGATTGGGGGTCAGCGCAAATTGTGACCGCGGTCTCGAAGTTTCTGATGGAGCAAGGCTATGGTTGCGAAGTGACCACGGTTCCGCTCTCGAGCAACCCTGCGCTGGCATCCGTATCCGAGACCGGAGAGCCCGATATTCTGACTGAAATCTGGACAAACGGCGCGCCGGCTTACCAAGGGCTGGTTGCTTCAGGTGCGATCATTCCTGTGACCGAAGTTTTGTCAGATGGCGGTGTCGAAGGGTTCTTTGTTCCGAACTACCTTGTGGAAGAGCATCCGGAACTGGCAACAATTGAAGGCATCGCAGCCAACCCCGAACTCGTCGGAAATCGCTTTCACAACTGCCCCGAGGGATGGACCTGTCTAAATGTCAGCACCAACCTGATGAAGGCAGGCGGGCTGATTGATGCAGGCATTGAAAACTTCGTGCATGGATCAGGCGAAACCCTTGCGGCTTCGATCGCTGCCGCCTACGAAAACAAAGAGCCATGGTTCGGCTTTTATTGGGCACCAACATCGGTACTGGGCAAATACCCGATGACCCTGGTCGATATGGGCCCCCATGACCCTGAAAAGCACGCCTGCAACATCACAGCGGAATGCGCGACGCCAGAAATGAGCGCCTTCCCCCGCAGTGAAGTCGTTACAGTTCTGTCGAAAGAATTCATGGCCGAAAACGCAGCAGTGTCTGACCTGATGACAAATCTATCCTTCACCAACGCTCAGATGGGCGAAACGCTGGCATGGGTTGAAGACAACAATGCCTCCTACGATGAAGGCGCGGTGCATTTCCTAACAACCTACAAGGATGTCTGGGGGGCGTGGCTTAACGATGCTGCGCGCGACAAGCTTTCCGCCTTGCTGCAGTAAACTGCATGGACAGGGGCATCCTCAGCGATGCCCCTAACGCACTGAAGTAGATCGGAAAGTGGGAAAAATGGCCTTCTATGACAAGTTATTCAGCGCATTGGGTTTGAGCGAATGGTGTGGCACGTCCGATGACAAAGCGCCTCTTTCGCTGGCTGATCTTGCGGCGCAAGCAGGAGGAGAAGAGGCCTCTGAGCCGCTCATTCCAATTCCCTCGTTTGATAATCTGCACGAAAGCTGCAACCGCATATGGCAGTCGCGCGATGTAACCAACGGGATCGAAGAAGGGTTTCTGGCAGCCAAACCGGTCCTGAAAACCGTTCTGGACCCGATCACGCAGCCATTGAGCTGGATATTGGATGGCGCACTTTGGCTGTTTGAAGCGACGCCATGGTTCATCATGGTACCGCTTCTGGTGGCGATTTCCTGGTACGCGTCACGTTCGCGCCCTGTGACGATCTTCGTGGCCGCCTCGATTATGATGCTGGCCCTCGTAGACCACTACGATGTGGCGATGCAAACCCTGTCGATCGTCTTTGTGTGTACGACGATTTCGGTGCTGTTCGGTGTGCCCATTGGAATTGCCATGTCGAAATCCGACCGATTGCAAAAAGGCGTCGTTCCGTTGCTCGACCTGCTGCAGACCCTGCCGACATTCGTGTACCTGATCCCTCTGATTTTCTTGTTCTCGGTCACGGAATCCAAACTGTACGGGATTGCGATCATCCTTTACGCGATTGTGCCGGTGATCCGTTTGACCGACCTTGGCATCCGGCTTGTCGACAGGGATGTGATCGAGGCGGCCAATGCCTTTGGCATGAAGGACCGCCAGAAACTGATGCGGGTGCAACTCCCTTTAGCGCTGCCCAATATCATGGCCGGAATCAACCAGACCATCATGATGAGCCTTGCCATGGTCGTGATCGCCTCTCTTGTTTCGGCCCCTGGCCTTGGCGTGAACGTGTTGCGCGGTATCCGAAACCTTGAACTGGGTGTGGGCATCGTCGCGGGCATCGGCATTGTTCTGCTGGCCGTGATCCTTGACCGCGTATCCAAGGCAGCTCTCACACGGGTCGATAAGACCCAAGTCAAACATTAAGGAGCCGGTTCAATGACACAACCAATGGTCCGCCTGTCCGGGCTCTATAAAATCTTTGGCGCCCGCGACAAGGACGTGTTGCAGCATGCCAAAGGAGGCATGGGCAAGGAAGAATTGCTGGCGCAGCACGGGCACGTGTTGGGGCTCAACAACATCAACGTCGATATGCAGGCGGGGGAAATCACAGTGGTCATGGGCCTGTCCGGCTCTGGGAAATCTACTCTGATCCGCCACCTGAACCGGTTGATCGAACCCACTGCGGGCGAGATCATCGTGCAGGGTGAGGACGTGATGCAACTGTCCGAGGACGGGTTGCGCCATGCTCGACAGGAAAAGATGTCGATGGTGTTCCAGAAGTTCGCGCTTTTGCCGCACAAAACCGTGCTGAAGAACGCAGGCATGCCGCTCTCGGTGCGCGGCGAGGACGAGGCGACTTGCGACCGTGAAGCCGCCAAGTGGCTGGATCGCGTGGGTCTGAGCGGGTTCGAGAACCATTATCCAGCGCAATTGTCCGGTGGGATGCAACAGCGTGTGGGCATTGCCCGGGCGCTGACCGCGAACACACCGATCATGCTGATGGACGAGGCTTTCTCGGCTCTTGACCCACTGATCCGAACAGACATGCAGGACCTGCTGCTCGAGCTGCAAAAAGAGCTGCACAAGACCATCATCTTCATCACTCACGATCTAGATGAGGCGTTGAAGCTGGCCGATCACCTTGTGATCCTTAAAGACGGCTTTGTCGTGCAGCAGGGCGAGCCGCAGCATATTCTGTTGAACCCCAACGATCCTTACATCGAAGACTTCGTGAGCGACATCAACCGAGCACGGGTTCTGCGGGTCCGCTCGATCATGACCCCGCTGGACGGTGGCCAAGTGCCAGAAGATGCCCATGGCGAAGTGGACGTGAACGACACGCTCGAAAGCATGATCGCGCGGTCCGGCGGGGATACGTCACACGCCTATGTTGTCAAGGATGGGGAGAAGACAGTCGGCTCACTGGATATGACTGAACTGGTTCGCGCACTCGTCCCTCGCGTCGCATCCGAAGCAGGCGCACGTCAGTCCTGACGCGCGCTGACGACAAAGCTGGAATTCATCAGATCAGGCCCGAAATAGCCGCATGGTTGGGTCGGCTTCGATCTGTTCGAACAGCCAGTCAACAAACGTATCGAGCTTTGGGTTGGGTGCACGTTCTTTTTGCGTCGCCAGATACCAGCTGCCTGGCTCGGGCACCGAAATATCAAACGGTTTGACCAGGCGCTCCCTTTCAAGGTCACGCGTGCAAAACGGTGCTCTTGCGACGCTGATACCGTGATTTTTTAGAACAGCTTCACGGACCAGCGGGTAATTGTCGAAAACAGAGCCAAATTTCATCGTTTCGCGATCTAAGCCCGCCGCATCCAACCAGCAGTCCCAGTCATCCGGCTCATTCCATGTGTTTGGGACACTCAGCAACAGGAAATTTCTTAGCTCTTCCAGCGGCATTCCACCGCTTGCGGTTTTCAAGGCCTCCGGAGCACATACCGGGTAGATATCCGTTTCGAACAAGGGGCTATAGTCAAACCGTTTGTCAAATGGTGGCGCGTTGAACACGCCCACATCGAACCGGTGCATGTCATAATCACCGTCTTCAAAAGTAGAGACGATGCGCACGCGTGTGTCCGGATTATCCTGAAGAAAGTCTGCCAATCTGGGCTGTAACCACATTGTATTGAAACTTGCGTAGGACTGAACGAGCAACACGTCCGGTTCCTCAGGTGTCTGGATGCGCCGAGTGGCTTTGATGATTCCCTGAATGTGTTCGCGTATTGGCGGGTAATATTGCTCGCCAGCCGGTGTTAGCTCGACCGAACGGCTTGTGCGTTCCAGTAGTTTAACACCGATTGTTGTTTCTAATGCTTTGACCTGGTGGCTGACTGCCGCATGCGTCACACAAATCTCGTCAGCGGCCTTTCGGAAACTCTTGTGACGCGCCACCGCCTCAAAAGCGCGCAGTGAAACCAGCGTGGGCATGTGAGTGGTCATTGCTGCATCTCCTCGATGAAATCAATTCTGCTTACCCTCAAGCAGAGTTATCCGACGACGGGCGCGAACATAGCAGGGTATTGATACTCTTTTTCATAACCTGTCAGGGGGTAGCACGCAATTCGCGGTGCGATGTGATCGGTTAGAATTTCTTGATGAAAGGAAATTTCTTTCAATTCTTCCACGGGGTGAGAAATGCCAGATTAGCAGATAGAGATGTTATGGGATTCCACCTTCATGCCACCACTTTCACCCTCGCCAAATGCATATGGCTATCCGTTGCTGATTAAACACTTGCTGGCCGGATCCCAGCTCGCGTCAGCCAGCCAAGAGATCGTCAGCGGCACCGAAATGCGGTTGAGCTATGCGGACTTGGGCAAACGCGTGCGCCAACTTGCCAATTCTTTAAAGGCGAGCGGGATACATGAGGGTATGCGCGTTGGTGTCATGGATTGGGATACGCACCGTTATCTTGAGTGTTTTTTCGCGATCCCGATGATGGGCGGGTCCCTTTTCACGATCAACGTGCGTCTGTCTCCTGCTCAGGTTCTTTATACGATCAACCATGGACAACCGGATCTGATCATCGTGCACCGCGATTTCATGCCGCTCATTGAGGGTATCAAATCGGGCTTTGATCGGGACATCACCATCGTGCCGATTGGAGACGGAGAAGGATATGAAGAGTGGATAGGCAAAGCCCCAGGCAGCTTTGACTTCCCGGACTTCGATGAAAACCAAACGGCAACCTTGTTTTATACAACCGGGACCACCGGCAATCCCAAGGGGGTGAGCTATTCACATCGGCAGTTGGTCCTTCACACATTGAGCTTGATCGCAGGTTTCGGCGCATGGCCCGGGAATGCCGGATTTCATCGCGGCGACGTCTACATGCCGCTGACGCCCTTGTTTCACGTCCACGGCTGGGGATTTCCATATGCCGCAACGATGCTGGGGCTGCGTCAGGTCTATCCCGGTCGATATGACCCTGACACAATCTTGCGATTGATTGCAGACGAAAACGTCACCTTTTCACACTGCGTGCCCACGGTTCTGTCAATGGTGCTCGACCATCCGGGCTGCCCACAAATTGACCTGGACAGATGGAAAGTGATCATTGGCGGGGCCGCTTTGCCGCGAGGCCTGCAGGACCGCGCCGCGGCGGCAGGCATATCCTTACATGCGGCCTATGGGATGTCCGAAACCTGTCCGTTTCTGACGGTGGCCGATTTGTCCAGCAATGACCCCGAGATGCAGGCGCAAACCGGCTTTCCCGGCCCTCTTGTCGACCTTCGTGTTGTGACACCGGATATGCAGGACGTCCCACATGACGGCGAAACAACCGGCGAAGTTGTTGCTCGGGCTCCCTGGTTGACACAAGGCTATCTGGATAATGCGCAAGCCTCGGATGAGCTTTGGGACGGTGGGTATCTGCATACCGGGGATGTTGGGTATATCCGCGAGAATGGATCGTTGCAGATTACTGACCGCCTCAAGGATGTGATTAAGACCGGCGGCGAATGGATATCCTCACTGGCACTGGAAAACATAGCATCGTCTTGCAGCGGCGTTGAGGACGTCGCAGCAATCGGGCTGCCGCACGCGAAATGGGGCGAAAGGCCAGTGTTGGTCGCTCAAGCCGCAAAGGATGCCGACCCGGATCTTGTGCGCTTGAGAGTCATGGAAGAAATCCAGTCGTGGGTTGACGCAGGCGAGATCTCAAAATGGGCAGTTCCAGACGAATTAATCTTTGTCGACCGCCTACCTAAAACCAGCGTCGGCAAGCTCGACAAGAAACTCGTGCGGCAAGATATTTCAACGCGCTCGGACCTAAAATCATGACAGACAAACAACGTCGTATTCAGGCGCTTATTCAATCGATTGTCACCTATCTGCAGGCTCACAGAGCTGCCACGCGCGGCGTTGATCTGACGTTGGACAAGCTGGCAGCCATGGATCTGTCCGATGAGAAGCTCATTGACTTACCTCCCCAAGGAACCCGGCATGATGAGGTTCTGAAGAACGCTGTCGCCGGGATTGCAGCCCCGGAATTGCAGGAAATCGCAGGCTGTCTGAAAGCGGCCAAGGATGATCTGATCTGGCGCGAAGACAACGCCCAATTCTATCCCCCCGGTGCCGATTTGGGAGAGGGATACACAAGGTGCAACCTGCATACTCTGCTGATCGGGCCGGATGCATGTGGATATCACCATCTCGATTTCAACCTTGGCATTTTCATGCTGGGACCAAGGACGCTGTATCGCGACCACAACCACGACGCGCCAGAACTGTACCTGAACCTTTCCGAGAAATCTGGTTGGCGGTTTGGCACCCGTGACTGGCAGGATTATCCGGCTGGATCACTTATCTGGAACGCGGCGGGCGATCCCCACGCCACCCGGGTCTATGACCAGCCATTCATCTCCGTCTTTGTCTGGCTCGAGAACGTGAATTCACCCTGCAATGTAATCCACTTCGACGATTGGGCAGAGATCGAACAAGATCTTGCCAAACAGTCCAATTGAGGTTTCCAAACATGATTTCCATTAAACATACCGAGGGTGTCGCTTTCATTGAGCTGAATGCCCCGCCAGTGAACGCTCTTGGTCTCAAGATGCGACTGGCGCTTTCCTCGGCCATCCACGAGTTGGACGCCGATGAACAGGTCAAAGCCATCGTTCTATGTTCGGCTCTGCCGCTCTTTTGCGGCGGCGCTGACATCGTCGAGTTCCGTACCGGGGCAGTTTGGGACAAGCCGGACTTGCCAGACCTGTGTGAAACGATTGAAACCAGCAAGAAACCCATTATCGTCGCGATAGCAGGTCCCGCGATGGGTGGTGCGCTGGAGATCGCGCTTGCCTGTGATTACCGTGTCGCCACGCCGGATGCCGTGATGGGCCTACCTGAGATCAAACTGGGGCTGCTGCCTGGTGCCGGAGGCACCCAGCGACTACCCCGGATTGCCGGGCTGGAAGCGGCAACGCAAATGATCCTCTCGGGTGATCCCGTGAAAGGCGAATATGCCCTGTCTTGTGGGCTGGTCGACGCACTATTTGAGAACGACCAGGATTTTCGCGCGCATGTTTTGGGTTTCGCCACCCGTGTCAGCCATGAGGGCGATCCGAAACGCGGTTGCATGGATATGACCGTCACACACCCTGATCCGAAGGGATATCTGACGGGTTTCCGAGACCAGATAGCGCACACGTCCAAAAACCTTGTCGCCCCTGAACGCTGTTTGGTATCCATCGAGGCCGCGTGCGAATTGCCGCTGGCCGAGGGGTTGGCACAAGAGAAGGCAGGTTTCGCTGAACTGCTCGACACACCTCAATCGCGCGCGGGGCGGCATCTGTTCTTCGCAGAGCGTGAATGCACCAAGGTTCCCGGCGTTACCCGTGCTGACCAACCACGTAGCATTTCATCGGTCGCCGTGATCGGTGCCGGAACGATGGGGCGCGGCATTGCCATCGCCTTTCTGCAGGCGGGATATCCGGTCACGCTTCTGGAAACCACACAAACTGCGCTGGAACAGGGGCTGGAAAAGGTCCGGGAGCATTTCCAGCGTGCGGCTCAAAAAGGGCGGCTCAGTGCCGATCGGGCAGAGGCAATCGCCGCCAACGCCACCGGGACGCTCAGCTATGCAGACCTTGCGAAGGCTGACCTGATCATTGAAGCGGCGTTTGAAAGCATGAATGTCAAACACCAAATTTTCGCGAGCCTAGACCAGCACGCCAAACCTGGCGCGATACTGGCCTCAAACACATCGACATTGGATCTTGATGAAATCGCCGCGGTCACGTCCCGCCCGGAGGATGTGATTGGTCTCCATTTCTTCAGCCCGGCCAATGTCATGCGCTTGCTGGAGGTGGTGCGCGGCGCCAAGACCGCTCCCGATGTCATTGCAACGGCAATCACGGTCGCAAAGAAGATCCGGAAGCTCCCTGTCACGGTTGGCGTGTGCTACGGCTTTGTTGGAAACCGGATGCTGGAACCATACTTCCGCGAAGGATCTCGTCTGCTTCTTGAGGGGGTGACGCCGAAACAGGTGGATGACGTCCTTGAAGGCTTCGGCATGGCCATGGGCATTCATGCGATGGCAGATCTGGCCGGAGTCGATGTGGGCGCACGCGTGCGTCAGGAACGGCGTAGTGAAATCGCGCATGACCCGACATACCAGGCTGTGCAGGACAGGTTGTTTGAACTGGGCCGACTGGGTCAGAAAACCGGGCGTGGAAGCTATGTCTACGAGGGACGGACACGGGTCGAAGACCCTGAGATTGTTCAAATCAGTGCCCATTTGGCAGACTTGCATGGCGTGAAGCGCAGGGAAATCGACGATCAGGAAATCCTTGAGCGTTGTCTGTTCCCCCTGATCAACGAGGGCTTCTTGATCCTTGAAGAGGGCATTGCGACGCGCCCGGGTGATTGCGACCTGATCTGGACCAACGGCTATGGCTTTCCGAACTGGCGCGGCGGCCCAATGCACTATGCCGACGAGTTTGGATTAAGCCAGATTCTGGAACGCATGAACCACTATCGGCAGTCGCTTGGTGCCTATGGTGAGATGTGGTTCACGCCTGCGCCTTTGCTGGAAGAACTCGCAACCTCGGGCGTAACACTTGCCGCGCATTTTGATGCCAAAAAGGAAAAATCATGAGAGAAGCCGTTATCGTCTCAACCGCACGAACCCCTATTGGGGTTGCCTTCAAAGGTTCGCTGAACAACATCAAATCCCCTACCATGATGGGGCACGCCATTCAACACGCTGTTGAACGTGCAGGCGTGGACCCCGGTTCGATCGAAGATGTCGTCATCGGATCGGTCCTTACGGCGGGAACCGCAGGCATGAATGTCGCGCGTTTGTCGGCGCTGGCGGCGGGCCTTCCCAATACGGTGGCAGGACAGACGATCGACAGGCAATGTTCATCGGGATTGATGGCCATTGCGACGGCCGCAAAGCAGGTCATTGTGGATGGTCAGAATGTCTCCGTGGCAGGCGGGCAGGAAAATATTTCCATCCTGCAGAATGCCTATCTGAAATGGGCGGGCGATGAGAAAGATCCAAACGTTATCGCCCAATCTGAACATGCCTATATGCCGATGCTGATGACGGCGGAAAATGTGGCGCAGGTATATGGGATCAGTCGTGACGCCCAGGATGAATATGCTGCACTTTCCCAAGGTCGGACGGCCCGGGCTCAGGCTGCTGGCGCCTTTGATGACGAGATTGTCCCGATCACTGCGATAAAGCGGGGCAAGAATCGCGAAACCGGAGAGGAAACCCTGGAAGAAGTGACCTTGTCAAAAGACGAAGGCAACAGGCCGGGTACGACGGCCGAAACACTTGGCCAGCTGAACCCGGTTGTCGAAGGAGGACTGATCACTGCCGGAAACGCAAGCCAGCTTTCTGACGGGGCCTCGGCTTGTGTGCTCATGGAAGGCAAAATGGCTGAGCAACAGGGTCTCACACCGCTAGGTATCTATCGCGGCATGGCTGTTGCAGGAAACGCACCGGAAGAGATGGGGGTCGGCCCGATCTATGCCATTCCAAAGCTGCTTAAGAATGCAGGTCTTCGCATCGAAGACATCGGCCTTTGGGAGCTTAACGAAGCCTTTGCCTGCCAGGTTCTCTATTGCCGCGACCACCTTGGGATTGATCCCGAAATCTACAACGTGAACGGCGGTGCGATATCGATTGGCCACCCCTACGGCATGACAGGTGCGAGACAAGTCGGGCACGCTCTGCTTGAGGGGAGGCGTCGTGGCGTAAAATACGTGGTGACCTCCATGTGTGTTGGCGGAGGCATGGGGGCCGCAGCGTTGTTCGAAGTCGCCTGACCCCACTGAAATGAGTTCAAGCAGAGCGTTATCTGGTTGAGACATTGACATTCTGTCATCTGCGAAGGCCGCCATCTGCAAGCCTGCGTTTCATGTCGACCGGAATTGGTGATACCTCCTGAGGCGTTATGACCAATGTCACGCCAACGATCCTTTCCACGGTTTCCAGCCAGTTTGTCGATGACTGGCTGGCGGCGCTGCGTGCCCTGTGCCCAGAGGCGCAGATGGCGTCGCTGCTTAGCCGGTCCGGTCTGAACGCGGATACGCGCTCGCCGAATGGTCGCGTCACGCTGGATCAGATCGTTTGCCTCTATCAACTTGCCGCAGTTGAGACCGGTGATGAGATGATGGGGCTTTGGAGCAGACCCGTCCGGCCGAGGGCCCTACAACATCTTCTGACCACTGTCAGGGAAGCCACGTCTCTTGCATCGGCGCTCTACCGGTTTTCAACGTTCTGGAACTTGTTGCTGGATGATTATCAGTTTGATCTGGAGGACGCCGACAACGCGTTGGTGCTTACCCTGAAACCACAAGGCGAAGTGCCGCTTCAGCGGTTTGGACATATGCTGATCCTCAAACTTGCCCACGGGCTCATGTCTTGGCTGGCAGGGCATGAGGTTCCGGTTAAAGCCGTTGATTTCGCGTTTGATCGCCCGGACTTTGATCAGGATTACGCGATCATCTTTCCTGCATCGCTGCGGTTTGGCCAGCCCGCCACCGCAATCTCGTTCGATCCGAATGCACTGGGTCCCGTGCAGACGCGCAGCACCGCTGACCTTGACCGGTTTTTGCAAAACGCGCCGCGGGACTGGATTTTCACCTCTTCGCGTGAACACACCCAATCGCTGCGGGTGCGCACTTATCTGGGCCAAACGGGATGGGACGCGGCGACCCTGACCCAGACAGCATCCGCAATGCACATGACCCCGCGCACCCTGATCCGCAGGTTGCAGTCGGATGGGACGTCGTTTCAGGCGATCAAGGATGCCCTGCGGCGCGACATCGCGATCCGCGATCTACAAGCGGGACGCAAAAGCGTTGAGGCCATCGCACATGATGTCGGCTTTTCCTCGGCTGCCAATTTCCACAGGGCCTTTCAACGCTGGACCGGCAGTACACCCAGCGCATATCGCAAATCACATACATAAGCGGCCATTTGTCACTTTTGGACAATTATCTGTCAGCACACGAGATAGAGCTTAACGGGCTGGCTCGCTAAGTCTTGCCGCAGAGAAGCATTTTCAGCTGAAGTTTCGCCTTCATAGCTCATCAGTCCGGCCATCCACGATTGCCGGGTTGTGGCGTCATCTGAGAACAATCGCCATTGAAAGGATCCATCAATGTCAGACAAACTCGCCACCATACTCCAGGCCGCACGCGACCACGCCGAGCAGGTCATCCTGCCCAATGTGGACGCCTGGAACGCCACGAAGACATGGCCCCGTGATGCGTCAGACAAGGCCGGGGCCGTTGGCCTGACGGGGCTCTACGCCCCCGAGGAGTTTGGCGGCCAGGGCTTGCCACTTTCAGAGGGCATTCAGGTCTACGAACAGCTGGGGCTCGGAGATGGCGCTTATGCCTTTGCCCTGTCGATGCATAACATCTGTACGTTCGCGGGCTGCGGCTATGGCACAGATGCCTTCAAGGAAAAATGGGCGCGAGACCTGACCTCTGGCCGCAAACTGGCGAACTTTGCACTGACCGAACCGCAATCCGGATCGGATGCCACAAACATGTATTCGCGGGCCGTGATCAATGACGACGGCACATGGACGATCAGCGGTGCGAAGGCATGGGTCAGCCTGGCGACCGAGGCTGATATCTATTTCACCGTGGTCAAGACCAGCAATGAGCCCGGCCACCAGGATATGGCGATGATCGCCATTCCAGCCGATGCGCCGGGCCTCAGCTTTGGACCGCTCTATGATACCCCGTCCTACAGCTTCTTGCCTCTGGCCGAGATGTACATGGACAAGGTGGTGGTGAGCGAAGACAACATCATCCTGCCGATCGGTCAGGGCTTGCAAGGCTCGCTCATGGCGATCGATATCGCCCGTGTGTCGATTGCGTCAGGATGCTGTGGATTGATGCAAGCCGCATTGGATACGGCTCTGTCCTATTCCAAGAACCGCAAGATGTTTGGCGGCAAGAACCTCGATCTGGACGGAATCCAGTGGATGCTGGGTGAGGTTGCGACCGATCTTGAAGCCTCCAAGCTGCTTTATCGAAAGGCGGCAGAATCCCTTGGCACACCCGAAGGCCCTCTGATGGCCGCTCATGCCAAACGGTTTGTGCCAGATGCCGCAGTGAAGGTTGCGAACACCTGTACGCAAGTGTTGGGCGGTATGGGTCTGCTGCAGCCTTATGGTCTGGATCGTTTGTCCCGCCTCGCACAAATGCTGCGGATTGTGGACGGGACAACCGAAATCAGCCGTGTAGTTATCGGGCGGGCCCTGCAAAAACGAGCGGCAACCTTGCCTGATTTGCCAGTACCGAAAGGATTTGGTGAAACCGGCTGAACGTTCCACCCCCCGGTGAAGCGGAACCAACCTGAAAATCTCCTCACAGATCGGTAAAATCGAAAGATCGGCCGCACACGTGCGGCCGGTTACTCGAGATTGCAGACCTTGGTGCAAACGCAGCGAATTCACACTTTGTCCGCATGTGAGACATCGGACGTGGGCGCAGCGAATGGCCTCTGTGGGTGGCTCCTGCATTGCAAGAACTTTTTGGTGATGTTTGCGGGTATTTTGTCAGTACCTTCGTCTGTCCGG
>NZ_JBXWOU010000025.1:0-16038 GCF_059611045.1 Ruegeria sp. CDSB113
CAAACAAACTGCCAGAACCAGAAGGCCTCACAGCCTGAGCATACCGTTGGGGCGCAAAAAATGCGCCCCAACGAAACAGGTATTACCTTGTTTAAAAGAGCTTTCGGAATGGTCGCCTCAGAGCGCCAGATAGCCTATTCCCGCAAACGCAACCAAACATCCAAGCCATTGGCGTGGCACCATCTTTTCACGCAAGACAGCCCAAGCCATCACAACCGTTAGCAGCCCAAAGACGGACGCTGTCACCGAGGCAAATTGCGCATTCGGCAACCCGCCCGCCGCGATCACACAAAGGATGGCAACAGCATCCAGAACACCCATGACACAGAGAAGCGGCAGAGCCCGCCGCCCGGGCCAGATTGATCTGCGGGATGCCAGGGCGATCATGCCCAGGGCAAAAACTGCCGTCAGCCGAATAACCAGGGAGATTGAGTATTCGTCATTATGTTCGGTTGCATATTGTCCTAGCGCAAAGGTGGCGGCAAATCCGATTGCTGCGAGTATCGATAGCACCATCGTCGGGCCAGCTGCTGGGTATTCGGTTGCGTCGCGTTCAGATTGGGCAGCCACAACGGAAACGCCAACACCAATCGCTATGACGGCAAGCCAGTGCAGCGGGCTGACACTTGCACCGCGCCAGATGGCCAGTGAGACCGAGAGGATCGGATAACTTGCGACAAGCGGAGCAACCAGACGAACCGGGCCGCGCTGAAAGGCGGCGTACATGCTGATGCCCGCCAACAGATAACACCCCCCTGCAGCAACAGCGCTGATCAATGCCGGGCCAGGAATTGGGTCGACTTCACCCATCATCGCAACCAGACCAAGTTGCAGCACCGCACCCGAAACCAGAACAGCCATGAGCGAAGCAATCACGCTGACTGACTGGCTGACATAGCGCACTGCCAGATCGTGTACCCCCCAGCAAAGTGCCGCCAAAAGGCCAAGCACCAGAGCGTTCAATCCGTCATCTCCCTTACTGGTTTCACCTAGTTCCGCTTCTGAGCATGAGTATGTCAGAATGTCACTGGTGATAAACTTATTTTCCTGTTATTCAATATTTCAGGTGCCAGAGATACAGAAAGGCAGCACATGGAATCTGCGATAGAGCAACTTGGTGGTGAGACCCAACTGCACGCTCTGGTTGAGCGTTTCTATGACCGGATGGAAACGGATCCGGCAGCGCATTCGTTGCACAGGCTGCATTTTCGGGGACATGGGCTAAACCACACCAGACAAGCTCAATTTGAATTTCTCAGCGGGTTTCTGGGCGGCCGCGCCTACTATCGTGAACGTTTCGGCCACATGGATCTGCGCGAAATCCATGCGCATATTCCCATCCGGAAGGCCGACGCAGAACTTTGGCTGGACACTTTCGATGCCGCATTGGCGGATTGCGAATTGACCGGCCCGGTTGTGGAAAAGATGCGCGCGACGCTTCGTAGGGCTGCGCTTATGCTGGTCAATGGCGTTCCAGATTGGCGGTTGGAAGCAGATGCTGGGTATACGTAAAGACGCTTTGCGGAAATCATGTTACGTGTTCCGCGGTTCCGATCAAAGCTGATGCCTATGACTATTGCCAAAATACGGTCGATTGAAATCATGCACCCACGTTCTGATGGTTTGCTTTTCGAACGTTAGTCAAGGAATGGCATTGACCTCCCAAACAACCATAGGGCCGCCCATTCCTAATAAAAGGTCAAAATCGTCTAGTTGCGGAATAGATTGCTCATTGCAGAAATGTACGATCTGCGTGTCGTCTTGATGCTTGGTGATGTGGTCGCAAAATGCGCCAGGGCCTGGCCTTGCGTATGTTGAAACATGCGAACGTTCCCAGCGAGCCTCTTGAGTCCTCAAAAAACGGGACCGCAGCTTTCGCCGCGGCCCAGAAGTGCAACCTTGCAATCCGGCTTAGATGTCCAAAGTGTTGTCTTTTTCCCAGCGTGAGAAGTGAGAGACGAAAGAGTTCCATTCCTGATGTTTCATTTTCAGGAACGCGGATGAGAACTCGGCACCCATCATGGCCTTCAGTTCCTTGTCCTTGTCGTACTCACGCAGGGCATCAAGCATGTTCAAAGGCAGTTTCGGCGCACCGCGCACCTTGTGGCCTTCGGCATACATATCGATGTCCCAACGTTTGCCCGGATCTGCTTTGGACCGGACACCGGACAGGCCAGCAGCGATGATCACGGCTTGTAGCAGATAGGGGTTGGTCGCCCCATCGGGCAGACGCAGCTCAAACCGGCCGGGGCCGGGAACGCGAACCATGTGCGTCCGGTTGTTGCCTGTCCAGGTCACTGTATTGGGCGCCCATGTTGCGCCCGACATTGTCCGCGGCGCGTTGATACGCTTGTAGCTGTTCACCGTGGGGTTGGTAATTGCCGCCAATGCTGAGGCGTGTTTCATGATACCGCCGAGGAAGTGTTTTCCGCGTTCGCCCAGCCCAACTTCACCGGTAGGGCCGTCGCCTTCGCCTGCAAAGACGTTGGTCTTGGCGGCGTCACCCGGCGCATCCCAGACCGAGATATGGGCATGACAGCCATTTCCGGTCAGACCTTCGACCGGTTTCGGCATGAAGGTGGCGCGCAGGCCGTGCTTTTCAGCAACCGACTTGGTCATGAATTTGAAGAACGAGTGCTTGTCGGCGGTGCGCAGCGCATCATCAAATTCCCAGTTCATCTCGAACTGGCCATTGGCGTCCTCGTGGTCGTTCTGGTAGGGGCCCCAGCCCAGTTCCAGCATGTAATCGCAGATCTCGCGTACCACATCATAGCGGCGCATTACGGCTTGTTGGTCATAACAGGGCTTTTCTGCTGTATCGAATGGGTCGCTGATTTGCTCGCCATCCGGGGTCAGCAAAAAGAACTCAGCCTCGATACCAGTTTTGACATGCATGCCCTCGCTTGCAGCTTCGTCAATCAACCGGCGCAAAACGTTGCGCGGGGCCTGCGCCACATCCTTGTCTTCCATCACGCAATTCCCGGCGACCCAGGCCACTTCGGGCTTCCATGGCAGTTGAATGACCGAGGACGGATCCGGCACCGCCAGCATGTCAGGATGGGCCGGCGTCATGTCCAGCCAGGTGGCGAACCCGGCAAAGCCTGCGCCATCTTCCTGCATGTCAGCAATCGCCTGTGCGGGCACCAGTTTGGCCCGCTGTCCACCGAACAGATCGGTGAACGAGATCATGAAGTATTTGACGCCTTTTTCTTTTGCGAAAGCTGCGAGATCTATCGTCACGATTGCTTTCCTTTCCCTGTTGAATTTTAGTTTTTTAAAGCAAAAACGCGGCCCCCATCAGGGAGCCGCGCAGCATCTATTCAGAACCCTTCCTTACCGGGGTACCAACTGGTTCCCGCCAGCGGCACCCGCGCCATTGCGGCGGCCTCCATTGTCAGGGCACACAAGTCCTCTGGTTCGAGGTTGTGCAGGTGATTGTGCCCACAGGCGCGCGCAATGGTCTGCGCCTCAAGCGTCATAACTTTCAGGTAGTTACGCAGCCTGCGGCCCGCATCGACCGGGTCCAGACGTGCGGCCAGTTCGGGGTCCTGCGTGGTAATACCAGCCGGGTCCTGTCCTTCGTGCCAATCGTCATATGCACCGGTTGTTGTGCCCAGTTTTTGGTATTCGGATTCCCATTTGGGATCGTTGTCCCCGAGGGCAACCAGAGCGGCGGTACCGATAGCAACCGCATCTGCACCCAGCGCCAAAGCCTTGGCCACATCGGCCCCGGTGCGGATACCGCCCGAGATAACCAGCTGCACCTCACGATGCACACCCAGATCCTGCAGCGCTTGCACGGCGGGGCGGATACAGGACAGCGTCGGCAGACCGACATGTTCGATGAAAACGTCCTGCGTGGCAGCGGTGCCGCCCTGCATTCCATCCATGACAACAACGTCGGCTCCAGCCTTCACGGCCAAAGCAGTGTCGTAGTAGGGGCGTGTCGCGCCAACTTTGACATAGATCGGCACTTGCCAGTCAGTGATCTCGCGCAGTTCGAGGATCTTGATCTCAAGATCGTCCGGGCCGGTCCAGTCTGGATGGCGACAGGCCGAGCGCTGGTCGATACCCTTGGGCAGGGTTCGCATCTCGGCCACGCGGTCGCTGATCTTCTGACCCAGCAGCATACCGCCGCCACCGGGTTTAGCGCCTTGGCCAACCACAATCTCAATTGCATCAGCCTTGCGCAGATCGTTCGGGTTCATGCCGTAACGCGAAGGCAAATACTGATAGACCAGCTTGGTTGAATGGCCGCGTTCCTCTGGTGTCATGCCGCCATCACCGGTGGTGGTTGACGTGCCCGCTGCGGATGCGCCGCGGCCGAGAGCTTCTTTCGCCGGGCCAGACAAGGCACCAAAACTCATGCCTGCGATGGTGATCGGGATATCCAGCTCGATCGGTTTTTTGGCAAAGCGCGTGCCCAACGTTACTGAGGTATCGCAACGTTCGCGATAGCCCTCCAACGGATAGCGCGATACCGACGCACCCAGAAAAAGCAGATCGTCGAAATGAGGTACTTTCCGCTTCGCCCCTCCACCACGAATGTCATAGATACCGGTCGCAGCGGCGCGACGGATCTCGGCATTGATCGGGTTGGAAAATGTCGCCGACTGGATCGGCAGGGTGCGGGGGATCTGATCGTCCATATCTTTCATACCCTTCTTCCTCAGTAAGCGGCGGCGTTATCAACGTCGAAATTATAAAGCTGACGAGCCGAACCATAGCGTTTGAACTCTTCCGGTTTGGCGTCGCTGTCCGCGCGGGCCAGCAGATCCCTCAGGATATCCAGATGCTCGGGACGCATGTCCTTCTCGATGCAATCGGCGCCGAGGCTCTTGACCGAACCACGCACGAACAGCCGGGCTTCGTAGAGTGAATCCCCCAGCGCATCCCCTGCGTCCCCGCAGACAACCAGATTGCCGTCCTGTGCCATGAAGGCGGACATGTGACCAATGTTGCCATGCACCACGATATCGATCCCTTTCATTGAGATGCCGCAGCGCGAGCTGGCATTACCTTTGATCACCAGCAATCCGCCATGGCCGGTCGCTCCCGCGTATTGGCTGGCGTCACCATCGACGATGACCTGACCGGACATCATGTTTTCGGCAACGCCCGGGCCAACAGAGCCTTCTACTTTTATGGTCGCCTGCTGGTTCATGCCTGCACAGTAGTACCCCGTCGAACCTTTGACCGTCACCTCAATCGGAGCGTCCAGCCCGACGGCAATCGCATGACTGCCCTTTGGATTCACAATTTCCCAGCGGGTTTGGTTGGTCTCGGCGTTTTGTGCCTGCAGGGATGAGTTCAATCCGCGCAGCCCGTCTGCCTCTAGATCATAGGTCTGCATATCAGGCGGCCTTTTCGTGGGTTGTGGGGCTGTCGTTGTGCGACCAGAAATATACGGTGGAGGGTTCAGGCTCCCAAACCCGGGCGTCTTCGATGCCGGGTAGGTTCACCAAAGCACGGTATTCGCTGCCAAAGGCCACATATTGGTCTGTTTCGGCCATCACGGCGGGCTTGCAGGCAATTGGGTCACGTACGACACCAAACCCGTCCTTGGTGCCAACAACAAAGGTGAAGAAACCGTCCAGATCATCAATGCTGGTCTCCAGTGCCTCACCCAGTGTCGCGCCGTTCATCATTTTCCATGTCAGATATGCGGCACCCACTTCGGTGTCGTTCTCGGTCTGGATAACCACACCTTCACGGCGCAGTTTGCGGCGCAACGAGTTGTGGTTGGACAGCGATCCATTGTGGACCAGACACTGATCGGGGCCGGTGTTGAACGGATGTGCGCCCATTGTCGTCACGGCGGATTCGGTCGCCATACGCGTATGCCCAATGCCATGGGTGCCGCTCATACCGTTGAGGTTAAATCGGTCTGCAACATCTTTGGGCAGGCCAACTTCCTTGTAGATTTCGAGGCTTTCGCCGCGGCTCATGATCCGAACCGACGGGCGGATTTCGGCCAGAGCAGCGCGTGCGGCTTCGAACTGACCGGCGGGAATTTCCAGAACGGTATGTGTGTCGTTGCTTGTTTGACCAACCGTTGCGCCCAGCTTTTCACCCAGCTCATCAGCCAGGCCGACAAAGTCAGCATCGGGGTTGGGCGACTGGACTGTAATCTTGGTTTTGCCTGCCGACTCTGCGCCATAGATCGCGATACCGGCACTATCGGGGCCGCGGTCTGTCATCGTAATCAGCATGTCCGTCAGCATGTTACCCAGTTGGGGCGCAAGAGACTGGTCTTTGAGGAATAATCCAACAATTCCGCACATGGCTGGCAGATCTCCTTGTGTGTTTCACTATGATTCGACGGTATCAACAAAACTGGGGGACATCAATAATAGTAGGAAAGTTTTTTTCCTAAGAGGCAATGGGCGCGATATCTGATTTCGCGCCCATTGCCAGCTCTTAAAGCTGGATCAGTATCGTTCCAGCTGTGCCTTCACCTTCTCTTCGTCGCCGGTGTGGCGTGCCTTCTCAAGGTGTTCACCTTCCCGGACGAACTGGATGCGATGCCAGCCAATCCAGAAGACCACTCCAATGATGACCATCAGAACTTCGTAACCTTGGAAGGGGTAGATCGGACCGACCTCGGCAAGATCGACAGCCCAGCTTGTGTATCCATTCGTAGACATGTCTTTCTCCTTTACTTCGCTGCCGCGCCAGCACGGGCAGCCAATTCCTGTTTGTCAGCTTCGATGATCGCTGCCTTTGCATCTTCGTAGGCGTGGTGCTCGGCGTAATCGAGGCCCTGCAGTTCAACCTCTTCCGGGATGCGAAGCACACCTGCGGCCGCCTGCATCTTGGCCAGAGCCCAGCCGGGTAGGAAGCCAAGAACAAAGAACATGATGACCGCACCGGTGATTTGACCGATCGGGTTGATTGTTGCGTATCCTTCGTACGGCGAAGATGGCACCCCCCAGAGGACAAAGCCTGAAATCACCAGGCCAACAACCCCGGCATAACCGTGCACAGCAACGGCGCCCACCGCATCATCCAGCTTGAACCGGCGTTCAACCCAGTAGTGCAGCTTGTACACGATCACGACGCCGATCGCGGCAATAATCATTGCCTGGATCGGGTGATACAGATCGTTACCCGCCGAAGCAGTGATAATTCCGGCAAGCCCGCCCGAGAATGTCCAGAACGCATCACCTTTCGAGATCACATAAGCCGCCATCAGACCGCCAGACAGCGACATCAGGAAGTTGAAGGTGATCGCCGACAGGGTCGTCGGGGCCAGATAGATATTGGTAGCTGTCCAAGTTACGCCAGTGATCTGCCCATCGATCCCTTCAGGTGAAATCACAGGCACGTTGCACGCGGCATAGAAGCCCCAGAAGCCAGTGTAGATCAGGAAGATGCCGATCGTCAGTAGCCACGGATTGTGCGGAGGAATGTCCCTCGGTGTACCGTCCTTGGCGAACTTGCCTAGGCGCGGGCCCAGAACCATGATTACACCCAATGCATAACCGCCTGCAATTGCGTGAATTACACCGGAAGCGTATGCATCATGGTAGCCGAGAATTCGAACCATCCAGCCACCGTAGTGCCAGCCCCATGCAGCGTCGATGATCCACCAGACCGATCCGATCATGACCGCATGTACCCAGAGCGCCGAAGACCTGATCCGTTCGATCACGGAACCCGAAACGATCGAGGCTGCCGTCCAGGAGAACAGCAGGAATGCCGCCCAGAAAACGCCGGTGATTCTGTCACTAACATTGGTCGCCATCGTATCGGCCCAAGGCAGATTCGCTGCGCCCGCTTCTGTGTCCAGACCGCCCCAGAACGGAAAGTTCGGAAACGCCCAGTAGATCCACCATCCAAAGAAGAAGAACGTGACCGTCACCAGCGGGATGATCATGATGTTTTTCATCAATGTGTGCATATGGTTACGGGCACGGCTGGCGCCGACTTCGTACATGCAAAAACCCACATGGATGAGGAACATGAAAACGACCGTTACCCAGTAGTAGAACTCGGTAAAGATCGTCGTGAGAGCATTTAGATTGCCATCCACTTCGTAGTCTCCCTGTTGTTGCAGCAGGAGGTCTCTCTGCGGAGTTTTCCTGCTGGGAAATTTTATCTACTCAGGGGACAATCTCGTGGGGCACCTGTCAATAGATATGTGGGGCAAACATCTTTAACGGTGGTGTCGCATACTCAATTTGAAGGGTCGAATACTGCCTCTTAGTCATGAAAATAAGGGGTTTTCTTCAACTCTAAGCCCCCGCCTAAGGGTTCAGAATTTGAAGGCAAATATTCCCAACAGGAAAATAATCTGCACAGAGGTGTTGATTTTCAATCTGACATCGGCCTCAATATGGGCAACAAAAAGCAATCAACGGGAGAGCTGAACCATGGCCATTCTTTGGAGGACGTCCGCCCTTGCGCAGCGCCATGCCGACATCGGCGGCGAACTTGAGGACTGGAACGGCATGGGAACCGCATGGTTCTATGACCACAGCCCAGAACGCGCCAAAGCTGATTATGAGGCAATCCGCACCAAGGCGGGCCTCATGGATGTTTCCGGCCTGAAAAAGGTTCACGTGGTCGGCGAAGATGCCGCCTATGTCATTGATCGGGTCACTACGCGGAACGTTGAAAAGATCATGCCGGGTCGTTCGACCTATGCTTCGATCTTGAGTGCCGAAGGTAAATTCGTTGACGATTGCATCATCTATCGCTTGTCGGTGAACACATGGCTTGTTGTGCACGGCACCGGCACGGGCATGGAGCAGCTGACGTCGGTGGCGGCGGGCAAGAACTGCGCGGTCATTTTTGACGACGACATGCACGACATGTCGCTTCAGGGACCAGTGGCCGTTGATTTCTTGGCCAAGCACATCCCCGGAATTCGGGATCTGGCCTATTTCGGCATCATGCAAACCAAACTCTATGGCTGCCCGGTGATGATTTCGCGGACCGGCTATACTGGTGAGCGCGGGTACGAGATTTTCTGTCAGGCCAAGCACGCGGTACACCTGTGGGACAACATTCTGGCGGAAGGCAAGGATATGGGGATCGTCCCGGTCCAGTTCTCGACCCTCGATCTGCTGCGCACCGAAAGCTACTTGCTGTTTTATCCGGGCGACAATTCGGAAACCTACCCGTTCGACGGAGAAACCTGCGGTGATACGCTTTGGGAGCTGGGTCTGGAATTCACCGTTTCACCCGGAAAAACCGGCTTTATCGGCGCCGAGAACCACTATGCCTCGCAAGGCAAAGAACGGTTCAAGATCTACGGCGTCAAGCTTGATGGCACGACCCCTGCGGATGAGGGTGCGGACCTGCTGCAAAACGGCGAAAAGGTCGGGGTTGTCACCTTTGGCATGTATTCCGAAATCAACGGGCACAACGTAGGTATCGCGCGAATGCCGGTCGCCTGTGCCTCGCCCGGCACCAAGCTGACAGTGCGCAACGGCGATGGGACAGAAATAGCAGCGACTGCGGAAGAGATGCCGTTCTACGATCAGGACAAATCGATCAGAACCGCAAAGGGCTGAGTTTAAGGGGGCGCAACGGACACACCGTGGCGCCCTTTTCCTATTTGAGGGCAAAATGTCAAAGTTCGAATTTCCCAAGTCAATCGCAAGCCGCCCGGTCTGGGGCACGCTAGAGGTTCGCCCGGGCGAACATCACCTCATGATCGCCGAGGCCGAAGGGGCCGAGGCCATTCTCGACATCGCGACACCCGACCTGATGGCCAAAACTCATCTGATCTACATCCCCAAGGGAACGGATTACGTTGAGCGACTACAGGCAGCGAAGCCTGCGCAATTCTACGAAGGTCCATCCTATGAGGCCTCGCTGCAGCGCATTCGCCGCGTTTTGGAAGATGCACATATGGGGTTGCAGGTCTATCTGACCGGCTCTGAGGGCATGATGGGTCAGGCCATGAACGAAGTGATGGCCGTTGGACTGCCGCACACGGCAATTCAGACCGAACAACGCGGATCGGTTGCGCGCCGAATGCAATGCGTGCATTGCAAGGGCATCACCGAGGATGTCGAGGTTGACCCGTTTGTCTGCGCGCATTGCGGGCTTAACCTGTTCGTGCGCGATCACTACTCCCGCCGTCTTGCCGCCTATCAGGGTGTCCGCGTGGATGCCGAAGATCATGGTAACGTGCCCGAGCCGAAGGGGATTTACGAATGAGTGGCGCCGAGAAAATCCAGGCCAAAGTGACCGAAATCACTCCCTTGAACGAGTTGGTGACGCGGTTCCGGTTCGAACGTATCGACGGAGGCCAGTTGCCGACCTTTTCTGGTGGGGCCCATACGGTTGTTGAAATGCAGGATGGTGGCATCACGCGGCTCAACCCATATTCGCTGATGTCGGACCCGTTTGATCAGTCATCCTACACCATTTCAGTTCGACGCGATGATGAGGGCAGGGGTGGTTCGCTGTTCATGCACCGCCAGGTCAAGCTGGGCGACGAGATGACCATAAGCTATCCGGTCAACCTGTTCTCGCTCGATTTGCGTGCCCGCAAGCACCTGTTTCTGGCCGGTGGCATCGGGATCACCCCGTTTCTGGCGCAGATCAAACAGCTAGAGTTGCTGCATGGTAATTGGGAGTTGCACTATGCCTGCCGCAATCACGCGCTGGCATCTTATGCGGACCAACTGACTGACCGACATCCCAATGAGACGCATCTGTATTACGACGACCAGAACCAGCAGATTGATCTGAAGAACCTGCTGAGCGGGCAACCTTTGGGCACACATGTCTATGTCTGCGGCCCCAAGGGCATGATCGACTGGGTGCGCAACACTGCCGCTGCTGAAGGCTGGCCCGAAGATTGCGTGCATTACGAAGAGTTTCTGGCCCCACAGCCCGGCAAGCCGTTCGAAGTGCGCCTGGCCGCGTCAGACAAAGTCGTTCATGTGGGCGAGAACGAAAGCCTGCTGGAAGCCATCGAACGAGAAGGTGTGGATGCGCCGTATTTGTGCCGCGGAGGGGCTTGCGGTCAGTGTGAAACCGTTGTGCTGGATCACGACGGAAACTTTGTACACCGCGATCACTGGCTGACCGACGAAGAAAAGGCATCGGGCAAGAAAATCATGCCCTGCGTATCGCGTTTCGAGGGCAAGTCCCTCGTGCTGGACCGCTGAGAGGAGGCCATCATGACCATTCAATTCAACGACGAGTCCTTCCGCGACGACTATACGTTCCACAACTCGGACTGGGCGATCAAACGCTTTCCGTTCCCATTCCACGAAGACAGCTACATGTATTCGGTCAACATGGAACAACATCGCGGCGGGCCCGAGGGATCAGTCTATGAGATGCGGTTCGATGTGGACGAGCACTACGTCTCAGAGATGAAAGACCGCGCAATGGTTCTGGATCAGGACCCGCTGCGCTGTCAGTCTCTTCCTCATATGACGTTGGCTGGCTGGGACTTGCTGGAACTGATCATGGTCAGCAAGTCCGAGGATTACCCGGACCTGTTCGAGTTGCATCGCAACGGCAATCAGTGGCGCTGGATCAACAAGCCATTGGGCATCGATCACAGCTTTACCTTCATGGATGAAACCACGCTGCCTTATGGACCGATGGAATACATCACGCGACAGGCTCAGGGCGATTTCGCTGTGCTGGATCAGCGTGATGAGATGCTTTGGATGGATGCTGGTATGGTGACGACGCAAGCCGATTGGAGTCTGGATTTCGACATCGGCATGAACTTTTTCGAATGGCATGCGCCGGTTCCAAAAGCCCATGAAATGGGTATTTTCCAGCGCGCGCTGAAGTTCTTGCTGAATATCCAGCAGGGCGCCCCTGCGCGGCGTCTCAACTGGACCATGACGGTGAACCCTTTGCTGGATACAAGCCCGGAAAACTATCACAAATGGGGGATCCAAAAGACCACGCTGACGCCCGAAAACATCGCCCACAAGCAGCATCTGCGGGTCGAGTTGCAGACGTTCTTCCGTCTGCCGCGCTCCAATGCGCTGGTGTTCCCGATCCGCTGCTATCTGTGCAATTTTCAGGATCTGATGACTGTTCCCAAATGGGGTCGCCGTCTGCACCGGGTTATTCGGGACCTGCCTGAAGAGCTGGCAACTTATAAGGGGTTCATCGACAATCGCCCGATGATGCTGGACTATCTCAGCCAGTTCGACGACGGGTTACCCACATCGCCAGGGATTTGGCCGGACTTGGAAACGGAACCGCCTTTGTCGAAGTGAGCATTGTGAAGTGCCGTTGCTCAAATGACTGATCCGGACTTCACGCCTTGGCTAATTCCGAGCGATGACTTTGCATTATATGACGCGCTTGCGCTGCTTCGTGCGTCATTTCAATTCATGGATGCCCGGATCGACCCTCCGTCTTCTATCCATAGGCTGACGGTGGAAGGGATGCGGGAGCACTGTAAGGATGGTGGTGAAATCTGGGCCATCGGCCGACCGCTGTTCGCATGTATGTTTCTGACGCCCAAACCCGACAGCCTGTACTTGGGGAAGCTTGCAGTTCAGGAAGGACTGCGGGGGCAAGGTATCTGCCGCACGTTGGTGGATCATGCTGCAAGCCGTGCAACTGAGCTTGGTCTGCCTGCGCTGGAACTGGAAACGCGCGTGGAACTTACTGAAAACCATCGTGTTTTTTCAAGGCTTGGGTTCACGATCGTGAATACGGGCAGCCATGAAGGCTATGACAGACCCACGGATTTCCTATTGCGCAAGACGATCAGTTTGTCTGCGGATAGCTGATCACCGATATGTAGCGGGCCGGCAGATTAACCAACCGTTCCGGGCCATGGGGTGAATCCGCATCAAAGAACAGAGTGTCACCCGGTTTCAGTGGGTAAATCTGGTCCCCATGGCGGTAATCCACTTCACCTTCCAGCATGTAAATCGTCTCGATGCCACCATGTTGGAATGTTGGAAACACATCGGATTTAGCAGTCAGGGTGATCAGATAGGGTTCTACAATTACGCCTGATCCGTTGGCGCCAATATGCCCCAACAGGTTATATTGGTGGTTGGCACGTGTTCCTTCACGCTCCAACTCGACACCTTCACCTGCTTTTGTATGAACCGCCTCCCGGCGTTCTTCGAACTGTCTAAAAAAACTTGTCAAAGGAACCGACAGTGCATCCGCCAGTGACTGCAAGGTCGTCAAGGAGGGTGACGTATTTCCATTTTCGATCTTTGACAGCATGCCGATCGACAAACCGGTTAGCTGGGCAAGCTCCGCGACGGTTATTTCCTGCTGCTTGCGAAAGGCGCGAACCTCGCGGCCGATGGCAACTTCAAGAACTTTTTCTCTGTTACCCGAACGAACGGAATGTGGGTCCTGAGTCAGATTTGCCGCCATTTCTTTATCGCGTTTTTTCAATTTCACTCTTTCAATGTCTTGCTACACTTGTCCAAACTGGTTCTGCAAGCAGGAGCAGCGGAAAACCCAATCCATTCGGAGCATCATAGCATCAAAGTTTTCCTGATAGTAAAATAATCATGCTGCCAGAAAAAAGGCCAGAGATCAGAATTCCACTGTTTGTCGGCTTTCCGATAGCGAGCATGACATCCTTGATCGAACCTCTGCGTGCCGCGACAATCGCGCCGGGCAAGAGTCGTTTTACTGATCTCTTGAACTCGATATCTGCGGTTTTTTGTCAGATCCAGACTCAGGACCGAGTATAACGAATGGTCTTAGGTTTATGGTACCAGTAGCATAATCTGTATGTCCGCCACATTGGTTCCGGTCGCCCCGGTTTGCAGGAGATCACCTGCTAATGACAACGCGGAATTACTGTCATTGTTGGACAGTAAAGCCACTGGATCCTTCCCGGCATTACGTATCCGACAGACAGTGCCAGCATCTACTATGGCTCCCGCCGCTGTGGTTGGTCCATCCCGGCCATCCGTGCCACCGCTGAGAAAAACCCAGTTGCCCGGTATTTTCTGTTCCTGAGTCAAATAGGCGAGACGCAATGCCATTTCCTGATTTCGACCGCCCCACCCTGAGCCACGCAGTCGGACAGTTGTCTCACCGCCAAACAGCAGGGCTTTCGGACGATCCACGGTCACGGATCGGGTCGCATGCAAAATTTGTTCTGCGGCATCGTCCACATTGCAGGTCAACGCATCCGAGACGATCTCGGCGTCGAATGATCGAGACGCGCAACCATGTGCAGCCTGCAGGCTTATCCGATTAGATCCGATCAGGTGGTTGGTGGCTTGAGCACTAAGCCTCTGATCAGGAATACTGTGTTCCAGATACGTGCGGACTGCTTTGGGCAACTCATGCCATAGGCCGTTTTCGATGCAAGTTCTGCGCGCGTCTGCATGGCTGCCGATAGGGGAAACGGTCGGGCCACTGGCAACAGCCCGCAGGTCATCTCCGATTACATCCGAAAGAATGTAAGCCGTGACCGGCGCTGGAGCCGAATGTTTCAGAAACCCGCCGCCCTTAAGTTGGCTGAGTTGCTGGCGTATCAGATTTATCTGAGTGATACCCAACCCCGAGGATAGAAGCACTTCGTTAACCCGTATCTTGTCCGATAGGGTCAGGCCGCTGACGGGGGCGGGGATAAGTGCTGATCCCCCGCCCGAGATTAGCGCAATGACCTGATCATGTTCACATGCTTCGCTGAGCAAAGACACAATCTGTCGCCCGGCTTTCAACCCACGCTCATCGGGGATGGGATGCCCGCTTGTTAAGACAGTCGCGCCGGATACATCCGTCTGGTTTTCAGCATGCGTTACAGCCAAAGCTACATGCGGGCCTTCAACGTGTCGCAACGCCTCTGACAGCATTTTGGGCGCAGCCTTCCCGACCGCAATCAGGACGCTGCGCCCGCCACTTGCAGGTGTTGGCAGTGGAGCGACGCATAACTTGCGGCGCAGGGCAGTAGCTGGGTCCGCTGCCGACACTGCCTCGGCAAAGATAACCGAAGCAGTGGTGCGAAGCGTTGTTGTTGAATGGCCCGGCACTACAGGTTCACGCAGCTGCGATTTGACTAGCCTTTTCGACCAGTACTTCGGCCTGACGGATCGAGGCATAGTCGATCAGGCGACCATCCAGAGACACAGCGCCTTTGCCAGCCGATTCAGCCTCGGACATGGCTACGAGTATGCGCTGTGCTTTGGTGACTTCGGCATCTGATGGCGACATGACCTCATTGGCCAGGACAATCTGGCTGGGGTGGATAGCCCATTTTCCTTCACATCCCAGTACGGCCGCGCGTTTCGCTGCCGCGCGATACCCGTCTGGATCCTGAAAGTCACCGAAGGGCCCGTCGATCGGGCGCAGGCCGTTGGCTCGGGCGGCGACAACCATGCGGGCTAGCGCATAGTGCCACATATCGCCCCAATGCGTCATGCGTCCGCCATCTGCATCCGCATCGGTCAGAACGGAATAGTCGGGGTTTACACCGCCGATGATTGTGGTCCGGGCACGGGTCGATGCCGCATAGTCGGCAACCCCGAAATGCAAGCTTTCGTTGCGTTTTGAGGCGGCCGCAATCTCGCTGACATTCTGCATGCCAAGCGCGGTTTCGATGATGTGTTCAAACCCGATCCGTTTCTTGTACCCTTTGGCGTCCTCGATCTGCGTCACCAGCATGTCAACTGCATAGACATCCGCAGCGGTTCCAACCTTGGGGACCATGATCAGGTCCAGGCGATCACCTGCCTGTTCGACCACATCCACTACATCGCGATACATATAGTGCGTGTCCAGCCCGTTGATCCGCACCGACATGGCTTTGCTGCCCCAGTCGATATCGTTCAACGCCTCGATGATGTTCTTGCGGGCCTGTTCCTTTTCATCAGGCGCGACGGCGTCTTCCAGGTCAAGGAAGATGACGTCCACATCTGACTTGGCGGCCTTTTCGAACATTTCGGGCTGACTGCCGGGGACGGCTAGTTCGCTGCGGTTCAGGCGGGCAGGGGCTTGGTCGATGTTATGAAAGCTCATGTTTTGGGTCCTTCGTATTACAGGTTTGGATAGATCGGGAATTTAGCGCAAAGCTCTGCAACCTCGGCTTTGACTTTGGCTTCGACGGCGCCA
>NZ_JBXWOU010000026.1:0-13601 GCF_059611045.1 Ruegeria sp. CDSB113
ACGATCAAATCGTCCATGATCCCGCCTTCCGGGTTGGTGAAAAACCCGTACCGCGCCTTGCCCGGCTTCAGGGTCGCGTAAGCCTGCGGGCACAACGCTTCCAGCTTCTCACCCACATTCTCACCGCGCAGGATCACCTGACCCATATGAGACACATCAAACAACGCCGCCTTCTCACGACACTGCTTATGCTCCCCCATAATCCCCAAAGGATACTGAACAGGCATCTCCCACCCAGCAAAATCAACCAACTTACCCCCCAACTCAACGTGAAGATCATACAACGGGGTGCGTTTGGGTGCGTCAGACATGGCAGAGACCTTTCCTAAGACCTTGGCAACATTGCCGCATGGATTGCAACGTTATCTCTGTATTGTCGCCAATTAACACCAAGGTTCCTAGGACTGTGCAGCGAGTCAACAGGCTTCGACTGCTGGCGGTCTTTTGGTCCCCCGAGGGCGGCGTTGCAGAGGCATGTATACGGCCGCATGCAGCGGCTTTGTATCCTATAGGAAACTTTTTTCCGTTAGGCAACATCGCATGCGACGTGCCATGGGCAAATTTCTGCGGCGAACAAAAAGACAGCCGAGCCATCAAACTGATTTTTAGCCGCTTTCTGCTAAAGGGCTCTGGCACCAACCCTGAACCTACCCTAAGACTTCGCGCAAGAGGGGACGCAATGGCACATATCACACTGGTGCGTCACGGGCAGGCCAACACCACCGCACGTGACGAAGTAAACTATGACAAGCTCAGCGATCTGGGCCATCAGCAAGCCCGTTGGCTGGGCGCGCATCTGCAGAACACACGGGCGTTCTACCCGCGCGTCTATTGCGGAACCCTGTCGCGCCATGTGGAAACCGCCGCCAGCATGGGACTGCCCGAGCCTACCCGTGATCCACGCCTCAACGAGGTCGAATACTTCAACATTGCGAAATTGTATGAAGAGCAACATGGCGTCCCCGTGCCGACCGACCGGGAAGGGTTTGTCGACCATCTGCCCCGAACTTTTGCCGCATGGGCCAGAGGCGAGATCGAGGAAACGCCCGAGACCTTTGAGGAGTTCGAAACACGCGTCTCAGATGCTTTGCGCGATATCGGCACAGAAGGCGGTCCGGCGATTGTTGTGACCTCGGGTGGGTTGATCTCGATGGTTGTACGACAGGCCATGGGACTGGACATACCTGCGATGGCGCGGGTGGCTCTTGCCATCATGAACACCTCAATGCATCGTCTGCACCCGATAGGCGCGCAACTGAGCCCGGTTCTGTTCAACGCAGTCCCGCATCTGGAAGCGCCAGACAGGCAGTTTGCCCAAACGCATCTGTAATCCAAGCCCGGAGGCACTCTGATGCAGCTTTACTATGCTCCTCGCACCATTTCGATCGCCGTTGCCATCGCCTTGAAGGAGGCCGGTCTGGACTATGAAGCGGTCCGTCTGGACTTCGCCGAAGGCGACCAGGCCAAACCGGCTTACAAACAGATCAATCCAAAAGGCCGTGTGCCTGCATTGGCGGTTGATGGCGGCATCCTGACTGAAACCGGGGCGTTGCTGGAATATGTCGCTACGGTTGCGCCTGACGCAAATCTTGTCCCCGCCGATCCTGTCATGGCGGCCCGTATGCGCGAAGTGATGTATTATCTGGCCTCGACCATGCATGTGAACCACGCACACAAGCTGCGCGGGGCCCGTTGGGCCGACAAGAAAGCCAGCTGGAAAGACATGACCGGCAAGGTCGCCCAGACCATGACGACGTCCTGTGAGTACATCGTATCAAACGGTTTGCGCGGGCCGTTTGTTTTGGGCGATACGGTCTCGCTGGCGGATGCGTATCTTTATGTAGTGTGCAGCTGGCTGGAAGGCGACGGCGTGGACGTGTCGGCCTTTCCCAAAATCCTCGCTTTCCGCGAGGCGATGGAGGCGCGCGCCTCGGTTCAGGCGGTGCGCGCCGCCGGGATGATTTGAGTAAAGGACGACGCATGACACATCTCTGGGTCCGGGCAGAGCAACGCCCGAATGAAGAACGGGTTGGATTGAGCCCAGAAGGCGCGGCGTCCCTGATTGCGGCCGGTACCCGGGTGACCGTCGAGGAAAGCCATGTCCGCGCTATTCCGATAGACGGCTACAAAAACGCAGGCTGCGAGATTGCGCCCGAGAATTCCTGGCCCGATGCCCCTCTTGATGCCATCATCTTTGGTTTGAAGGAATTGCCAGAGGACGGCACCCCCCTGCCCCATCGCCACATCATGTTCGGTCACGCCTATAAAGGTCAGCATTCAGGGCGTTCACTGTTGGATCGGTTCAAGACCGGGGGCGGAACGCTTTATGATCTGGAATACCTTGTGGACGAGAACGGCCGCCGCGTCGCAGCTTTTGGCTACTGGGCTGGTTATGCTGGCGCAGCGGTAACCCTGAAAGCATGGGCAGCGCAGCAACGGAATGAGGAATGCCCGCCCGTTGGTGTGTATTCGGGCAAGGACACGCTGAATGCTGAATTACTGGCCGAGTTGAACGCCACAGGCGCCAATCGTCCCCGCGCCATCGTGATCGGCGCGCTGGGTCGCGTGGGTGCAGGCGCCGCCGACCTGTGCGAGGCGATGGGCGTCAGTGTCACCAAATGGGACATGGCTGAAACCGCCAGCGGCGGGCCTTTCCCCGAAATCCTGGAACATGACCTGTTTCTGAACTGCATTTTTGCCCGCCCGGGCACCCCGGTCTTCGTACCGCGCGAGGCGCTGACAGCGCCGCGTAAACTGACTGCTATTGGCGACGTCGCCTGTGACCCGGACAGCGATTACAATCCGGTTCCGGTTTACGACCGCGCCACCACGTGGGACGCCCCTGCCTTGCGTGTTGCGAGTGATCCGGTGATGGACGTCATGGCGATCGACAACCTGCCGTCGATGCTGCCGGTCGAAAGCTCGGAAGACTACGCCGCGCAACTGCTGCCAACCCTGCTGACGTTGAAAGAGATCGAAAGCGGTGTTTGGGGTCGGGCACAGGACGAGTTTCGCAAACATGTCTGAGCCGGTGCACACATGGAACACTTGATCGGCGGTGCAGCAGCGGTTCTTGGCACGATCTGCTGGCTACCCCAGACCCTGAAAACGTGGCGCAGCCGCGAAACCAAGGACCTGTCTCTGCCTGCAAACCTGCTGATCCTGACAACACTGACGTTGTGGTTGGCCTACGGATTGATGATCGCTGCATGGCCTCTGATCCTGGGCAATGTGATATCGATCCTTCTTGTCGGTGCGATCGTGATCGCGAAACTGAAATTCGGCTGAACAGCCATATAGGAGCTTAAGCATGACCATCCATTGGTGTGGCACCGGCCTGTCGGCCATCCCCGGCCTGCGTCGCCTGATTGAAGGCGGGCACAAGGTCACTGTCTGGAACCGAACCATTGAAAAGGCCAAGGCCGAAGTCGGAGACCTGACCGACGACATACGTGCTTTTGACATCGGCGAGCTGGGAGCGGTGCTGGAAAAAGGCGACGTTATCGTCTCAATGCTGCCGGGCGATTGGCACGTGCCGCTGGCGGAACTGGCCATCTCGAAGGAGGCCAATTTTGTCTCATCCTCTTACATTGCACCCGAGATGCGGGCGTTGGATGACAAGGCCCGCGAGGCCGGTGTGGCGCTGGTGAACGAGGTCGGGCTTGATCCGGGTATTGACCACCTGATGGCACACGCCCTGATCGCCGACTATCGCGCCTCGGACGCGTTTGATGCGAACAACCACCTGAGCTTTATCTCGTATTGCGGCGGCATTCCGAAGAACCCCAACCCGTTCCGCTACAAGTTCAGCTGGTCGCCTTTGGGTGTGCTCAAGGCCCTGCGTTCGCCTTCGAAATCGATCCGCGATTATGCACCGCTGGACGTCGCCCGCCCGTGGGACGCGATCAGCAGCTATATCGCCCCGCTGCCAACACCGGAAAGCTTTGAGGTCTATCCGAACCGCGACTCTCTGCCTTTCATGGAAGAATATCAGTTCGAGGATCACTGGACCGTCAAGGAATTCGTCCGCGGTACCTTGCGCCTGAATGGCTGGGCCGATGCGTGGTCGGACGTGTTCAGCGAGATTGAAACCCTGTCCGGACCCGAGGGCGACGCGCGCCTGAAGGAAATGTCGGACCAGTTCTGGGACGAAAACGCCTATGACGAAGGGGAACCGGACCGCGTGGTTCTGTGCGTAGGACTGAAGGCCGAGAAAGACGGCGCACCCGTCTGGCACAAAGCTTATGTCATGGACGCGTGGGGCGACGCGCGCGGGACGGCAATGGCGCGACTGGTATCTATCCCGGTCTCGCTGGCAGTCGAAGCGGTCCTAAACCGTGCGATCGCCGTCGGTGTCCATGCAGCACCCAGCGATCCAAAACTGGTGCAGGGTTGGATGGCCGAGATCGACAAGCTGGCGCAGCATTTGCAGGTCGTCGATCACACCGCCTAAATTCACATCAAAAAAGCCACTCCTGTATGTCGGAGTGGCTTATAACTTCGTCTCTGTCGCCGGTATCGAACCTGGCTATCGCCACAGCTTCAGATGAACCGTTGGATCGTATCATCAAGATCGCTGCGGTTTATGCCCAGCTCGGACAATTCCTGATCGGAAAAGCTGTCCAAATACTGTGCGGCCCGCACGATATCGGCGCTGATCGCGCGTAGTTGCATGGCGCGGTCGAACAATTGCAGGGCACTGGTCGTGGGCGTCAATTGCTTGCTTGGCGGGACTACATCAAACATGGGTACTACCTCATAACTGGTTACGCGGGTTCTTTTTCGGCACTTGGTTACTGCCGATAGGGTGAGCCGTAATAAACGCTTTGATACGCGCGTTGCTTGATTTCAGCCCGAGGGACGCCGATGTCGCTAAGTTGGCAATCGTTCAACGCCTCCAGGTCGTGGACTGTTTTGGCGAAAATCCTGCGGCGGAAATGCTCGGTTCGGGCCTCTGCATAATCCGCAAACAGCGCGGAAAAAACGTTGCCGTTCGGGGTTATTGTCTGTGTCGCTTCCATGGTCTTCTCCTCCTGAATTTGGATTGCGGTTGTGGTCACAATTCAAATAAAGGAGCCGGTTCTTAAGGAGAGGCCACCGAAGCATTAAGCTCTGTTAACAAAGCTTGCCTGGCATGATCTTTGCCGAAGGTATTCAGCTTGGAGGGTTTTGGTCCAAGATGATCAAAGGGCTGTAGGATGCCGAATACGCGGTATTCAGGCATCTCTTGGTCGTTCCGCGCGGCATGGCGCAAAGCACAGGCCGCTACCATCGCAGCGGCCCGTGGAAATTTTAGACTTCGTCCGGGTTCGGAACGATCAGCGTCGGGATTTTCGACCTACGCAAGACGCGTTTTGCCACCGTCCCAAGGAAGGTGTGCGAAAAACCGTGGTCATGCGCGCCGAGCACGATCAGGTCACACCCCATCTCGACCGAGCGGCGCAGGATCACCTCGGCCGGGTGCCCGTCGGTGACCTCGATCGAGGACACCTGTTCACGGATCTTCGCGTCATCGCCTTCGAACTGTGCCCAGAACTTGGCTTGCCGTTCGGCCAGCACCTTGCGCACCATTTCATGGCGACGCTGGGCCGCAGTTTTACGCGTCTCTTCGTTCAGGATGAACATGTCCATCGTGATCTTCGCATCGTCCGATAGGGGTTCGTTCACATGCAGGACGTGAATTTCTGCCCCTGTCGCCATCGCAATGCTGGCCGCATTGCGCATGGCGTGACCCGAGTTTTCCGACAGATCGGTGGCGAACAGGATATTTGTCACCATTTGTTTCATAGCATCATCCTTTCAGGTCAGTAGCCCAACAGCCTTGGCAGCCATAGCGACAGCTCAGGGAAGAACGCAATGATAAAGATCGCGATCGTGTTCGCCGCTGCAAAGGGCAATGCACGGATCGAGATCTGCTCGATCGTTATGTTCGAAATACCCGATGCGATGAACAGGTTTTCACCCAGCGGCGGCGTCTGGAAGCCGATACCCAGCGTACAGACCATCACCACACCAAAGTGGATCGGGTCGATACCGACCGAATAGGCCACAGGCAGCATAACCGGAACCAGGATCAGGATGGTGGCCAGTGTCTCCATGAACATGCCGACGAACAGCAGGAAGAAGATGATCAGCGCCCAGATCACATAAAGGTTGTCGGTAAAGCTGAGCATCGAGTCCGCGATGATCGCCGGGATCTGGTTTTCCACCAGAAGGCGGCCAAACACAGTCGCGGTGAACAGGATCAGCAGAACACGGCCCGTCAGCCACGTGGTGGCTTCAAGCGACTGGAACAGCGACTGCCATGTCAGTTCACGGTAGATGACCACGCCAACGAACAGAGTGTAGAAGATCGCGACGATTGCGGCCTCGGTCGGGGTGAAGAATCCGGTATAGATACCACCCAGGATCACCAGCGGCGCCATCAGCGACCAGAACCCGCGATACATCTCGCAGCCCACGTGACGGATCGACCAACCTTCGGCCACACCTTTGTACCCACGCTTTTTAGACATGAAGTAGTTCAGGATCAGCAAGCTGGTGGCGATCAGGAAGGCCGGAACAAAGCCCGCGATGAACAGTTTCGAGATCGAAACCGACTGGAAGGTGCCGAACTTTTCAACTGCTTCCAGCGGAGGCGCCATACCGAGCGCGGCAATGCCGAAGATCACCATCGGGATGGAGGGAGGAATAATAATCCCGAGGCCGCCAGAAGAAGCGGTAATAGCAGAGGCATAGCCGCGCTCATAGCCACGGTCGATCATTGCTGGGATCATCAGCATCCCCACGGCCGCGGTTGTTGCCGGGCCCGAGCCCGAAATGGCGCCAAAGAACAGACAGGCCATAACCGTTGCAGCCGAAATACCGCCGGTGAATGGACCAGCCAGACTTTCAGCAACATTGATTAGGCGCTTTGAGATACCGGCGGCCTCCATAAGAGCCCCCGCCAGAATAAATGCAGGCAGAGCCATCAGTGGGAACGCACCCACCGAGGTAAATGCAATCTGCACGAACTTGATTGGGTTTTCGCCCAGGTAAAGGAACGAGAACAGCGATGCCACACCCAGCGCAACCGTGATCGGTGCGCCGATAAGCAGCAGTAAAAGAAACGATCCAAATAGGATTGTGACGATTTCGGATTCCATGGTTTTTCCTCCCTGCCTCAGTCGCGCTTAGCTGCTTCGGTGGCAGCTTTGATTTCATCAAGGTCGATCTGGTCAGGATCATGGATGTCTTCACCTTTGATCAGGCGGCGATAGTTCACCTGAATGATGCGCACAGTCATCAGCGCAAAGGCGAGAGGCAGAACCATGTAGACATACTTCATCTCAATACCCAGGGTCTGAGATTTCCAGAACTTGTTCATCTTGTTGAAGACAAAGTCCGTTGCCAGATACAGGAAGTAGACGTTGAAAAAGAGCCAGAAGAGATCGGCAAAAGCCTCGATGTACTTGATGTAGCGTTCGGGCAGGAACTTGAACTGGAAGGTCACCCGGTTATGCGCACCTTTCAATGCCGCATAGCTGGCGCCAAAGTAGACAAACCAGACGAACATGTAGACTGACAGTTCTTCGATCCAGCTGTACGAAAAGCCAAAGACTTCCCGCGCGATGATCTGTAAAAACAGCAGACAGACGAAGCCGGATAACAGGATCCGGCAAATGATACTTTCGATATTGTCCAGAAATTTCCAGAACATTTCGGAATTCCCTCCTCCCTGAGATGAAAAGAGCGCCGAAGCGCTCTTTTCCTTTTCGCTCTTTGGCGATTATTGCTGGACCGGGTCGCGGCCGATGGCCTCGAGGACCGTGTTCAGTTTGTCGACACCACCGATGGATTCGTAGAACTGCGGCCATACGGCGCCGGTTGCCAGTTCAATGAACTCGGCCTCATCGTTCTCAGGATCGATGATTGCCATGCCCTTGGCGGTTAGCTCTTCTTTGATCGCAGCTTCTGAGTCACGCAGGAACTGTGCGGAGATCTCAGTTGCTTCCTGACCGGCTTCCAGAATGATCTTCTGATCTTCTTCGCTCAGACCCTGGAAAACAGATTCCGAAACAATCAGCGGTTCAATCGAGAAGATGTAACGCAGGTTGGTCACGTGGTTCTGGACCTCGTAAAACTTCATTGCGTTGATCGTCAGGTAAGGGTTGTCCTGACCGTCGACGACTTTGGTTTGCAGACCGGTGAAGGTCTCGGACCATGCCATCGGAGTCGGGCTGATACCCCAGGACTTGTAGGTTTCGATCATGATTTCGTTCTTGGGAACGCGGATGATCAGGTCCTGCAGGTCAGCAACCGAGCTGACAGGCTTTTTCGAGTTGGTCAGGCGGCGGAAACCTGTGTAGGTCCAGCCGATGATGCGCACACCTGCGTCACGAATGGTGTTTTCCACCAATTCCTGACCGATCGGGCCTTGGGTCAGCTTTTCAGCATCTTCCAGGGACAGGATCACATAAGGCAGAGTGAATACACCAACCGAAGGCGAGAACGGCGTGATGTTGTTGATCGCCAGCAGCGACATGTCCAGTGTGCCGATCGCGGCCTCGTTGACGGTGTCCTGCTCGGAACCCAGCTGACCGTTCAGGAACAGTGTAGCTGTGTGTGCGCCACCCGATTTTTCTTCGAGTGCCTTAACGAAAGCCAAGCCAAGGGCTTCTTGGGCGCTGCCTGCACTATCGCCAACAGCAATCTTGAAGTTCTTCGCGTCGGCTGCGCCCGCTACCATCAGGGCTGCGACCGAAACGGCAGCAGTCATGGTGCCAAGCTTTTTGATGAATGACATAGATGTCCTCCCAGTTTTATCATGTTTCGAGGTGCGCGCTGACCTGGGGAGAGATGGCCAGTCCGATTCTGCCTCGGCTTTTTCAGAGTAGCTTGTGAAATGTGTTTCTATGTTGCCTTTCTTTGCGCGATAGGTTTCATATATATCAAACCTTACGAATTGGGAAGAAAATGGTTGCCTCACGCATCGGCGACAGCGACATCCGATTGCTGCGCGTTTTTAAGACGGTTGTGGAAAGTGGTGGTCTGTCTGCAGCCGAAGTTGAGCTGAATATCGGCAAATCGACAATTTCAAAGCATATTACTGATCTGGAACTGCGATTGGGCCTGAAACTGTGCACACGCGGCCCTGCCGGGTTCGCTTTAACAGAAGACGGCGCAAAAGTGCTGCAGGCAGCAGATCACCTGCTTGTGTCCGTGTCGCAATTTCGAAACGAGGTCAGCGAGATCAAGGAACAGCTGGGGGGAACGATCCGCATTTCGCTGTTTGATCAATGTGCGTCAAACCCGGATTCCCGGCTTGCCCGCGCCATTCATCGGTTCAACGAAGCCGCCCCCTCGGTTCAGATCGAACTGTCACTTGAGCCGCCAAACGTGATCGAGACCATGGTCATCAGTGGTCAGCTCGACATCGGGATTATTGCGCTGCATCGCCCTTCGACAAGCCTGAACTATGCGCCGTTATATGGTGAGAACATGTTCCTGTATTGCGGCCGGGAACACCCCCTGTACGAAATACCGGATCGAGAACTCAGGACCAGTGACCTGCTCAGATACAATTATGTTGGGCTCAGCGTGAACTCTCCGAACCTGATTGTCGGTCAGCAACTGGGCTTTAAACGTTCAGCAAAAGTTCAAAGCGAGCAGGCGCTGGCCATACTTATCCTGTCGGGGCGATACATAGGTTATTTGCCTGATCATCTTGCGCAGGACTTTGTGGACCAGGAAAAGATGCGGATGGTTTTGCCGGACGAAACGCAATATCGAACCCGGTTTGCTGCAGTGACCAGAAAGCAACCTGAACCGACGCGGGTGACAAACCTGTTTCTGGAAGTTTTGCAAAGCGAACATTCGAAACTCTGACAACCGCTCAGTTGGCACAACAGAAGTCGACTGCGGCCGAGACGCAGTTAATCAAATCCTGTCAACGGCCAAACGCGATATCGGGTTCACGTTTTTGGCGTTGCCAAAAACTTGTGACTTCCTGCCACATCACTAGCGCTCGCTTTCTTCTCTCCTACATGCGCCTCACCAATATGAGGCGGACAAATGATAGACGACGATCCCCAACCCGTAGGGTATTATAACGCGCATGACATATGGACCCTGGACCCAACGCCTGCGGACCAGTTGGCCTATGATGCCTTTGCATCGGGTGTTGTCGATCTTCTGCAAGTGTTGGATGACAACAAGACGATGATGTCACGGGACGTTTACGCAAGACTGTTCGCCTCGCTTTTGGATCTTTCCCGAACGTTGGGAGAATACGAGGATGGATGGAAGCCGGACTAGGGGACGATTTCCAAGAACCCACCGTTCCAAAGCACGGTATGAGGCGGCGGCTCAAGCACCGCCTCGAGCCTGAATACTAGTTAGCTTGCGGTTGCGTTCCCAAGTGCGTTTAGCAGAGTGTTCAGATTGTGCTGGAACATCGCGAGATAGCTGGTGGCCGGGCTACCCCGTTCCGACAAGGCGTCCGAGAACAGCCGTCCACCAATCACGATGCCGGTTTCATCCGAGATTTGCTGAATCAAAGTGGGACTTGTGATGTTTTCAACAAACAGCGCGGCAGCACCATCCGCCTTCAGTTGGTCAATCAGAACAGCAAGGTCCTTGGCCGATGGCTCTGCCTCGGTGTCGATGCCAACCGGTGCAAGGAAAGTCAGTCCGTAGGCGTCTGCCAGATAGCCAAATGCGTCATGTGCGGTCACAACCGTGCGGCGATTGGCGGGCAGGCCTGCCAGCTTTGTCTTGGTTTCTGCATCCAGCGCCTCAAGCTGCGCGATATAGGCCGCGGCATTGGCTGCGATCTCATCTGCGTGCTCGGGCATCGCCTCTGTCATCACGTCGGCGACATTGGTCACGTAAATCATGCCGTTCGACAGCGAGTTCCAGGCGTGAGGGTCGATTTTGCCCTCAACTGTGACAGGCGTGATACCTTCGGTGGCAACGTGCACGGTTGCGTCAGTGCCCGATTCAGCGATCAGCGTATCGGACCATGTCTCAAAGCCAAGACCGTTGACAAAGATGATATCCGCCTGGGCAACGGCCTTCGCGTCTGCAACCGAAGGCTGATACACATGCGCATCCGCGTCCGGGCCCACGATTGTCGTAACCGTGGCCAGATCGCCGACGACCTCTTCGACCATGTCGCCGAGGATCGAAAAGCTGGCGACGATCTTGACGTTGTCTTCTGCCGCAACGGTCGGCAAGGCCGCCAAAGCAAACGACACAGAGGCGATGCCGGCATAGAGTGACTTCACAAGAGTCATTGTGCTCTCTCTTCTTGTTGAATTTGGGCAATGGGGATGTCTTTGGAAACAGACGGTTTGCGCATCCGTCTGCCAAAACCAAGGGGGCCGAAAATGGCCGAGAACAGAAAGAACCCACCGGCAACCAAAACGATCGCTGGGCCGGACGGCGTGTCCGGGAACAGATAGGACAGTGTCAGACCGATCCAGCAACTGGACAAGGCAAACAGAAAACCCAGGACCAGTTGCCCGGTGATCGTACTCGCCCAATAGCGCGCGGCGGTCGCAGGCAGGATCATCAGGCCAACGGCCATCAACGTGCCCAGCGTTTTGAATGCCGCCAGCAAGTTCAGAACCAACAACAGCATAAAACCCTGATCAACCAGCCACGGCCGGCGCGTCTGAGTTTCGAAGAAAACCGGATCACAGGTGCTGACAATCAGCGGACGAAGCAGAACGGCGAATGCCATCAATGTTACTGTCGCCACCCCACCGACAAGGACCATCGACGCGTCGTCGATCCCAAGGATTGATCCAAACAGGAAGCTTTTTAGTGGAACTGCGGACCCTGCTGCAGACAGGATAAAGATACCCACCGCCAATGCGATCAGATATAGCGAGGCAAGGCTGGCATCGCTGCGCAGGATCGTCCGGCGTGCGAGAAAGGCGGTCAAAATGGCGACGCCAACACCCGCGATAAGCCCTCCGACCAGCAGTGACATGACCGACAGGCCCGCGGTGACAAAGCCGATGACAATGCCAGGGGTAATCGCGTGGGCCATGGCCTCACCAGCCAGCGATAGGCGACGGAGAACAAGAAATGCCCCCACCGGTGCGACCGAAGCCGACAGGACCGTGGTCGCCACAAAAGCACGACGCATGAAGGCAAAGCTCCACATTTCTGCGATCAGGTCATACATTGGCGTGCTCCGCTGTTGAATGGGTGCCACGGAACATCCAGGACGCCTGACTTTCCGAGAGGTATCCTTGCGCAACCAGCCGGTCTGGCGTCAGAACGTCATTCACCGGTCCATGGGTCGCCTCTTGCCCGCCCAAAAGCAGCGCATGGCTGCAATAGTCCAGCACCGAGGAAAGATCGTGCACCACCAAAACCACTGCGCGCCCCTCATCGCGCCATCGGCGGATAATCGACAGCAGATGAGCTTCGGTACTTTGGTCGACTGCGGCAAACGGTTCATCCAGCAGGATCAGCGGCGCGTCCTGCATGATAACCCGCGCGAACAGCGCGCGCTGCAGTTGCCCACCCGATAGCATATGCAGAGGCCGGTCAGCGATATCCAGTACCCCGGCCTCATCCAGCGCGGCGGCCATCCGGTTGCGCGCGGCGGCGTCCAGCCCGGTACGATAACCAAACCCGCGCCAGGCACCCATCGCGGCTAGATCCCTCACACGGATGGGAAATCGACGGTCGAACTCGGTCATCTGTGCCAGATACCCAATGTCACGAGGACGGCCTTGCGGCCAAGTCAAACTGCCCGAAAGAGGATCCATCAAGCCCAGCAGCATCTTTACAAAAGTGCTCTTGCCCGACCCGTTCGCACCAAGAACGGCGAGGGTCGTTCCAGCCGCGATATCCATGGAGAGGCGGTGAAACAATGTCAGGTCGCGGTAGCCCAACGTCAGATCGCGGATTTGTAAAACGGCCGACATCAAATCACCGCGTAAATCGCGAGCCACAAGAGCGCCGACAGCGCCAGAGCCCCCGCGACCAGCACCGGAACGCTGAATTCTGTCAGACACTTACCCCTTTGGGTGTCAGCTTTTTGCAATGACAACGGCAACGCCTCCTGTGTTTGGACAGGGGCAAAGCGAGCGCAAAGTCGTGCACGGTACGGACCGCTTGAAACATTGTCATCTCCCTCTGGGACACCCCGCCCAGGTTCATAAATTTCGGATGGCAGGTCTCCTGACTTGCGGGTCAAAGCTATCCCGATCCTTCCCAGGCTATTGCCCAGTGGACGATCTCGGGTCGCTCGCCGCCTACAGTTGCGGGGGCAGTCACGGAATTGGCCATTTTACAGAACCGCACCGTATTCCCTTTTATCCCTGACCGCAAAATACAGTCGGGAACCATCGCGAGGACAAAATACGAATTGATTTGATTCGACAAGAGCGCAAACCTGTGCGGGATGGCTATTCGTTCCAGTCACCGGTCGACTATGGAGGTCGCGGTAGACATGAGGCAACGGTGGATACCACACGAGCCCCGCTTCTTGCAGCTTCCGACGATTGTTCGACTGTAATAGTTACGGTTTTATGATTTGAACCTACGACCTTCAGGTTATGAGCCTGACGAGGTGAGGACGTTAAGCAATTGATTCGTGG
>NZ_JBXWOU010000027.1:0-11944 GCF_059611045.1 Ruegeria sp. CDSB113
TTTCCTAGCAGTCGTTGACAACTGCACTTTGGCACATTCGATGCCGGTGGAGCAGGAGCCACCCACCTCATCCGGTTTGGATATCAGCCCGTTTCACGCCTTTGAATGTCCGGTTTCGGGAAAACGTGCTGCGGCGCCGCGTCAGACCCCAAGATATGGTCGTGGAGCAGTGGTAGATTTCGCTGCGACAACGACCGGCAGAAAAGTCCGCATAGCAGACATTAACATCGCCAACAAAAAAAGCCGCGCTCGAAAGCGCGGCTTTAAAATTTGGTAGAGTGCAGTTCTTAGCCCTGGCGAGCTTTGAACTTGCGCTGCGTCTTGTTGATCACGTAGACGCGGCCTTTGCGACGCACAACACGGCAATCACGGTGCCGGTTCTTGAGCGAGCGGAGCGAGTTCTTGACCTTCATGGGTCTGTCTCCAATCTGCGGCGCCTTCATCAAGGAGGTGGCCAGCGCCTGGGTTTGCGGGTGTCCCGGGTCAGACCCGAAACAGTGAATCGATGGTGGGCGGTACAAGGATCGAACTTGTGACCCCTTCGATGTCAACGAAGTGCTCTACCGCTGAGCTAACCGCCCACTTAACCTTTGCGTTGCCCCGCCCCATAACGAAATGGGGCGCGGAACCCCGCGCCGGTAGCGGGGTCTATAAAAGGAGTCGCAAAGGGGTTCAAGGGGTTTGGTAGAACTATTTTCCAGTCTATGTTCAATGCGAACAAGGAGTCACCATGAAGAACGCTGCCTACGTATTGGATATGCCCGTCAAGCGCACGTCTTGCGTGGTATTTTCTTCTCCTCACAGTGGCCGAAACTACCCCGAAGCGATGCTGAACCGGACGGTTCTGAGCCAGAATGTGATTCGATCTTCGGAAGATGCATTCGTGGATCAGTTGTTTTCCGCAGCGACTGACCATGGTGCGCCCCTGATATCTGCAACAAAATCAAGAGCCTATCTGGATCTTAACCGCAGTGCCGAGGAGCTGGACCCGGCTTTGATCCAGGGCGCGCGCCGCCACGGCCATAACCCGCGTGTCGCTTCGGGGCTGGGCGTGATTCCCAGGGTCGTCGCCAATGGGCGCGCAATCTATCGCGGGAAGCTGACGATGGACGAGGCGCGTCTGCGCATCGACACCTGCTGGCGTCCTTATCATGCGCGTCTCAAGTCGCTGCTGGCCGAATCGCACCACGCATTTGGTCAGGCCATTTTGATTGATTGCCATTCGATGCCGCATGAAGCGGTTTCGATGGCCAGCACGACCACGTCCCAGCGCCCGCAGATCGTGTTGGGTGACAGGTTTGGCGCTTCGGCTTCGACCGAGATTGTGGACCGGATCGAATCCGCGTTTGCCTCGGCGGGTCTGATCGTGGCGCGCAACGCGCCTTTCGCGGGCGCCTATGTGACACAGACCTATGGACGGCCCGGACGCAATCAGCACGCTATCCAGATTGAGATCGACCGCTCTCTGTATATGGATGAGGTCAAAATCGCGCCGAACGGCAATTTCGCTGCGTTTCAGGACGTATTGCGGCAGGTCATACGGGAAATCTCGGGTATTGGCCGCAATCCGCTGCGTCTGGCGGCTGAGTAACCTCAGCGCAAAGCCCGGCCTTTGACAATCGCATCCGTTCCGAATCTGCGCCGGATTTCATCCGTAGCGCGTTCCGCCTGAGACCGTCTTGACGCGTCGGGGTCCAAAAGGTCTCCCGAGATGTCCGCCTGATCTTCGGGGCACAGATCGGAAATTCCGCAACCCAACAGACGATATGGCCCTTTGTCGCCGACCTGATCAAACAGTCCACGCGCCGTGCGGTAGATGCGGTCCGCTATCTGAGTGGCGTCCCGCAACGAGACACGTCGGGTGATGACCTTGTGGTTTGCTTGTTTGAGTTTCAGGGTTACGACCCGTCCGGCCAGCCCTTTGGCTTTGGCGCGATCCGCAACTTTTTCGGACATGCGCCACAGATGCCCGTCAAGGATGTCCAGGCTGGCTGTATCCTCGAAAAACGTGGTTTCGTTGCTGATCGACTTCATTGGCTCGTGCGAAGACACGCGCCGTTTGTCCTGACCGCGCGCCAGATGCCATAGCCGATACCCCATAGATCCGAAGCGGGCTGTCAGTGCCTCCTGATCCCAGCGTAATAAGTCCGAGAAGGCGCGGATGCCGGCACGATCCAGCGATTCCTGTGCCGCTGGTCCGATACCCCAGATCAGGCGCACCGGTTTGTCATACAGAAACTCGGCGGTCTCAGCTTTGCCAATCACTGAAAATCCACGTGGCTTGTCCAGGTCAGAGGCGACCTTAGCCAGAAACTTGTTGTGCGACAGACCGATTGAGCCTGTTACGCCCAGCTCGTCCTTCATCCGCTTAACCAGTCTTGCCAGCATGGCCGCAGGTGGCGCACCATGCAGTCGCTGCGTACCGGACAGATCCATGAATGCTTCGTCCAGTGACAGCGGTTCGATCACGGGGGTCAATTCGTCCATCATGGCTCTGATCTGGCGTGACACCTCGGCGTAGACCGACATGCGAGGCTTGATGACCACTGCGTCCGGGCACAGTTGCAAGGCTTTGAACATCGGCATCGCAGAGCGGACGCCCCGAATACGCGCCACATAACACGCGGTTGACACGACACCGCGTTTGCCGCCCCCGATGATCACCGGTTTGTCGGCCAGATCGGGATTGCCCCGCTTTTCAACCGAGGCATAGAATGCGTCGCAATCCATATGCGCGATGGACAGGTCGAACAGCTCGGGGTGCGTCTTGATCCGCGGGCTGCCGCAGGAAGGGCAGCGCGCTTCCTGTTCCAGAATCGAAAAGCAGTCGCGGCATAAAGCGGGCATTACATTTACATCTCAGTTTTATGCGCTTTGTCATATCAGGCGTTACTGGCTAAAATTTATCCGGTCGGGCAGCAAAGAGAAAGCGCTCATGCAGTTCACGGGGGCGAAGGTCGCACTGTTTCTTGGATCAGACCTTTTGGTCATTCAAAGGGACGACAAGAAGGACATCCCGTTCCCGGGCCATTTCGACTTTCCCGGCGGTGGGCGCGAAGGGGCCGAGACCCCGTTGCAATGCGTCAGGCGCGAAACATTGGAAGAAGTCGGTCTGAACCTCGCCAAGGCTGATTTCGTCTGGTCGCGCATGTATGGGCAAAACTGGTTCTTCGCAGCACACCGGCCACCCAGCGACGTCAACCTGATTAGGTTTGGCGATGAGGGGCAGGGATGGTGTTTGATGTCGCCGGACATTTACCTTGAGAATGCATTGGCGGTGCCGAATTTCGCGATCCGCCTACGTGACTACTTGGCCCAATGTAGGCCGTCTTTTGACATGTGAGGTTTTCAGAAGAAGACCCCCCGCGATTGGCGGGGGGAGGTGACGGACCTCAGGAAGAGATGGTCCGCGGGGAGTATCACGTCCCCAGAATCGCGCAAATTCCGGGATTTAGATAGGATCCAGATCACACAGCGAAAACTCGCATATCTCATGTGTGTTTTGGGGCACAGGGACGATTTGGCGCGGAAATGGCAAAAAGTGACGTAAGGTCAACTGCTTGAGTCGCAGAAACCGACAGTAATTGCCTGCGCGGACGCGGCTATCCGGCATCAAACCCTAAAAATTTTAACCTGCAAGGCGTCGAGAATTAAGCCCTGTTCGGTGCTTTTGCCTGCGGTGAGGCCAATTCGGCAAGGATTGCCTCGGCAGCAGCTCTAGGGTCGTCAGCCTGATAAACAGGTCGGCCCACGACGATGTGGTCCACGCCATCTGCGACGGCATTTGCGGGTGTTGCAACGCGTTTCTGATCGCCAAGCGCGGCACCTGCGGGGCGGACGCCAGGGGTCACGATCAGGCGACCTTCGGACTGGGGCAGGGCACGGATTAGCGCGGCTTCTTGCGGGCTGGCGATGACGCCGTCGGCACCAGCCTCAAGCGCGCGAGCTGCGCGTTCGACCACCAGATCCTGCACGTCGCCCTTTTTCAGAAGGCTGGCATCCAGGTCGTCGCGGTTCAGCGAGGTCAGGATGGTAACGGCTAGAATTTTGAGGTCTTTGCCAGCGGCCCCTTCTTTCGCGGCCCGAACCACATGCGGATCACCATGCACTGTCAGGAAATCCAGATCGAATTGCGCCAACCCGCGAACGGCGTTTTCGACGGTGTTGCCGATATCGAACAGCTTCATGTCTAGAAAGATGCGCTTGCCGTGTTCCTGTTTCAGTTCATTGGCCAATGCCAGCCCGCCACCGGTCAGCATGCCCAACCCGATCTTGTAGAAGGAAACGCTGTCGCCCAGCTGTTCGGCCATGGCCAGCCCCTGCAGAGCGTTGGGAACATCTAGGGCTACGATCAGGCGATCATCGGACATGGGGCAGGCTCCTTTTTGGCAAACGTCTGCGTCCTAGCGGTTTCGGGCGGCTGTGTCCATGCAGGGCGCGCACGTGATCGAGATCACGCAGCTTCGGGCCAACTGTGATATGGTGCCGACCATCCACAAGATTTTTCGATGGGGGAACTATGAAACAGGTTTTTGGTGTTGGGATTATTCTGATCTTGGTGGGATGTCAGGATATGCCACTAGAAAATGAGGCGGCAGATACGGTCATCAAATCTCCGACCAATGACAATTTGCGGTTGGTGGGGGGGTACCGTTCGACCGACGATGACTGCCAATTGACGGGTGAGACGTCGTTCACGGTCAATTTTCTGGATGATGCAGCAGACCTTGTTTCCTGCCCGACGGGCAGCGACGCCGCGCAATCGCTGGTGGACATGTACGCCGCGCGCGAGGTTGCGCAGACCGGAGGCTACACCGTCTATTCCATACCTCGACGATAAGTCTGAAATTGCGCGCCAGCCTCTTGAATGAACAAAGATATTTCCCAGATTGAATGTGAGGCCCAGACCGACGCGTGCCGCCAAGCGGGCGCATCACATTCAGGGCGCTTAGGAAAAGGAGAATACTATGGACTTGAACAAGTTCACCGAGCGGGCACGGGGATTCGTGCAGGCGGCGCAGACGATTGCGCTGCGCGAGGGGCACCAGCGACTGATGCCCGAACATCTTTTGAAAGCATTGATGGATGACGATCAGGGGCTGGCCAGCAACCTGATCACACGCGCCGGCGGCGCGCCGACCCGCGTGGTCGAAGCGCTGGACGCCGCGCTGTCTAAGATTCCGAAGGTCAGCGGTGATGCGAGCCAGATTTACATGGATGGCCAGACTGCCAAGGTTTTTGCAGAAGCCGAGAAAATCGCGACCAAAGCAGGCGACAGCTTTGTGCCGGTCGAACGCGTTCTGATGGCCCTGTGCATGGTGAAATCCAAGGCCAAAGAGGCGTTGGAAGCCGGTGCCGTATCTGCTCAAAAGCTGAATGAAGCGATCAATGACATCCGCAAGGGTCGCACGGCTGACACCGCATCGGCGGAAGAAGGCTATGACGCGCTCAAGAAATACGCGCGTGACCTGACCGAAGCCGCAGCTGAGGGCAAGATCGATCCGATCATCGGGCGCGATGAAGAAATCCGCCGCTCGATGCAGGTTCTGTCGCGTCGCACCAAGAACAACCCGGTTCTGATCGGGGAGCCCGGCGTGGGTAAAACCGCGATTGCCGAGGGCATGGCCCTGCGCATCATCAACGGTGACGTGCCGGAGTCGTTGAAAGATAAAAAGCTGCTTGCGCTCGATATGGGTGCGCTGATCGCCGGTGCGAAATATCGAGGTGAGTTCGAAGAACGCCTCAAGGCCGTTCTGACCGAGGTCACCGAGGCCGCCGGTGAAATCATCCTGTTCATCGACGAGATGCACACGCTGGTCGGTGCCGGGAAATCCGATGGCGCGATGGACGCCGCCAACTTGATCAAGCCTGCGCTTGCCCGGGGTGAGTTGCACTGTATCGGTGCGACCACGCTGGATGAGTATCGCAAGTACGTGGAAAAAGACGCGGCCCTTGCGCGCCGGTTCCAGCCGGTTGTGGTACAGGAGCCGACTGTCGAGGACACGATCAGCATTCTGCGCGGCATCAAGGAAAAGTACGAGCTACACCACGGTGTGCGTATTTCAGACTCGGCTTTGGTGTCGGCAGCGACCCTGTCGCATCGCTATATCACCGACCGTTTCCTGCCCGACAAAGCCATCGACTTAGTCGATGAAGCGTCGGCTCGCTTGCGGATGGAAGTGGACAGCAAGCCAGAGGAACTCGATCAACTGGATCGCCAGATTCTGCAGATGCAGATCGAGGAACAGGCGCTGAAGCTCGAAGATGATGCGGCCTCCAAGGACCGTCTGGAAACCTTGCAAAAGGATCTGGCCGATCTGCAGGAGAAATCTGCCGAGATGACCGCCCAGTGGCAGGCTGAACGCGACAAACTTGCTGGCGCGCGCGATCTGAAAGAGCAGCTCGACAAGGCGCGCGCTGATCTCGAGATTGCCAAGCGTGAAGGCAACCTCGCCAAAGCGGGTGAGCTGTCTTACGGCGTCATCCCAGAGCTTGAGAAAAAGCTGACCGAGGCCGAAAATGCCGAAAGCAGCCAGATGATGGCTGAAGAAACGGTGCGTCCGGAACAGATCGCTTCGGTGGTTGAACGCTGGACTGGTATCCCAACCTCGAAGATGCTGGAAGGCGAGCGCGAGAAGCTGCTGCGGATGGAAGACGATCTGCATTCCCGCGTGATCGGTCAGGATGCGGCGGTCACTGCTGTGGCCAATGCTGTACGTCGTGCGCGTGCGGGCCTGAACGACGAAGGCCGCCCGCTGGGCTCGTTCCTGTTCCTCGGGCCCACGGGTGTAGGTAAGACTGAGCTGACCAAAGCCGTGGCGAACTTCCTGTTCGACGACGACAACGCGATGGTGCGTATCGATATGTCCGAGTTCATGGAGAAACACGCGGTTGCCCGTCTGATCGGCGCCCCTCCGGGCTATGTCGGCTATGACGAAGGCGGCGTGCTGACCGAAGCCGTGCGGCGCAGGCCTTATCAGGTCGTGCTGTTCGATGAGGTCGAAAAGGCGCACCCGGATGTGTTCAACGTGCTGTTGCAGGTTCTGGATGATGGCGTTCTGACCGATGGTCAGGGCCGTACCGTGGACTTCAAGCAGACGTTGATCATCCTGACGTCGAACCTCGGCTCTCAGGCGCTGAGCCAGTTGCCCGAAGGTGCGGACAGCGCGCAAGCCAAGCGTGATGTGATGGACGCGGTCCGGGCGCATTTCCGGCCCGAGTTCCTGAACCGTCTGGACGAGACGATCATCTTTGACCGGCTTAAGCGGGAAGACATGGATGGCATTGTCGATATTCAGATGGCGCGTTTGCAGAAACGCTTGGCCGCCCGCAAGATCGAGCTGGTCTTGGATGGCGCCGCCAAGGAATGGCTTGCCGACGAGGGCTATGACCCGGTCTTCGGTGCCCGTCCGCTCAAGCGGGTGATCCAGCGCGCCTTGCAAAACCCGCTGGCCGAGGCGTTGCTTGCTGGTGAGATCAAGGACGGAGAAACCGTCCCTGTAACCGCCGGACCCGATGGCCTGATCATAGGCGACCGACTGGGCACGTCAGAGCGTCCACGGCCTGATGATGCCGTGGTGCATTAAGATCCACCTCAAAAGAACATCAAACCCGCCCTTTAAATGGGTGGGTTTTTCTGACACTTATTAATTGAATTAAGTTTAAAGGATTTCTTCTCAATGGCGAAAATGGAATGGGCGTCGCTGCTGAATACGGCCACTTTTGACAACAAAGAAGAACAGGCCGACCGGCCGTCCTACGTCATTGCTGCCGACAGAATCACGTTTTCCGCCCCGTTTCGCCGATTGGCAAACAAAACACAGGTTCATCCTCTATATAATAACGACCATCTACGCCATCGCCTAATCCACTCAGAAGAGGTGGCAAGTGTCGGCAGGTCCATTGGGATGCAGGTTGGTGTCTGGTTAGCGGCAGAGAAGTTTATCCCACCCGAAGATACTCATAAAGTGGCGGGTGTTGTACAGGCAGCCTGTCTTGCGCATGATCTGGGCAATCCGCCCTTCGGACATTCCGGGGAAGAAGCGATTGGCAAATGGTGCTCTGAAAAGCTGAGGGGATGTTCCCCGGCATTTCAGGGTATTGCAAGTGATCGCTGGCGTGAGTTCGAGAAATTCGAGGGCAATGCGCAGGGCTTCCGCATACTTTCGCGGCTGGAGATGTACAGAAACAAAGGGGGCATGTGTATGCCCAACGCAGTTCTGGGCGCATTCATGAAGTATCCGATGGGGGCGGAGACGTCCAAACGTCTCAAGCAGGACAAGGTCAAAGAAGAGCTTTATGTCGGGGCAAAGAAATTTGGCTTTTTTGAATCGGAACGGGCGTACTTTGCTGCAGCCGCGGGTGCCATGGGCCTGATTGAAGCGCGAGGTCCGGATGATCGAGGGTGGTGGCGGAGGCATCCTCTGGTCTATCTGGTCGAAGCGGCCGATGACATTTGCTACAATATCGTCGATCTCGAAGACGGCTTCTCCGCCGGCGATCTGTCATTTGAGACTGTTCAAGACCGTTTGTCGTCTTTTGCAAATAGTCCAAGTGGTAATCAGGGAGGCTATACCGATTTCGAAAAGATCAGCTATCTGCGTGCCCGAGCTATAGGTGGAGCCATCGCTGCCTGCGTTGACGCATTTAAGGAACGGCACGATGAAATTCTGGACGGCAGTTTTTCGGCCTCGTTGATCGGCGTGTCCACTAAGGCAAAAGACTTTTCCGCGATTGAAGAATTGGCGCGTGAGCAACTCTTCACCGCGCCGCGCAAGACTCGGCTTGAAGTCAAGGGTCGCAACGTGATCCGAAAAGTGCTCGACGGACTTTGTCCGGTGTATGAAGTACTGTCTCAGCAAAACTGGAATGAAGATGAGTTGCCCGATTACGAAAAGCAACTCATCAATGCGGTCAAGCTTGATTTGCGGGGTGTCGAAGACGCCTATTCCGCCCTGCACTCGTTGACCGATTTTGTGTCGGGTATGACCGACAGATACGCAGTGCAGGTTTCGGAAATGCTGTCTGGATGAAATCCGGGATCAGACCATCGCAAAAATGCGCGCCGGTCCCCCAGTGCCGCCAGCATGCTTAGGCGCGCCGATCACCAGAATTGCTCCTGTGGCTGGCACACGATCAAGCCCCGCGATATTCTCAATTCCGAAACGGCCCGTGGGCAGCCATGCATAGTGAGTTGCGAAGTCGGTTGAGATGCCGTGGTCAAGGGACAGCGTGTCTGATGCAATAGAGCGCGCGCCGGTTTCTTCGATCAACATCATTGCGGCTTCGGGGTGAAAGCCGGGGTAATGTTGTGCCTGACCGTCGAAACCGCGATATGCGTCGCTGTCGGCTTTGGCGGCCCAACCGGAATACAAAGCCACGCAAGCGCCATCAGGAATGTCGCCGTTGGCAGACATCCATGCCTTCAGATCATCCGGGGTTAGCAGCGTATCAGCATCCTCGGCAGCCCGTGCCGCGATGTCGATGACGCACAGCGGCGCGACAAGATCAGAGATCGGGATTTCATCCACCGAGGCACCGTCCGCCGAAAAGTGCAGTGGCGCGTCGATATGGGTGCCCGTGTGTTCATTGACCGTCAGGCGCTGCAGGTTAAAGCCGTGTTCGCCGAAATTGAAAACCTGTTCGGACGCATATCCCGGCTCACCAAAAAAAGTTGGGAAATCGGCGCTGAGCGTGTGGGTCATGTCCTCAACCTTGCCCACGCCAGCGGCCAGGGCAATTGGTGCACTGGCTCCAGTGGCGGCAACGGCCACACCCGAGGCGGCGGCGGCTTTGAAGAACCCTCTTCTAGACAGCATACGGTCTTTGACCGAGTTCATCACGCAGATGTCACACATTCGTCTTCTCCCTTTAGTCTTGCCCGACAATCGGGTGGACAGCGGATCTAAGGGCCTGTTGGCCAATCCTGGCAACAAGACTGCAAGTTGCGTGAAGCAGTTGTAAAGATTGAAGGTCCGGGTATTCCGCCCGAATTGGGCGTTGCGAGTTCAACTTGGCGTGACAGGTGCTAATGGTTTTGGCGCAATTCGCCCTCGGGGATGTCTGAGATGGTTGGGTATGGACTTGGCGTGAATCGTTACAGTCTCTTCTCCCAATCGTGACGTATGTTGCCTTGGCGGTGTGGTATCAGCGGATTATCTGGAATCTCAGACTAGCTTACCAAGGAGACTTAAATGGCGCATCGCTGGACCAATACACTGACACATGCCGACGTCACGCCACAGGCGGCGTTTTTGAATCGGCGGCAGGTGATGGCCGGCCTGGCGGGTGTAGGATTGGCGGGGCTGGCCAGACCGGCAGCGGCGCAGGAAGCTCTTGAACCCAACACCTGGGAAGAGATCACCTCGTACAATAACTACTACGAATTCGGGACCCGCAAGGACGATCCCGCGAAATACGCGCATACCCTGGTGACCGAACCCTGGAGCGTCACGATCGACGGTTTGGTCGACAAGCCGGGTGAATATGACTTCAAGGACATCATGTCCGAGATGACGGTCGAAGAGCGCATCTACAGATTCCGCTGTGTCGAGGCCTGGTCGATGGTGGTCCCGTGGAATGGCTTTGAACTGGCGGACCTTCTGAATATGGCTGGCGTACAAGAAGGTGCCAAGTATGTGGCCTTTGAAACGGCATACCGACCCGATGAGATGCCGGGTGTTCAGTTCCCGATCCTCGAATGGCCATACCGGGAAGGCTTGCGCCTGGATGAGGCGATGCACCCGCTGACGATCATGGCGACTGGTATCTACGACAAACCTATCCCGAACCAAAATGGCGCGCCGCTGCGTCTGGTGGTGCCGTGGAAATACGGTTTCAAGTCTATCAAGTCTATTGTCCGCATCACCGTTTCGGATGTCGAGCCACCCACCAGTTGGAACATGTCTGCCCCGCGCGAGTATGGCTTCTATAGTAACGTGAACCCCAACGTGGATCATCCGCGCTGGTCGCAGGCCTCGGAACGTCAGATTGGCGGCGGCCTCTTTGCCAAGCGTATCCCGACGCTGATGTTCAACGGTTACGAAGAAGAGGTCGGCGGACTTTATGACGGTATGGATCTGAAGGAATTCTACTAAGACCATGCAGACGCTGAATCAGATATTGCGCCGCATTCCGGTGTGGCTGGTCTACTTGCTGGGGGCGCTTCCGGCGCCCTGGATGTTTTACCAGGGGCTGACCGGCGGTCTGGGCGTGGATCCGATTGAGGCGTTGGAGCACCGGTACGGCGAACTCGCACTTCAGCTGTTGATCGTCGTGTTGGCAATATCGCCGCTGCGGCGGTTTTTTGGGCTGAACCTGCTCAAGTTCCGCCGGGCGCTGGGCGTGCTGACCTTTGCCTATGTCAGCCTGCATCTTTTGGTGTGGCTGGTGTTGGACGTGCAGCTTCCCAGCCAAATCTGGGCGGATATCTTGAAGCGTCCCTATATTACAGTCGGCATGGCAGCGTTTATCCTGATGATCCCGCTGGCGGTAACATCAAACAACCTGTCCCTGCGCAAATTGGGGGCACGTTGGCGCATCCTGCAGCGGCTTGTCTTTCCCGCCGCGATTCTGGGCGGGCTGCATTATGTCATGCTTGCCAAGGGATTTCAGATCGAACCACTGGTCTACCTGTCTCTGATCGTTAGCCTGATCCTGCTGCGTATTCCGGTTTCCGGCCTGCTGACTCGGTTCCGTGCGGCCGATTCCGCCTGACTCGGTACCGAGTCTGTGGGTAACTCTGTCTAATACTCCAGATTCGCTGCCACCTACTCTGTCGATCGCTTTGTTTGGAATAGTCGTCGCTTAGTAATATATTGTTTTTATGTAATAAATTCAGAAAACTCGGTTTTTTGTAAGTTTGTCCAATTTTCTGCTTGCGGCTTTGCGGGGTAAACCTTAGAACCCCCTTCACCGGCGCTGCTGAGGCGGCGCTGACGGGTCG
>NZ_JBXWOU010000028.1:0-7514 GCF_059611045.1 Ruegeria sp. CDSB113
ACGAATCAATTGCTTAACGTCCTCACCTCGTCAGGCTCATAACCTGAAGGTCGTAGGTTCAAATCATAAAACCGTAATAATCGCGATTTATCAGGCAGTTAACTTCGCTCCATGCAAAGTACTTTGCGTTCAGCCACCAAAACGGGAAGCACTGTAGTGGCATAAGGACGCAAAAAATACCCTGTCATGGGCGCCTGAATGACCTAGGCTTCAAGCCTCGAACCACATCCGATCGATACTGCAAACTCCGTTGCAAACGGTCATGAAAGTGACAGGGCAATAGAAATTCTAAAAAGCCTCTTCCTCAATGATGAGAAACAAGCCAATATCTTAATCTGATAAGTCGGCGTAAGCGGTTAAAAAATCGTTAACTTTTCGGAATAGGTGCGAAAGCAACATGGCAAACTTCAACATCTCTGGCGGCGGTGGTACTACGTTCACCGATACTTCTCCTGGTGGCGGTTTTGTTATTGATTTCGACTCTCTCGACAACAGCTTTAGCCTGCAGATCAATGGTGTGGATTTGTTTGTTGGTGGACCCGCAGGTGCGCCGAATGAGCTGCAATTCCAACGACAAGTCAATGGTACCGAGGGTCAAACTGTTCGCTTTGCTGACGGGGACAGGTACGAAATCGATACACCAGCTGTTTGGCAGCTTGGAAACACCAACGGTGAACCGGTTGTTCGTTTGGTCGTTGAACCGGACGGAACAATCCAGCTCTTTGGCGTGAAAGCAGATAACGGCGCGCTTGTACCGCTGGAATTGTTCAACGGAATGACGGTAAATTCCGCCGCAATTGCAGACGCTTGGAACGATACCGGATCGAACACCATTACCATCGGCCAGTCCGTGACCGGCCCCACAAACGCAGACGGCGAGTTTGTGGACGTTTTGTGCTTTGCGGCCGGAACATTGATCGAGACACAGGAAGGGCCAGTTCCGATAGAGGATCTGCGGGGCGGCGATCAGGTTCTCACCCACGATCATGGATTTAAACCGGTTCGTTGGGTCGGATCGCGTAATCTGAGCCGGGCTGAGCTTGAAGCTCAGCCACGGCTTCGACCTATCCTGATCCGAGCGAATGCGTTGGGTGATGGGTATCCAAAGCAGGATTTGATTGTGTCGCAGCAGCACCGCATTTTGGTGTCGTCAGCTGTCGCCATGCGCATGTTTGAGTGTCAGGATGTTTTGATTCCGGCGAAAAAGCTGCTGCCTTTGGAAGGCATCGACCTTCTGCCCGACACTGCGGGTAGCGTCGAGTATTTCCACATACTTTTCGATCGGCATGAGCTCATCTGGTCCAACGGGGCGCTGACGGAAAGCTTGTTTACCGGCCCAGAGGCACTCAGGACCGTATCCGCAGAAGCCCGGCAAGAAATCAAAGACTTGTTTCCCGAATGTTGCGATCCGCAGTTCGAGGCGCTTTCTGCACGCTACATTCCCAAAAAGGGCAAGCATATGCGTAAGTTGGTGGAACGGCACCAGGTGAACAACAAACCTCTTTTTAGCTGATCATCTTTCTCAGACCTTTTTACTCCACTTTTGAGATTTAAGAACGCCGCCGAAGGATCGCTTGATGATCGCTTGGGCGGTGCAATTCAATTTCATCCCTTCCGGCTTTTGGACGCGATTGAAAATTTCTGCTAATATGTTCTCCAAGTGCAATGTGGGTTCGAGTTGCTGCGCCGCTGTTGCCGATACAAACGAAGTCCCTACTGCATTTGTGAATCAGAGCTGAACCACCGTCGTATGCCAACTGGATTGGGTTGCGGTGAGAACCGCTTTTCAGCTGAACCAACTCCGGTGATAGAGCAGCCGGCAATCAAATAAGTTTAAGAAAACTATATCTAAACTTTTGATTTAAAACATAATTTTGACTTTTCCCGCTCACAGGGAACGCACCACGCAGTTCTACCTCTGATCCGGTCCGCAACTGGAATCGGAGGCTTCGAAATGCTGGATAAAAGGAATCTCTTTGGCCCTCAGCGAGCGCCGGCCAGAGCAAATTGCAAACCTACCCACCGCGGAATCAAAGCTATGATGGCGGCGTTGTTTGCAGGAGTGCTGACCTCGGCGACCTCTTTCCCTTCACCCATGTTTGCCGAAGGGTTGATGGTCGTTGGCAGCGACCGAGGTGGATATCTGCATGACCGTTTGATCGAGATCGAAAACCTGCAGAAAAACGGCATACTGGTCGAAATTCGGGGACGTGTCTGCTTTTCGACCTGCACGATGTTTCTGGGCCTTCCTGGAACCTGTGTGAACCCTGACACGACATTTGGATTCCATGGACCTTCGCGCGGTGGTCGGCGGCTTGCCCCAAAAGACTTTGACTATTTCAGTCAGGTCATGGCCGCGTATTATCCAGAACCGCTGAGGACGTGGTTCATGGAAAAAGGGCGTAACCGCATCAACGGCGTTTTCAGGATAAAAGGCACCGAGATCATCAGAATGGGAATTCCTGCCTGCCGGACGGCCTGAATGAAGCTTGCTTAGACCAGCGCGCAAATGTTAGACGCCTTGGGTCTTGACCACCGGCCCTTGAATTCAATGCTAGCCGGTCGCAGTAGCCACTCAGGAGGCCGCCTTAACGTGCTGTCATCGCTGATTCAACGTTTCGGGCGACGCGCGGTCTTTCCCGCTCCGATGCCGGACAGGCCGACCTGTGTCATTGGTGATGTGCATGGTTGCATAAGGCAGTTGCAGAATCTGTTACCTAAGATTCCAAAGGATCATCGGGTCATCCTTGTCGGAGATTATGTCGATCGCGGCGAAAACAGTGCTGACGTTCTGCGTCTGATCCAAAACCGCCCGGATTTCATCTGTCTGAAGGGAAACCACGAAGACATGATGTTGAATTTCCTGCGTGACCCTGAGGAATATGGTCCGCGGTGGCTGCGTTATGGTGGTCTGCAGACATTGGCCTCATTTGGTGTGCGGAACGTGCGCGCCGAGATGACCGCCGCCGAGCTGGTCGCCTGCCGAGACAATCTGTTGGCGGAAATGGGACCTGAGCTGGTCCGATGGATCACAGAACTAAGGGCCTTTGACTATTCCGGAAACGTCCTTGTGGCGCATGCTGGTGCAAATCCAAATACGTCCCCCGATCAGCAATCCGAAAAAACCCTAATGTGGGGCCATCCGGAATTTCGAACTACCGACAGGCGAGACGGTGTTTGGGTTGTTTTCGGTCACACAATTGTCGACCAAGCCACAGCGCGGCGCGGACGGATTGCCGTGGATACCGGCGCCTTTGCCACCGGCGTCCTGAGTGCCGTCTGCCTGGACGGTGGAGAGCCTACATTCATCAGTGCCCGCCCTTAGTGCCATTCCAGCTAAAATAGGGTCGAAAACACTCAAAATTTTCGATGGCACACAGCTTTGGACCCTCACCCAAGTTCGTGGCACAGGACATCCTTTTTTTCGGCCAAGCCTTGTCAGGTCATGACGGTTTCAATAGGAAAATTAGGAACCGCGTCAATTAATTGAGCATTTTTATGTTGATCTGTCCTGTCCTTCTTTGCGGAGGCTCTGGTACGCGCCTCTGGCCTTTGTCCCGAAAGAGCTATCCTAAGCAATTCGTTCCATTGGTCGGTGAAGAGACCCTGTTTCAGGCATCTGCCCGCCGGTTGTCGGGGGCAAACGCGGGATTGGAGTTTGAACCGCCGGTGGTTCTGACCAACTCGGACTTTCGGTTCATCGTCGCGGAACAGCTGCAGGCTATCGGAATTGATCCTGGCACGATCATGATCGAGCCAGAGGGCCGCAACACAGCGCCAGCGGTTTTGGCAGCCGCGCTGCATGCGTATTCCAAGGATGAGGCTGCTGTACTGTTGGTTGCCCCTTCCGATCATGTGGTTCCGGATGCGGCTGAATTTCAGGCCGCCGTTGCCCGGGGTCTGGATGCGGTTGCGCAAGGCAAACTTGTGACATTTGGCATCACCCCGACACATGCGGAAACGGCGTACGGATATCTTGAACTTGCTGCTGGTTCAGACGGTGACGGAGCGCCTGTTCCCTTGAAGAAGTTCGTCGAAAAGCCGGATCTGGCCCGTGCTACCGAAATGCTTGAGGCCGGGAATTACAAATGGAACGCGGGAATTTTTCTGTTCCGGGCGGCGGACATCATCGCAGCCTTCCAGGCGCATGCCCCGGATATGATCGAGCCGGTCAAGGCGGCAGTGGAAAAAGCAAAGCAGGATCTGGGTTTTCTACGTCTCGACCCTGAAAGCTGGGCGCAGGCCGAAGACATTTCGATCGACTATGCCGTGATGGAAAAGGCAACGAACTTGTCGGTTGTACCCTTTGGTGCCGCATGGTCGGATTTGGGCGGTTGGGACGCCGTGTGGCGCGAAAGCGGCCCCGACGCGCAAGGCGTGGTGACCAGTGGGGGGGCAACGGCGATTGATTGCCAGAACACCCTTTTGCGGTCGGATAGCGAACAGCTGGAAATCGTGGGTATCGGGCTGGACAATATCATCGCCGTGGCGATGAGTGATGCGGTTTTGGTTGCCGATGCATCGCGGGCGCAAGACGTCAAAAAGGCGGTGAGCGCACTTAAGGAAAAAAACGCGCCCCAGGCGACGGAATTCCCAAAGGACCACCGCCCGTGGGGGTGGTTCGAAAGCCTGGTGGTCGGAGAGCGTTTTCAGGTGAAGCGTATCTATGTGCACCCCGGCGCATCGCTGAGCCTGCAAAGCCATTTCCACCGTTCCGAACACTGGATTGTTGTCGAGGGCACAGCCCGCGTGACAATCGATGATCGTGAGCAATTGGTGACCGAGAACCAATCTGTCTACATCCCTCTTGGGGCAATGCACCGAATGGAAAACCCGGGAACGGTCCCAATGGTTCTGATTGAGGTGCAAACCGGCACGTATCTGGGCGAGAATGACATCGTGCGCTACGAAGACAAATACGCGCGCGGACAGGGGGCCAAGGGCTGAGGTTTCAGTGTGGCGATGATTGATAATTGCGCGGCGGGGATCACGTGTTCTGCCGGGCAAATACTCTTTTTTCTGGGCCTGACTGACGGCGCAACGCGCGGCGCGCTTTCGGATCGTTAAACTGAAATACCTAACGTGCCGCTGACTGACACAGACAGCGAGAAATGCACAATGACGACCAATCCATTCAGCAACCGAGCCTCCAGCCTGTCCGGCCCTGCGCGCGATATTGTTCCCGTTGTCGCTTCAGACAACTCCGACCTGGCCGATGTGGCGATCGGTCTTTACGTCGAAACCGGCGGTAGGGTTGTTCTAACGACAATACAGGGTGAAACCCGCACAGTTCAGGTGTCGGATTTTTCGATCTTGCCGGTGGGGACAACACGCGTGCATGCAACCGGCACGACAGCATCCGGCATCCATGCAATGGTATTGACCTAAACGAAGCCCAACATCTTCAGTAGCAATGTAAGCTACCCCCGATGTTTTGGCTGAGCACCGTTGTGGTTGGGATTACACCACTACCGAATTGCATCCTCAACCAGCTCGATCCGCCGGGCTTGGTCGCAACTAACGCAGGTCAATCAGGCCATGGCCTAAAGCGTAGAGCAGGTGAAACCCGTTTAGTCCGCGCCAAATAAGTCTCGGGTGAACACCTTGCTCGCGACATCTTCAAGTTCGGGGCTGTGCCGGTTTGCAACGATCAAGTCGGCTTCGGACTTAAAGGTTTCGAGATCGGGTACGACACGAGATCGGAAAAACTCATCTTCCTCCAAGGTCGGTTCATAAACAATGACTTCCACGCCTTTGGCTTTCAGCCGCTTCATGATGCCTTGAATGGAAGACTGACGGAAATTGTCGCTGCCGACTTTCATGACCAGCCGATGGATACCGACGACGCGTGGGCCTTTCATCAGGATTTGATCGGACAAAAAGTCCTTCCGCGTCCGGTTCGCGTCCACGATGGCACGAATAAGGTTTTGCGGAACATGGCTGTAATTGGCCAAAAGCTGTTTGGTATCTTTTGGCAGGCAATAGCCCCCATACCCGAAGGACGGATTGTTGTAGTGACTACCAATGCGCGGATCCAGCGAGACGCCTTCGATAATCTGGCGGGTGTTCATGCCACCGGCCATTGCGTAGCTGTCCAGCTCGTTGAAAAAGGCCACCCGCATGGCGAGGTAGGTGTTGGAAAACAGCTTGATCGCCTCGGCTTCATCCGGGTCGGTAAAAAGGACGTCCACATTTTTGGTCACGGCACCTTCAAGCAAAAGCTCGGCAAATACGCGCGCCCGGTCCGAAACTTCGCCGACGATCACGCGGGACGGGTGCAGATTGTCGTAAAGCGCGCGCCCTTCACGCAGGAACTCCGGTGAGAAAATGAAGTTGTCGCTGGCCAGATCGGAACGCAGCGACTGAATATACCCAACCGGAATCGTCGATTTGATGATGACGGTGGCCGTGGGGTTGATCGCATTCACCTGCTTGGCGACGGCTTCGACACTTGAGGTGTCGAAGTAGTTGGATTTGGCGTCATAATTCGTCGGGGTTGCCACGATGACGAATTCGGCATCTTCGAAGGCCGGTTCCGTAGTAGCCCTGAGCGAAAGCGTTCGGTTGGCAAGAAAATCTTCCAGTTCGGCATCGACGATGGGGCATTGGCCGGAATTAACCATTTGTACCCGCTCTTCAGAAATGTCGATTGCCGTGACATCGTGGTTCTGTGCCAACAGCACGGCATTGGACAATCCCACATATCCGAGACCTACAACCGCAATCTTCATTCCTTTGCCCTCTTATTCGCCAGCTGGTGAGTTCTTCACCTGCTTTATTGCTTGTCGATTGTAAATGCGCATGTGTGCCTCATACGCCATCAAACCGAATTTTCGTTAGTGTCTGAGCTGCTTGAGGCAAGCCAGCGCCAAATACGTTCCAGCAGCAAAGCCAGATCCATTTTAGGCACACCAAACCTGCTCAATTTCAAAATTTCTTCTGAGGTGAAAGTGGAAAAATCCCAAGAAAAAGCAAATTGATCGCGCAGCGAAAATTCCTCGCAATTTTCAGGAATTCGGCATTCTCAGGCCGAAACTTGTGTGGTAACGGTCAGAAAATACTTGATTTTGGAGATTCAGGATGATCAGAGCGTCTCTTCTTTCGCTGGTCCTTTCGGTTACCGTCGTACATGCACAGGATACCGGGGCTGCAGGTGCGGCTCAGGGTGGCGCAGGTGCTAGCGGCGGTGCAGGCGCGGGTGGTGCGGCAGCTGGTGGTGCAGCAGCAGCCGGCGTTACTGGTTTTGTACCGCTGGTTGCCCCTGCTTTGGGCGCGGTCGCGGCAGCAGCAGGCATAGCTGCAGCAGCAGGCGGCGGGTCAACAAACAGCACCACAAGCACGACGGGCACGAACTAAAGCCTTCGCCCTGACCTAAAAAGAAGACAGCGCGCCTTTAGGGCGCGCTGTCTTCTTTTTGCGATGTCGCCTGCGTTGCTAATTTTTCTCACAGGAGCGCATGGGTCAGAATTGCTCAGCTTTCACGGCGTACAAGTTTCGTTCGATGCGCCCGGCTC
>NZ_JBXWOU010000029.1:2500-6101 GCF_059611045.1 Ruegeria sp. CDSB113
ATTTGTCCTCGTCCAAGTGGCGGGGGCGGGAAATGTATGTTTTTGGTTCAGAAGAATGACTGCCTTTAGTTACCAGCTGGGCGGTCTCGATTGATTTGATTACTAGCGCAGCTTTGGTTGTGTGCGGTCAAACGCACTCAAGTAGCCGAATAGGCGGTAGTGCCAATATCAAGTCTTTCTTTTTCTGGATCAAATCAAGCGCGAGAAGGGCGTTTGGTGAATGCCTTGGCAGCAAGAGGCGATGAAAGACGTGATACTCTGCGATAAGCCATGGGGAGCTGAGAATAAGCTTTGATCCATGGATTTCTGAATGGGGCAACCCACCTGAATGTTTGTTATTGTTAGCTGTGCTAATCAATAATGGGCATAACCAGGTATTTATGACCTGAATACATAGGGTTATAAAGGCAAACCCGGGGAACTGAAACATCTAAGTACCCGGAGGAAAGGAAATCAATTGATACTCCCCTAGTAGCGGCGAGCGAACGGGGACCAGCCGAGCCAGATGAGTGAGAAGAACATGTTGGGAAGCATGGCCATAGCGGGTGACAGCCCCGTATTCTAAGCTCTGATGGACGTATTAAGTAGGGCGGAACACGTGAAATTCTGTCTGAAGATCGGAGGACCACCTTCGAAGGCTAAGTACTCCTTGCTGACCGATAGTGAACCAGTACCGTGAGGGAAAGGTGAAAAGCACCCCGACGAGGGGAGTGAAACAGTACCTGAAACCGAACGCCTACAATCAGTCGGAGCCTCCTTGCGGGGTGACGGCGTACCTTTTGTATAATGGGTCATCGACTTGGTCTCACGAGCAAGCTTAAGCCGTTAGGTGTAGGCGTAGCGAAAGCGAGTCTTAATAGGGCGAATGAGTTCGTGGGATCAGACCCGAAACCGAGTGATCTAGGCATGGCCAGGTTGAAGGTAAGGTAACACTTACTGGAGGACCGAACCCACATCCGTTGAAAAGGATCGGGATGAGCTGTGCCTAGGGGTGAAAGGCCAATCAAACTCGGAGATAGCTGGTTCTCTGCGAAATCTATTTAGGTAGAGCGTCATCCGAATACCCCGGGGGGTAGAGCACTGGATGGGTAATGGGGCCCCACAGGCTTACTGATCCTAACCAAACTCCGAATACCCGGGAGTACTAGATGGCAGACACACTGCGGATGCTAACGTCCGTAGTGGAGAGGGAAACAACCCTGACCTACAGCTAAGGCCCCCAATTCATGGCTAAGTGGGAAAGCAGGTGGGACGACCAAAACAACCAGGAGGTTGGCTTAGAAGCAGCCATCCTTTAAAGATAGCGTAACAGCTCACTGGTCTAAATAAGTTGTCCTGCGGCGAAGATGTAACGGGGCTCAAGCCATGAGCCGAAGCTTAGGATGCCGTAAGGCATGGTAGCAGAGCGTAGTGTGACATAAGACTTATCCTATATTGCCGCCGGTCATTTGGTGCGTGTAAGCGCTCAAGTAGCCGAATAGGCGGTAGCGCAGGATCAAGTCTTTTCGATGAAGCCGGCGCGTGAGCGATCCGGTGGAGAGATCACTAGTGAGAATGATGACATGAGTAGCGACAAAGAGTGTGAGAGACACTCTCGCCGAAAGTCCAAGGGTTCCTGCTTAAAGCTAATCTGAGCAGGGTAAGCCGGCCCCTAAGCCGAGGCCGAAAGGCGTAGGCGATGGGAACTAGGTTAATATTCCTAGGCCGTGGAGTGGTGACGGATCTCAGAGGTAGTTCATCCTTATTGGATTGAATGGGCTGCTGAGAGGTTCCTGGAAATAGCCCTCCTATAAGACCGTACCCTAAACCGACACAGGTGGACTGGTAGAGCATACCAAGGCGCTTGAGAGAACGATGTTGAAGGAACTCGGCAAAATACCTCCGTAAGTTCGCGAGAAGGAGGCCCGGTTCCTAGGCAACTAGGGGCTGGGGGCACAAACCAGGGGGTGGCGACTGTTTATTAAAAACACAGGGCTCTGCGAAGTCGCAAGACGACGTATAGGGTCTGACGCCTGCCCGGTGCCTGAAGGTTAAAAGGAGAGGTGAGAGCCTTGAATTGAAGCCCAGGTAAACGGCGGCCGTAACTATAACGGTCCTAAGGTAGCGAAATTCCTTGTCGGGTAAGTTCCGACCTGCACGAATGGCGTAACGACTTCCCCGCTGTCTCCAACATCGACTCAGCGAAATTGAATTGCCTGTCAAGATGCAGGCTTCCCGCGGTTAGACGGAAAGACCCCGTGCACCTTTACTACAGCTTCGCACTGGCATCAGGATTGTGATGTGCAGGATAGGTGGTGGGCTTTGAAGCAGAGACGCAAGTCTTTGTGGAGCCTCCCTTGAGATACCACCCTTCGCACTCTTGATGTCTAACCGCGGTCCGTTATCCGGATCCGGGACCCTGCGTGGCGGGTAGTTTGACTGGGGCGGTCGCCTCCTAAAGCGTAACGGAGGCGCGCGAAGGTTGGCTCAGAGCGGTCGGAAATCGCTCGTTGAGTGCAATGGCAGAAGCCAGCCTGACTGCGAGACTGACAAGTCGAGCAGAGTCGAAAGACGGCCATAGTGATCCGGTGGTCCCGAGTGGAAGGGCCATCGCTCAACGGATAAAAGGTACGCCGGGGATAACAGGCTGATACTGCCCAAGAGTCCATATCGACGGCAGTGTTTGGCACCTCGATGTCGGCTCATCTCATCCTGGGGCTGGAGCAGGTCCCAAGGGTACGGCTGTTCGCCGTTTAAAGAGGTACGTGAGCTGGGTTTAGAACGTCGTGAGACAGTTCGGTCCCTATCTGCCGTGGGTGTAGGAGACTTGAGAGGAGTTGCCCCTAGTACGAGAGGACCGGGGTGAACGATCCACTGGTGGACCAGTTGTCGTGCCAACGGCAGTGCTGGGTAGCTATGATCGGACAGGATAACCGCTGAAGGCATCTAAGCGGGAAGCCCCCCTCAAAACAAGGTCTCCCTGAGGGCCGTGGAAGACCACCACGTCAATAGGCCGGAGATGTAAGCGCAGTAATGCGTTCAGTTGACCGGTACTAATCGCCCGATAGGCTTGATTTGATCCAGTAATGGAAAGACTGCCAACCGCCTCAAGTAGCGAAGCGGTAGGCGAACAAATAGGCCAAAAACATACACCTCATTAAACATGGATAACTTCGCAGCAATACGCTGCGGTGTTGATTGACATAACTACCGAGTGGCAACGCGCATTTGCATGCAAATACGCTGCCTGCCACCCGTCGCTTTTTTGCTCCGCAAAAACAGCAACGTGGGGATTTTCCTCGGTTTGGTGGTCATAGCGCAAGTGAAACACCCGGTCCCATCCCGAACCCGGAAGTTAAGCACTGCCGCGCCAATGGTACTTGGGCTTAAGCCCCGGGAGAGTAGGTCACCGCCAAACCTAGAAAAATCCCCCAATCAAACTTCTCTCTTACGATGAAAAAAACGACCCGGTCTCAACTCGCCAAACAGGCGGTAGACCAACGCATGGCCTCAACTGGCGTAAGCAATAGGCCAACGCAAACTGTCGCGGGATGGAGCAGCCCGGTAGCTCGTCAGGCTCATAACCTGAAGGTCGTAGGTTCAAATCCTACTCCCGCAACCA
>NZ_JBXWOU010000030.1:0-4927 GCF_059611045.1 Ruegeria sp. CDSB113
ATTTTTCTCACAGGAGCGCATGGGTCAGAATTGCTCAGCTTTCACGGCGTACAAGTTTCGTTCGATGCGCCCGGCTCGGAAGATCGAGCGCGGCGCGGATTGCCCGCTTGAGGAAGACAGGATCACGCCGCTGGGCCGGTTCCTGCGGCGGAGCCGTCTGGATGAGTTGCCGCAAATCATCAATGTTTTCAAAGGTGAGATGAGTCTGGTTGGGCCACGCCCCGATTACATCGAGCATGCGCGCAAGTACTTGTTGCAGGTGCCCGGGTACCAGGAACGTCACGACGTTCGCCCCGGTATCAGCGGTTGGGCGCAGGTCGAGCTGGGCTATGTTGAGGGCACAGATGCAACGCGTCGAAAGGTTCAGGCTGATCTCTACTATATTGCCAATTCCAGCCTGGCGATGGAGATGCGCATTGTGTGGCGGACGCTTGCTGTCATGGTGCGCCGCGGCGGAGCCTGATTGGGCGCTGTCCCTCTGACGGGCCCTCTTGTGGCCTACCGGGTCGGTGGCGTGAATGCCGCGGTCAGCCTTGGGTACAGACGTCATTATTTATTCGAATGTTTTGCTTTGATCCGGTGTCTCTTACCATGTTCGAGGGCTTCAAGGCCTACCGATGCGCTCAACTTGCAGTAGACTTAATAATTCACGGCTTCCATTTAACTGAAGTGCGGAATTGTATTTGCACGACAAGCTCAAAGGAAATAAGCCCACCGGCAAATTGAGGCAAGACGTGGGTCGGCGAACCGTTTAGGCCGCCGTCCAAAAAAAGCGACATAATAACGTGAAGATTATTCGAGCGGTGACAGTCAGGTGGGGCGCCCTCCTGGCAAGTACGTTGACTATTGCGACTGGCATGGCGCAGGCCCAGTCCGTGTCGACTTATGGCACACCCGGACTGATCGAGATTCCCACGGCCGAGATGTTCGATGACGGCACGCTTGTCTTTACCGCCGCAGGTCTCAGGAACGCCGGTCGGGCGACGATGACGTTTCAGATGTTGCCCTGGGTGCACGGCAGCTTCCGCTATGCGGTGATTGACGGGTTTGATGGCACAAGCGGCACCCGGTATGACCGCAGCTTTGACGTCCATTTCCGGTTGCGCGAAGAAAGCAGGCATGGCCCGGCCATCGTGATGGGGCTGCGCGATTTTGGTGGCACCGGCATCTATGCCGCGGAATACTTCGTGGCCACCAAGACCGTTCAGGATCGGTTCAAACTGACCGGCGGTATTGGATGGGGGCGCATGGCGGGGCGTGGTGCGTTCTCGAATCCGCTGGGCATATTTGGCAGCCGGTTCGACACCCGGCCCGCGTCAAATTCGAACGGCCAGGGGGGTGAGGTTGAATTCGGCAACTGGTTCCGCGGCGACGCGGCTTTGTTTGGCGGCGCCAGCTGGCAATATAATGACCGGCTGACCTTTTTGGCCGAGTATTCGCCCGACCTTTACACCGCGGAATCCGTCAATGACAGTTTCCGAGTCAAATCGCCCTTTAATTTTGGCGCCCAGTACCGGTTCCGGAACGGCTCGCAGCTGACGGCCTCTTATCTCTATGGCACCTCTCTGGGGCTGACCTACAGCTACTTCGTCAATCCGCGTAAAGCGGTGACGCCGGGCGGTCAGGGTGCCGCACCGCCGCCGTTGCGCCCTGAACCGCAGGTCGCTGCGGCAACGGCGAACAGCAGCAGTGGCGATATCCGGGCGCGGATGCAATCCGCCCTGGATCAGGAAGGGCTGCGGCTGGTCTATCTGTCCGACAGCGGCGACACTGTCCGCGTCGGGGTGGAGAACAACCGCTATGGACAAGCCGCGCAGGCCCTGGGCCGCACCGCCCGCGTGCTGGCCAATCAGCAACCGCCCCAAGCCGAGCATTTCGACATCGCGCTGATGTCGAACGGCGTACCGCTGAGCGCGGTGCGCGTGAATCGCAGTGACCTTTACGAACTGGAGCATGACCCCGACAACGCCTGGCGCAGCTTTGCCCGGGCCGAGATATCGGACACGCTGCCGCTGGTGCAGGGCGGGACTCTGCCCGATGCCTTCCCGCATTTCTCATATCGGTTCGGGCCTTATCTGAACCTCTCTTTCTTTGATCCAGACGACCCGCTGCGATACGAACTGGGCGCTGCGTTGGCGCTGGATTACACCCCGTCGCCGGGCCTTACCTTTTCGACCGGTCTGCGCCAGCCGATCCTCAGTACCCTCGATGACAGCACCCGAGTCTCGGATTCGACCCTGCCGCATGTGCGCTCGGACTGGAACATCTATGCGCGCGAATCCAACCTGCGGATCGAGCATATGACCGCCGAGTATATGTGGCGGCCGGGCGATAACCTCTATGCACGCACCACGCTGGGCTACCTGGAAACCATGTTTGGCGGGCTTTCCACCGAAGTGCTTTGGTATCCCAATAACAGTCGTCTGGCCCTTGGGGCCGAGGCCAACTATGTGGCGCAGCGCGACTTTGACGTGCTGTTCGGCTTTCAGGATTACAATGTCTTCACCGGGCACGTCTCGGCCTACTACGATCTGCCGGGCGAGTATCACGCGCAGGTCGATGTCGGGCGCTATCTGGCTGGCGACTATGGCGCGACCTTCGCGCTGGATCGCGAGTTCAACAACGGCTTCAAGGTGGGGGCGTTCTTTACCCTGACAAATGTCAGCTCTGAGGAGTTCGGTGAAGGGTCGTTCGACAAGGGTATCCGGCTGGAAATCCCGATCTCGTGGCTGACCGGTCGCCCGTCGCGCAACAAGATCGCCCAGACCATCCGTCCGGTTCTGCGCGATGGCGGCGCACGGCTGAACGTGCGCAACCGGCTGTATGGCGTGACCCGCGAGGCCCGCGCGCAGGATCTGTCGCGCGGCTGGGGAAGGTTCTGGCGATGAAGGCCCTGCGCACCGCCCTGCTGGCCCTGGCTCTGATCTCCTGCGGCGAGGCCCAGGAAGATGTCGACCTGTTCAAGAGCACGCTGTTTCCAAACGCGCCCCGGTTCCATCCGCGCGCCGAGGCGCTTGGCGCGCGCCGCCCGATCCCGCCCCGGCTTGAGGTCGGGTTTCCCAGTCGCGATCTTGCCGGCGTTATGCTGCTTGAGACCCAGCGCGCGGGGGTACAGACTTGGCTGACTGCGGACGGGGCCACCATCACGCTGGAACGCGGCATGCTGACCTCGGCCCTGGGGTTTGGCGACGGCATGTCGGCGTCCGATGTGCACCAAAGCGCGGCGCGGATCCTGGGCGGCGGTCCGGGCCGGGTCGAACGGTTCCACAGCTTTCTCAACGCCAACGATGAGATCGAGTTACATGCTTATGAGTGTCAGATCGAAGCCGTGGGATCCGAGACCGTTTTGCTGCTCGGAAACCCTGTCGCAACGGAAAAATGGCAAGAGGAATGCTTCGGGGTGGCGGATCGTTTTACCAACGTTTACTGGGTGCAAAACAGTTCAGGACGCATCGTTCAATCCTCGCAATGGACCGGCAATTTCCTCGGCAACATGTTCATAAAGGTTGTGCCCAATGACAGTTAAAACTTCCAACAGCAGAGGGCATATCGTGCGCCATACTCCACTTCTCCTCAGCGCGCTGGCTGTGACCGTTCTGATTGCCGGGTGTTCCACCATCTATCGCAGCCCGTCGGTCACGGCAGGTGTCTCCGACGCGGGTAAAGTCCGCGTTGTGCCGGTCACGCCAGAGACCGTGCTGGTCGCCAACCGGTCGCCATACGCGCCCAAGACCCTGCCAACGGTGTTCGAACTGTCGGCCGGATCGGGCTCTGGCACCAGCCTGCGCGGCACCGGCCCCCTGCCCGAGGCGCCATCGACCCAGGATGGATCGCGCGCCGGGCTGCAACTGGACCCGCCGCCACAGGTCAACCCCGGCCCCTACACCATCGGAATCGGTGACGTGCTGGTGCTGTCGACGCCGTCCACGCAAGGAACAGCCGGAGAGCTGTCGGGCCTGCTGGCCGCGCAGAACAGCCGCAACGGTTATACCGTGCAGGATGACGGCTCGATCAACATCCCCGATGTCGGCCGCGTCCGGCTGGTCGACCTGACCGTGGATGAGGCTGAGGCCGTGCTGTTCCAGCGCCTGGTGGAAAACCAGATCGACCCCACCTTCAGCCTTGAGATCGCCGAGTTCAACTCGCGCCGCGTCTCGGTCGGCGGCGCTGTCGGCCAGCCCGGTATCCAGCCCATCACCCTGACCCAGCTGACCCTGGGCGAGGCACTGTCGGCTGCCGGATCGGTCTCGGTCAGCGATATCGACAATTCCTCGGTGCGCATCTACCGCGACGGGCAGATGTATCAGATCCCACTCGAAGATCTGTACGCGCGCACCGCATTACAGAACCTCAATCTGGTCGCCGATGACTCGGTCTTTGTCGATACCGACTATGATCTGGACCGCGCCGAACGCTACTTTGCCCAGCAGATCGCGCTGCGCGACACCGTGCTCGAGGGCCGCCAGACCGCCCTGCAAGAGCTGAACACCGCAGTCAATCTGCGCCGCGCCGACCTGGACGAGCGCCGCAGCAATTACCTGCAATCCATCGAGCTGGATGCGGTCGACCGCGACTATGTCTACCTGTCCGGCGAGGTGCGCACACAGGGCCGCTATGCTCTGCCGTTCAACCAATCGGCCACCCTGGCCGACGCCCTGTTCGACACCGGCGGTGGTATCGCCAAGGAAACCGGCGACGCGTCAGAGGTCTACGTCCTGCGCGCGGCGCAAGATGCCCGCGAATTCGGCGCCGTCACCGCATGGCACCTCGACATCCGAAACGCCGCACAACTCACTCTTGCCGCCCGCTTCCAACTGCGCTCCAACGACATCATCTTCATCGCAGAAAACCCCGTCACAAAATGGGGCAGAACAATCTCACAAATCACTCCATCACTCATAACAACACCAATAAACGCAGCAGTGAA
>NZ_JBXWOU010000031.1:0-3238 GCF_059611045.1 Ruegeria sp. CDSB113
GACGTGGTGTTCGTGGAGCAGCAGGAAGCAGGCGATGAGTTTGAAAAAGGCGGCGAGATCGGCGTGATCGAATCCGTCAAGGCCGCCTCCGAGCTGTATGCCCCGGTCGATGGCGAGATCACGGAAGTGAACGAAGCGCTGGCCGACAACCCCGGCGCGCTGAACGAAGACCCCGAGGGTGAGGCCTGGATCTACAAGATCAAGATCGCGGATGCCGCGCAGCTGGAAGATCTGATGGATCTGGACGGCTACAAGGCCCTGATCGGGTAAACCCAAACGGCGGGTCCTTTTGCGGATCCGCCCCTTCATCTGGCTAAAAACATCCCCGCCGGAGGCTCCTGCCAGAGCGGCCGGGCGAGACATTCCCTGAGGAGCATGACCTATGGCCTTCAAACTGACTGATTACGAAGCCTATGACTTCGCCAACCGCCGCCATATCGGGCCCAGCCCGACGGAAATGCGCGACATGCTCAAGGTGATTGGCTTCAAGACGCTGGACCAGCTGATCGACGCCACCGTCCCGCCTGCGATCCGGCAGAAAGAGCCGCTGGACTGGGGTCCGGCGATGACCGAACGCGATGCGCTCTTTTACATGAAAGAGGTGGCGAGCAAGAACAAGGTTCTGACCTCGCTGATCGGTCAGGGCTATTACGGCACCACCACGCCGGCGCCGATCCTGCGCAACATCCTGGAAAACCCGGCCTGGTACACCGCCTACACGCCCTATCAGCCCGAGATCAGCCAGGGCCGGCTTGAGGCGCTGCTGAACTTCCAGACCATGGTCAGCGACCTGACCGGGCTGGACGTGGCCAACGCCTCGCTCCTGGACGAAGCCACAGCCGCAGCCGAAGCGATGGCGATGGCCAAGCGCGGCGGGCGGTCAAAGGCCAACAATGCGGCCTTCTTCGTGGACAAGAACTGCCACCCGCAGACCATCGCGGTGATCAAAACCCGCGCCGAGCCTCTGGGCATCGACGTGCAGGTGGCCGACCCGGACACGCTGGACGCGGGATCGGTCTTTGGCGCGATCTTCCAATATCCCGGCACCCACGGCCATGTGCGCGACTTCACCAACGAGATTGCGGCGCTGCATGAGCACAAAGCCATCGCCATCGTCGCCGCCGACATCCTGTCGCTGGCGCTGCTGAAATCTCCCGGTGAGATGGGCGCGGATATTGCCATCGGCTCGACCCAGCGCTTTGGCGTGCCGATGGGCTATGGTGGCCCGCACGCAGCCTATATGGCGACCAGTGACAAGCTGAAGCGGTCGATGCCCGGCCGGATCATCGGCGTGTCGATCGACGCGCGCGGCAACAAGGCTTACCGCCTGGCACTGCAGACCCGCGAGCAACACATCCGCCGCGAGAAAGCCAACTCGAACGTCTGCACCGCGCAGGCGCTGCTGGCCGTCATTGCCTCGATGTATGCCGTGTATCACGGCCCCGACGGCATCAAAGCCATCGCACAATCGGTGCACCGCAAGACCTCGCGTCTGGCCGCCGGTCTGGAAGAGGCGGGCTTTGCCGTCGAGCCGGAGGTGTTCTTCGATACTATCACGGTTGAGGTCGGCCACCTGCAGAATGTCGTGATGGAGGCCGCCGTGGCCCGCGGTGTCAATCTGCGCAAGGTCGGCGACACCAAAGTAGGCATCAGCCTGGACGAACAGACCCGCCCCGAGACCATCGAGGCCGTCTGGGGTGCCTTCGGCATCGATCGCAAGGATGACAGCTCGAACAAGCTTTATCGTCTGCCGGATTATGCGCTGCGCGAAAGCGCCTATCTGACCCACGAGATCTTCCACAAGAACCGGGCCGAGGCCGAGATCACGCGCTACATGCGTCGTCTGGCCGACCGCGACCTGGCGCTGGACCGGGCAATGATCCCGCTGGGGTCGTGCACCATGAAGCTGAACGCCACGATCGAGATGATCCCGGTCACCTGGCCCGAGTTCGGCAATCTGCACCCGTTCTGCCCGCAAGATCAGGCGCAGGGCTATCATGAGATGATTGATGATCTGAACGACAAGCTGTGCCAGATCACCGGCTATGACGCGATCTCGCAGCAGCCCAACTCGGGCGCGCAGGGCGAGTACGCAGGCCTGCTGACCATCCGCAACTATCACGCCGCGCGGGGTGAGGCGCATCGCAATGTCTGCCTGATCCCGACCTCGGCGCATGGCACCAACCCGGCCTCGGCGCAGATGGTGGGCTATCAGGTTGTGCCGGTGCAAGCCGATGACAAGGGCAATATCGATCTGGCCGACTTCCGCGCCAAGGCGGAAAAGCATTCGGACCATCTGGCCGCCTGCATGATCACCTACCCCTCGACCCATGGCGTGTTCGAGACCACCGTTCAGGAGGTCTGCCAGATCACCCATGACCACGGCGGTCAGGTCTATATCGACGGCGCCAACATGAACGCCATGGTCGGTCTCTCGCGCCCCGGCGATATCGGCGGCGACGTCAGCCACCTGAACCTGCACAAGACCTTCTGCATCCCCCATGGCGGTGGCGGCCCCGGCATGGGCCCGATCGGCGTCAAGGCGCATCTGACCGAACACCTGCCGGGTCACCCGGAATACGGCACCGCCGTGGGTCCGGTCTCGGCCGCGCCCTTCGGCTCGCCGTCCATTCTGCCGGTCAGCTGGGCCTATGTGCTGCTGATGGGCGGCGCGGGCCTGACGCAGGCCACGAAAGTGGCAATCCTGAACGCCAACTACATCGCGGCACGCCTGCAGGAGGCCTATCCGATCCTCTACACCTCGGACACGGGCCGGGTGGCGCATGAATGCATCCTGGATACCCGCCCGCTGGACGAGGCGGCGCAGGTCAGCGTTGACGACATCGCCAAGCGTCTGGTCGATTCCGGCTTCCATGCGCCCACCATGTCCTGGCCGGTGGCCGGCACCCTGATGGTCGAGCCCACGGAATCTGAACCCAAGGACGAGCTGGACCGCTTCTGCGACGCCATGCTGTCCATCAGGGCCGAAGCGCAGGACATCATCGACGGCAAGATCGACGCGGAGAACAACCCGCTGAAAAACGCCCCCCACACGGTGCGCGATCTGGTCGGCGACTGGGACCGGCCCTACAGCCGCGAACAGGCCTGCTTCCCCCCAGGATCCATGGGCGTCGACAAATACTGGTCCCCCGTAAACCGCGTCGACAACGCTTACGGCGACAGAAACCTAATCTGCACATGCCCCCCAATGGACGCTTACGAAGAAGCCGCAGAGTAA
>NZ_JBXWOU010000032.1:0-3053 GCF_059611045.1 Ruegeria sp. CDSB113
CAACCGGGGGTTTTGCCCAATGAGCTATAAATCGGACATTGAAATCGCGCGCGAGGCGCAGAAGAAGCCTATTCAGGAAATTGGCGCTAAGATTGGCATCGATTCTGCTGATCTGCTGCCCTATGGCCATGACAAAGCGAAGGTGAGCCAGGACTTCATCAACTCGGTTCAGGGTCGAGAAGACGGCAAGCTGGTGCTGGTCACCGCGATCAACCCGACGCCTGCGGGTGAGGGTAAGACGACCACGACCGTTGGTCTGGGTGATGGTCTGAACCGCATTGGCAAGAATGCGATGATCTGTATCCGCGAAGCCTCGTTGGGCCCGAACTTTGGCATGAAGGGCGGCGCCGCGGGTGGCGGTTACGCGCAGGTTGTTCCGATGGAAGAAATGAACCTGCACTTCACCGGGGATTTCCACGCGATCACCTCGGCGCATTCGCTGCTGTCGGCGATGATCGACAACCACATCTACTGGGGCAATGAAGCCGAGATCGATGTACGCCGCGTCGCATGGCGCCGCGTGGTCGACATGAATGACCGCGCCCTGCGTCAGATCACAGCGTCCCTGGGTGGTGTGTCGAACGGCTTCCCGCGCGAAACCGGCTTTGACATCACCGTGGCGTCCGAGGTCATGGCGATCCTGTGCCTGTCCAACGACCTGAAGGATCTGGAAAAGCGTCTGGGTGACATCATCGTGGCCTACCGCCGCGACAAGACCGCTGTTTACTGCCGCGACATCAAGGCGGAAGGCGCGATGACCGTGCTGCTGAAGGACGCGATGCAGCCGAACCTGGTGCAGACGCTGGAAAACAACCCGGCATTCGTCCACGGTGGCCCGTTCGCGAATATCGCGCATGGCTGTAACTCGGTCATTGCCACCAAGACGGCGCTGAAAGTCGCTGACTACGTTGTGACTGAGGCCGGTTTTGGGGCCGATCTGGGTGCCGAGAAGTTCATGAACATCAAGTGCCGCAAGGCGGGCATCGCGCCGTCTGCAGTGGTGCTGGTTGCCACCGTGCGTGCAATGAAGATGAACGGCGGCGTTGCCAAGGCCGATCTGGGCGCGGAAAACGTCGACGCGGTCAACTCGGGATGTGCCAACCTGGGCCGTCACATCGAGAACGTGAAATCCTTTGGCGTGCCGGTTGTGGTTGCCATCAACCACTTCGTCACCGACACCGATGCCGAAGTGCAGGCGGTCAGCGACTATTGCGCCGAACATGGGGTTGAGGCGGTTCTGTCGCGTCACTGGGAACTGGGCTCGGAAGGCTCTGCGCCGCTGGCCGAGAAGGTTGTCGAGATCGTAGAAGGCGGCAGTGCCAACTTCGCACCGATCTACCCCGATGACATGCCGCTGTTCGAGAAGATCGAAACCATCGCCAAGCGCATCTACCGCGCCGACGAGGTTCTGGCCGACAACAAGATCCGCAACCAGCTGCGTGAGTGGGAAGAGGCCGGATACGGCAATCTGCCGGTCTGCATGGCCAAGACGCAGTATTCGTTCTCGACCGATCCGACCTTGCGCGGCGCGCCCACCGGTCATTCGGTTCCGGTGCGTGAGGTTCGCCTGTCGGCAGGTGCTGGCTTCATCGTGGTTGTCTGCGGCGAGATAATGACCATGCCCGGTCTGCCACGCAAACCGGCTGCGGAAACCATCTGCCTCAATGACGCAGGTGAGATCGAGGGCTTGTTCTAAGCCGCCGAATAGGACATCTCGTGGTCCGGGGTTTTCCCGGGCCATGAGGAGATCGCGATGCCCACTCTGACACCGCCGCAAGACTGTGCAACGATGCAGGATCTGCGGGTTCAGATCGACAAGCTGGACCGCCAACTGATCGAAATGTTGGTGGCGCGCGCAGGCTACATTGACCGCGCGTCCGAGCTGAAGCCGGGCGAGGGCCTGCCGGCCCGTATCCCGGACCGTGTCGAAGACGTGGTGCACCGCGTGCGCACAAGCTCGGCCGAGTTGGGAATGGATCCGGATTTGGCCGAAAGACTGTGGCGCATGTTGATTGACTGGTCGATTGCACGTGAGGAACGTGTTCTCGGCCCGGACTGAATGACCGGGCGCTTCACGCGCCCGATCCGTTTTTGAAAGAAGGGATCAAAGGATGGTAGCGCAGGTTATCGACGGCAAGGCCTTTGCGGCCAAAGTGCGCGCGCAAGTGGCCGATCAGGTTGCAAAGCTGAAAGAGGAAAACGGCATCACCCCCGGCCTGGCCGTGGTTCTGGTCGGCGAAGACCCGGCCAGTCAGGTCTATGTCCGCTCCAAGGGCAAGATGACCGTCGAGGTCGGCATGAACTCGTACGAGCACAAGCTGGATGTCGATACCTCGGAAGAGGACCTGCTGGCGCTGGTCGACACGCTGAACAACGATCCGGCTGTGCATGGCATTCTGGTTCAATTGCCGCTGCCCAAGCATCTGAACGAGGATCTGGTGATCAATTCGATCGACCCGGCCAAGGATGTCGACGGGTTCCATATCTCCAACGTGGGCCTCTTGGGCACCGGTCAGAAATCGATGGTGCCCTGCACCCCGCTGGGCTGTCTGATGATGCTGCGCGACCACCATGGCTCATTGTCGGGCATGGATGCGGTTGTGATCGGACGCTCGAACATCGTGGGCAAGCCGATGGCGCAGCTGCTGCTGGGCGACAGCTGCACCGTGACCATCGCGCACAGCCGCACCAAGGATCTGCCCGACGTGGTCCGCCGCGCCGACATCGTCGTGGCCGCCGTTGGCCGCCCCGAAATGGTGCCGGGTGACTGGATCAAGGAAGGCGCCACCGTCATCGACGTGGGCATCAACCGCATTGATGCGCCCGAAAAAGGTGAAGGCAAGACCAGGCTGGTCGGCGACGTCGACTACGCCAGCGCCGCAGCACGCGCCGGCGCCATCACCCCGGTCCCCGGCGGCGTTGGCCCCATGACCATCGCCTGCCTGCTGGCCAACACACTCACCGCCTGCTGCCGAGCAAACAAACTGCCAGAACCAGAAGGCCTCACAGCCTGAGCATACCGTTGGGGCGCAAAAAATGCGCCCCAACGAAAC
>NZ_JBXWOU010000033.1:0-3039 GCF_059611045.1 Ruegeria sp. CDSB113
CCGCACCCGCTGTCATTACCAGATCACCGCCCGAGTTGTGTGTGAAGGACACATCCCCAACATTCAGGTCCGAGAACACCAACCGGTCCGGCTGACCGCTCGAGACCGAGTAATCAGCGATCGTGTACGATCCGTTGCCGACAACATGGTAGTAAACATCGGTGCTAGCTGAACCAACTTGGTCGCCAAGTGGTGCAGCATAAGGTTCAACGGACACGACTACTGTTGCCGTAGCCAAACCACCCTGACCATCCGAAAGCTCATATGTAAGCGTGTCCTGACCGACAAAACCTATGTTTGGAGTATAACGAATTTGCCCTGCTTCGATTGTCACCGCGCCATTGACCGTGCCATTGACCGAAACGATGCTTAAGACGCCTCCGTCACTATCGGTGTCGTTACTTAGGACATCGATCAAAACCGAACCGCCAGTTGTAACTGTCGATCGATCGTCAGCTGATGTCGGCGCGACATTTGGTGGCGCCATGTCGGCAATTGTTTTCTCAGCAATTCCTATAGAATCAAGGGTTGTGCCATCTGAGAATGAAATTTGCTCTATCGAGCGTTGGCTCAGTGCATCAAAATGACCCTCAACGGTGATTGTTTCTCCTGAAGATAGAGTAATTATCAGGTTTTTCTGTTCGTCTTCCAGAAACTCAGCGTCCTCAACTGAATAGCCGACAATATTCAGAATATCGGTTTCGCCGGCAGACCCAATGTCACGGATGACATCTGACCCGTCGCCAGAGAGATACTCGTACGTGTCAGAACCTACTCCGCCGACTAGTTCGTCGTTGCCGTGGCCTCCGACCAGAAGATCTGCACCGGCTTCGCCTTCGAGGACATCGTCACCATTTCCACCTTGCAGATGATTATCTGCGGCGGTGCCAATCAATATGTCGTTGCCTCCGCCAGATACAATACTCTCGATGTTTTGAACCTGCTCTGTGATGCCATTGGCGGCAATAGCGGTCGATTGCTCCAGATTTATGTTTAAATCTTCGTTCATATAAGAGAAATCGATTACGTCAGTGCCGGCTCCGCCATCAAAGAAGTCGACCCCTTCTCCTGCCAAGAGGATATCGTTCCCATCGCCGCCATAGATACTGTCGTCGCCACTTCCACCGTCGAGTGCATCGTCTCCGTCTTCCCCGAACAATGTGTCAGCATCATCGCCGCCGTTTATTTGGTCGTTGCCAGCACCCGCTTTGATAACGTCCGCGCCACCTTCGCCTGAAACTACATCATCGCCGTCTCCGGCTTCGATTTCATTTGCGTCATCGCTTCCGGTTAAAGTGTCAGACCCAGCACCAGTGACGATGTTTTCGAAATTGAGGACTTGTTCCTCAGCACCACTCGAAAAGGTCGCTGTTCCAAGGGTTAGATTTACAGCGACTCCATCGGCGGTATAAGTAAAGTCAATGGTATCGATATCAGCGCCGCCATCAAATAAGTCAGCGCCGGCACTACCTAAAATGTAGTCATTTCCAGAACCACCGTAGTGAGCGTCGTCACCTTCACCGCCATCAATCCGATCATTTCCTTCCTCACCATACAACGTGTCATTCCCAGACCCGCCTGTGATTGCGTCGCTACCGTCTCCGCCGTGTATTTGATTGTCATCTTCGGAACCTATAAGGATGTTATCCCCCGCTCCTGCGATGATGTTCTCTATGTTGAGGACCTGCTCTTCTGCTCCGCCTGTTAAAACAGCCCGGGAAAGCGACAGATTGATGGCTACGTGATCAGCTGTGTACGTAAAGTCGAGTGTATCTTTTCCTTCTCCACCATCGAATCTGTCGAGGCCATCTCCTGCCACAAGAGTATCGTTTCCTTCCTCACCTTGGAGGGTGTCGTCTCCAGCACCACCTGTGATGTTATCATTACCTGTGCCACCAATCAGATAATCATTGCCGCCCAGACCGAAGATCACATCGTCGCCTGCGTTACCGTACAACTCATTGGCACTTTCGGTTCCAGTGAGTGCGTTGTTTCCCGCACCACCCACGATGTTTTCAAAATTTAGAACTTGTTCGGTCGTGCCATCGGTAAAGGTGGCTGCTCCAGCGGACAGATCAAGCGTGACATCGTCGTTTGTATAGGTGAAATCAATGGTGTCTATATCATCCCCACCATCGAAGAAATCCATACCAGCATTGCCGAGAATGTAGTCATTACCGGCTCCACCGTAGTGAGAATCGTCACCAGCACCGCCATCGATCCGGTCATTTTCCTGCTCACCATAAAGCGTGTCATTACCGGCGCCGCCCTGCAGGTCGTCGTCGCCACGACCACCAAGGATCTGATCGTCAGAATCCCAACCAATGATTGTATCATCGCCGTCATTGCCCTGCAGAGCCTTGCCGCGGATATCCAACCAATCAAATACGGTTCCGTCGCTGAAATGGATAAACTCAACCGCATTGTAACCGCTGCTCTGGAAATGGTACTGCCACGTGATCACGTCACCAGCGGACGTGGTGATAACCAAATGCTGGTCAGGACCGTTGCTATTCGCAAAATCAACCTGATCTGGTGTAAGATCTGTGAAACTCAAAGTATCGTTGTGATGGGAATACCAATCATAATCGCGGATCGTATAAGACCCATCTCCCTGAGTATGAAAATAGTCTTCCTTGTTCTCCGTGCCGACAACTGTACCAGTTGGTTTCATGTCGGCCACCATGCGGTTGCGCAACTCATCCTGGTTCAGTGTTGTGCCATCGGCAAATGTGAAGGTCTCGATGGAACTCCACTTATTCTCATTGAGTTGGTTCACCAAAGTGATCTGCTCTCCGTTGAACAGCGTGAAGATCAAGCCATTACCGCTCCGGCTCAAGGTGAAGTCATCAATGTTGATGTCAGTAAAAGTCAGAGTATCTGTGTAAGTTTTATAGCTGTCGTAGTCGGTGATGGAGTAAGACCCATCGCCTGACGCATGCACGTAGTCTTCGGCATTTTGCGTTCCCACAACGGCACCTGAAGCTTTCATGTCGTGCATCAGACGATCACGGAACTGGTCCTGCCCCCAGAGCGTTC
>NZ_JBXWOU010000034.1:0-2925 GCF_059611045.1 Ruegeria sp. CDSB113
TAGAACATGCGGGTGTTTTCTTTGAAGAACAGCGGGTTTTCGATGCCCGAGTACCCGGTGCCCTGGCCGCGTTTGGACACGAAGACCTGCTTGGCCTTCCAGCATTCCAGAACCGGCATACCGGCGATGGGGCTGTTGGGGTCTTCCTGCGCCGCAGGGTTCACGATGTCGTTCGAGCCGATGACGATGGCCACATCCGTTTCGGGGAAGTCGTCGTTGATCTCGTCCATTTCCAGCACGATGTCGTATGGCACCTTTGCCTCGGCCAGCAGCACGTTCATGTGGCCAGGCAGACGGCCCGCGACCGGGTGGATCGCAAAGCGCACATTCTTGCCCTGCGCCCGCAGCTTGCGGACCAGTTCGGACACCGACTGCTGTGCCTGCGCCACCGCCATGCCATAGCCGGGGATGATGACAACGCTGTCAGCGTCGTTCAGCGCTGCGGCCACACCGTCGGCTTCGATGGCGATCTGCTCGCCCTCAACCGCCATCTGCTCACCCTGTGGGCCACCAAAGCCGCCCAGGATCACGCTGACAAAGTGACGGTTCATCGCCTTGCACATGATGTAGGACAGGATCGCACCCGACGAGCCCACCAGCGCACCAACCACGATCAGAAGGTCGTTGCCTAGCGAGAAGCCGATCGCCGCAGCCGCCCAGCCCGAGTAGCTGTTCAGCATCGACACAACCACCGGCATGTCGGCACCGCCGATGCCCATGATCAGGTGATAACCGATGAACAGCGCCGCCAGCGTCATCAGGATCAGCGGCAGCAGACCACCGGATGCGGTGTACCAGACCAGGCAGATCAGCGAGAGACCCGCAGCCGCTGCGTTCAGCGCGTGACCGCCCGGCAGCTTGGTTGCCGTAGACGTCACCTTGCCCGCCAGCTTGCCATAGGCCACGACCGACCCGGTAAAGGTGATCGCACCGATGAAGATACCCAGGAACAGTTCGACATGCAGGATTGCCAGCTCGGCCGAGGTTTTCTTGGCGATCAGCTTGGCAAAAGCGCCCAGATTGGACAGGTCCGCCTCTTTCGCGCTGTCGGCAATGGCCATGACCTGCGCCACGTTGCCGATCTCAAAATGCGCGTTGAAGCCCACGAACACAGCTGCCAGACCGACCAGCGAGTGCATCGCGGCCACCAGCTGCGGCATCTCGGTCATCTGCACGCGCTGTGCGACGTACTGACCGATCAGACCACCGCCCGCGATCAGCAGCAGCGACAGCAGCCACAGACCCGAACCGGGGCCAACCAGCGTGGCAAAGACCGCCAGCGCCATACCGACGATGCCATACCAGACCGCACGCTTGGCGCTTTCCTGGTTCGACAGGCCGCCGAGCGAAAGGATGAACAGAACAGCCGCAACAACGTAGGCGGCAGTAGTGAAGCCAAATTCCATGTGCCCGGCCTCCTTAAGATTTCTGGAACATGGCGAGCATGCGCCGGGTTACGAGGAAGCCGCCGAAGATGTTGATCCCGGCCATGAAGATGGACAGCGCCGCCAGCAGAATGACCAGGAACGACCCCGATCCGATCTGCATCACAGCCCCAACGATAATGATCGACGAGATCGCGTTGGTGATCGCCATCAGCGGTGTGTGCAGGCTGTGCGCGACGCCCCAGATCACCTGGAAGCCCACAAAAATGGCCAGCACAAAGACGATGAAGTGCTGCATGAAGCTGGCCGGAGCGATCAGCCCCACCAACAGCATCAGCGCGCCACCAACACCCAGCAGGGTGAACTGCTGTTTGGTCTGCGCCTTGAAGGCCGCAACCTCCTGTGCCTTTTTCTCTTCCGGGGTCAGTTCCTTGACTTCCGGTTTCTTCTGCGCCGCGATCGCCTGCACCTTGGGTGGCGGCGGCGGGAAGGTGATGTCGCCTTCAAATGTCACAGTCGCACCGCGGATCACGTCATCTTCCATGTCGTGATTGATCTGACCGTCCTTTTCAGGCGTCAGGTCGGTCATCATGTGACGGATATTGGTCGCGTACAAAGACGAGGATTGCGCCGCCATCCGGCTGGGGAAGTCGGTATAGCCGATGATGGTCACGCCATTGTCGGTCACGATCTTCTCATCCGCCACGGTCAGCTTGCAGTTGCCGCCCTTTTCCGCCGCAAGGTCAACAATGACCGAGCCCGGCTTCATCGCCTCGACCATATCCTTGGTCCAAAGCTCGGGCGCTTCGCGGTTCGGGATCAGCGCGGTGGTGATGACGATGTCCACTTCCGGAGCAAGTTCACGGAACTTGGCCAGCTGTGCCTCGCGGAATTCTTCGGACTGAACGCTGGCGTAACCGCCGGTGGACGCGCCATCCTGCTGGTCTTCCTCAAAATCCAGATAGACAAACTCGGCCCCCATCGATTCGACCTGTTCAGCCACCTCAGGGCGCACGTCGAACGCGTAGGTGATCGCGCCCAGCGAGGTCGAGGTGCCGATGGCCGCCAGACCAGCCACGCCGGCCCCGACGATCAGAACCTTCGCAGGCGGAACCTTACCGGCCGCTGTCACCTGACCGGTGAAAAAGCGGCCAAAGTTGTTGCCCGCCTCGATCACCGCGCGGTAACCGGCGATATTGGCCATCGACGACAGCGCGTCCATCTTCTGCGCGCGGCTGATCCGCGGCACCATTTCCATGGCGATGACATTGGCACCCTTGGCCTTGGCCGCCTCCATCCCTTCTTCGTTCCCCGCAGGGTTGAAGAAGGAAATCAACGTCTTACCCTTGGTCAGACGCTTCAGCTCAGCCTCGTTCGGTTGACGCACCTTGGCAACAATGTCGGCCTGCTTCCACAGCGACGCAGCCGTCTTGACGACCTCAACCCCCGCTGCCTCATACGACGCATCCGAAAATCCAGCCGCAGCACCAGCACCCTTCTCAATTAGACATTCATAGCCCAACTTCTGAAGCTGCAACGC
>NZ_JBXWOU010000035.1:0-2686 GCF_059611045.1 Ruegeria sp. CDSB113
GCCGCAGTCTCAGTGCCGCATTTTGGCGGGGTCGCTTTGGGCTGGATTTCCCTGATAACCTGCAATTTACAGGGAATTTCTGCAAAACAGGTCTGAGTTCCGTCATTTCACCTGTCGGAACTGCATGTTTTTCAGAGGTTTATGTTGCAAATTCCCTAAAAAGTGGAACAGGGAATTTTCTCGCGGGAACAGGGAATTGTTCCGCCGGATCAGGGAGGGCGAACCCTGCATCAGGGACGCAGGATCTGGAGCTATCAAAAGCCGAACAGGCGTTCCTGTTCAGCCCAGTCAAGTGGGTGGGGCACGCTGACCAGACGCTTGAGTGTAAGTTCGGGTGGCTGGGTGCCGTCGAGAATCGCGGCCTGAATCTTCGGTGAGAGAAAGGCGAGCTGGGCGCGGGTGCGGATGAAGGCGCCAGGGACGCTTTCGCGGCGCGCAATTTCCATTAGCTGAACTCCGGCTTTCAGATCGCGCGCCCAGCCATGGGCGCGGATCAGCATGGACCTGAGGTGGGGATCGGGTTGGGGTGTCATGTCTCCAGCGATGACCTTGGCCTCGGCGCCGCGGCGGCGCAGATCGAAAGACGCGGTGATGTGTGTGAGATCAGTGTGCATAAGATCTGCAGCGATGCCCAGTAAGATTGCCAGGGTTTCGGGGTTCAGTTCGAGGTCGATCTGTCCTCGTGCAATTCCACCGCGGGCCAGAATATCAACGCCGACCTGACCGCCTTGGCCTTGGAGCCGGGTCACCAAATCGGCAACTGAAGTCTGAACTGCCTCGGCTGACCCGGCCTCCGGCTGCGCCAGTATCTGGTGCGCGGCGGCGGCGTCTTGCAGATGTCTGACGATGACATCAATGACCGCGTTTTCCAGCGCCGGGCCGGGCAGTCGCCAGCCGGAAGTATCCTTGCCGCCCGAGATCAGTCTGTTGGAGACATAGTAGCGCAACCGTCGGCCTTTGCGCGTGGTGTGGGTCGGCGTCAACCGATCACCAGTTTCGTCCTGCAGCAGACCGGTGAGCCAGGCGCCGGGGTCATTGGAATGTTGGCGCGTATCGGAGCCGCCGCGTGCCCGAGAACGATTGGAGGCCTGCCGCATCTTCTCTTGCACCCGGTCCCAATCGCCTTGGTCGATGATCGCCGGGTGTTGCCCGTCCCAGATCTTATCCTTGTGGCGAATTTTTCCGAGATAAACCGGGTTGCGCAGCAGGTAATAGATTTGACCCCGTGACAGTGGACAATCCCCTTTTATGCTTCCATCCGCCCGAACAACCCGCTTCGACCGCAGGTTGTCTGCTGTTGCCCGTTCTTCTACTTTGCGCAGGCATCCCAGCCCGCCATAAAGCCCAAAGAGATGCCGGACCGTTCTGGCCTCCTCCTCATTCACCACCAGCGTTCTTGCTTTTGGATCGGGGTGGCGGTCATAGCCGAGAGGCAGGTTGCCACCCATCCAAAGCCCCTTTTTCTTAGACGCTGCAATCTTGTCACGAATACGTTCGGCGGTGACTTCCCGTTCAAACTGAGCAAAGGACAGCAGTACATTCAGGGTCAACCGACCCATGGAGGAAGAGGTGTTGAATGCTTGTGTGACGGACACAAAAGAACAGTTCGCCTGTTCCAGCCGGTCGACCAGCTTGGAGAAGTCGGCGAGCGATCGGGTCAGCCGGTCGATCTTGTAGACCACAACCATGTCGATGCGCCCTGCATCGATCTCTTCAAGAAGGCGCTGAAGTGCAGGGCGCTCTAGGGTGCCGCCCGACAGGCCACCGTCATCGTAGCGCTCGGCCAACAGGGTCCAGCCTTCATGTCGCTGGCTGGCGACATAGGCTGCGCAGGCCTCATACTGCGCATCCAGCGAATTGAAACCCTGGTCCAGCCCATCTTCTGAGGACTTGCGCGTGTAGATCGCGCATCTGATTTTGCGGCGCGGGCTCATTTGGCCCCCTTGCCGGTGAGTCCGAAAAAACGCGGCCCCGACCAATGCGCGCCGGTAATCTCTCGGGCGATGGCCGAGAGCGAGCGATAGGACCGACTGTTCCAACTGAAGCCGTCTTCTGTCACATCGACAACATGGGTCACGCGATTCCACTCGCGCAACAGGCGTCCGCCGGGCTTTAGGGCAGGGCATGTGGGCCGGAGCTTCTTCTCAAAGCCCTTTTCCAGCGTGGCTTTGACCTGCCGGGGTAGCCCGCCATGACAGCGGGACTGCATCTCAAAAGCGATAAAACGGCGCAGGAAGGGTTGGCTGAGCATGGCGGGCGCCGGTTGATCAAACAGTTGCTCCCAAAGCGTGACCAGATCCGATCGACCCATGGCGGCAAGATCGGCGACATCACTCGTCTTGGTCATGGCTCGCCGCCTTTGTTTGCTGTGAGGTGATATGCGGAAAAACCATGTGACTTGTCGGATTCGCGCCGTTCGATTGTGACGCCTTTTTTCCGCAGACCGCTTATAGCTGCTCGGACCGAATGAGGCTGCCACCCCGTTGCTTTGCAGAGCGCCTCAAGGCTGGCGCCGCTCGGGCGACGCAACAAGGCTTGCACCTTGTCGATTTTGGTTTGTTTGGATTTGGACATGTATTGTCTCCTCTGATCCGGGGCTGGCGGAATGCCGAACCCTGGTACTGAGGAGCGCCCGAATGGCTCGGGCGTGGGTTCAGTGATGCGTGGTTCACAGCAACAGTCCAGC
>NZ_JBXWOU010000036.1:0-2254 GCF_059611045.1 Ruegeria sp. CDSB113
CACGGTGAGGGGCTCGGATTTTGCCGAGACCTACGAGCACACGATGGGTGACGGCTCGTATGTCATTAGCGACTGGGACGACAACCATCGTACAGATCGGCTGGTGTTTACGGATGTGAATGCTGATGACGTGCGGTTTGCCTCCAACAGCGGTGAAGATCTGGTCATCACGCTGGCTAATGGGGAACACATAAGGATTGCCGACCATTTCGCCGAAGATGGCGACAATGCACTGGAAGAGATCGAGTTTGCCGACGGGACGATCCTGATGGCACAGGCCATCCGCGACAAATCGGTGTTAGATCAAAAGACCGGTGGTACCGGAACGGTGAGGGGCTCGGATTTTGCCGAGACTTATTCCCACACGCTCGGGGACGGTTCGTATCAGATTAGCGATTGGGACGATAACAATCGCACAGATCGGTTGGTGTTCACGGATGTGGCCTCAGAAGAGGTTGTTCTTGTTCGTTCTGGAAATGATCTCCGGGTTGTTCTTGCCAACGGAGAAATCGTCGAAATAGTTGGGCAATTGAGCTCAAATAGCGATTACCACGTCGAAAGCTTCGAGTTTGCCGATGGCGTAACCTGGTCGGTCGAAGACATCGCTGCTTTGGTCGTCGACGCTCAGCAGATCTCAACGGAAAAATTCGGAGCAGAGTCTGGTGAAGACTACACGCATACGCTGGGGGATGGCTCCTACAGAATTTTGGATTTCGATGCGCACAACAATAGCGGCAATGACACGCTGACGTTCACGGACGTGAATGTTGGTGACGTTGATGTTGGTCGGATAGGCAACGACCTGACGATCACTCTGTCGAATGGCGAGCAGATCACGCTGGTGAACCAACTCGACGGGAGTAAGCAAAGTTCGATTGAACTGTTCACCTTCGCGGATGGCACGACGCTAAACCAGGACGAGCTGCGCGACCGCATGGTCGCCGACATGAAGGCCGGTGGTACCGTGATCGGTACCGAAAACGTCGAGGCCTACGTGCATGTTCTGGGGGATGGCTCCTATTCCATTTCGGACTACGATCAATACAATAATAGCGGCAGTGACACGCTGGCCTTTACGGACGTTAACGCGGATGACGTTCGCGTCTGGCGCATAGGCAACGACCTGATGATCACCCTGTCGAATGGCGAGCAAATCACATTGCTGAACCAGCTTAGCGCGGACAAGCGGAGTTCTATTGAGCTTTTCACTTTCGCTGACGGTACGACGCTGAACCAGGACGAGCTGCGCGACCGCATGGTCGCTGACATGAAAGCCGGTGGTACCGTGATCGGTACCGAACATGTCGAGGCCTACGTGCATACTTTGGGAGATGGCTCGTACTCGATCGCCGACTACGATGCGTACAACAGTAACGGCAATGACACGCTGACATTCACGGACGTCAATGTGGACGATATCCGCGTTGGACGCATGGGTAACGATCTGACGATCACCCTGACAAATGGTGAGCAAATTGTACTTTCCGGCCAGCTAAATGAAGACAAGCGAAGTTCGATTGAACTGTTCACCTTCGCAGATGGCACGACGCTGAACCAGGACGAGCTGCGCGACCGCATGGTCTCTGACATGAAGGCTGGTGGGACCGTGTTCGGCACCGAAAACGGCGAGAATTATGTGCATACGCTGGGAGACGGTTCGTACTCGATCGCCGACTATGATTCCTATCACAACCGTACTGACACGCTGACATTCGCGGACGTGAATGCCGATGAGGTGTCGGTGAGCCGTAGCGGCAACAACCTCATCATCACCCTTTCGAATGGCGAGCAGATCACACTGGTGCATCAACTCGACGAAAACCAGTGGAATTCCATCGAGTTTGTCGCCTTTGCTGATGGCACAACACTGAACCAGGATGAGCTACGTGACCGCATGGTCGCTGACATGAAGGCTGGTGGGACCGTGATCGGCACTGAAAACGGCGAGAACTATGTGCATACGCTGGGGGATGGCTCGTACTCGCTTACCGACTATGACTCCTACAACAACCGTACCGATACCCTGACATTCACTGACGTTAACGCAGATGACATTGTACTGTCTCGAACCCAAAATGACGTCATCATCAACCTGCCAAATGGAGAAACCATTACTCTCATCAGGCAGCTGGATGAGAATAAATGGCACTCAATCGAGACTTTCACCTTCGCAGATGGAACGCTCTGGGGGCAGGACCAGTTCCGTGATCGTCTGATGCACGACATGAAAGCTTCAGGTGCCGTTGTGGGAACG
>NZ_JBXWOU010000037.1:0-1419 GCF_059611045.1 Ruegeria sp. CDSB113
GGGAGTGGGCAAAAGTTGGGGGTGTTCGGGTAAGCTACAGGAGTTTTTTGACCATTGGGGGCTGATATGGAAGTTCGGATTATCGTGGAAACCACTGCTGAGACGGGAGAGAAGCGGACGGAAGAGCTTCGCCGTCTCAGTCTGACCGACCAGTATCATAGCGGGTTAGGGCTCAAGCTCGAGCAAGGTAAGGCACTTCTGACGCAACTCCAGGGGTCAATTCTACGACACCAGATCGAAGAAATTTCTGCAGCAAGCCGTATCTGTCCCTGCTGTGGCCGCACCAGACCAGTTCACGATTACCGGACCCGTGTTCTCGACACGCTTTTTGGACGGTTTCGGTTGAAGATTCTTCGGCGTCGCAAATGTGCATGTCGTGCTGGTGAAAGCAACTTGCTCTCGCCATTTGCAGAGGTTCTCCGTGATCGGGCGACGCCTGAATTGAAGAGGCTTCAGGCAGAGTTGGGCGCGCGCCATTCGTTTCGGGAAGCAGCCCGGATCTTGGAGACCTTTCTGCCCTGTGCAAAGCAATACAACACTACTGTGCGGAACCGTCTCGGCAGACTTGCGAAAGACATCACCGACGCAGAACCTCCTGTATGCGAAACCCTCTCTTCACATCCTCTGACCGTTTTCATCGACGGAGCTCACATTCGATGCAGGCCGGAATATCAAAAACGCAATCTCGACGTTGTAGTAGGCAAGATCGAGACCCACGATATGTGCCGACGCTTTGGTCTTGCCCCACAAGCTGCGAGCTCGCCTTCTTCCCAGCTTCGTCGCGATTTAGATGCTCTCGGGTGGGACGACCGGCGCCCCATCACCGTGATTTCAGACGGGGAGGCCGCGCTCCCAAACCTTCTTCGCAGGGCAACCAAAGGAAAGGTACGACACATCCTGGACTGGTGGCACATCTCGGTGCGCATTCAGCATGTTGAGAACGCAATCAAGGGCCTCGCGCAGAGGGAAGATTTCCCGGGAACAGCTGCGATCTTCACGAAAACGGCCGAGACTCTGAGATGGTATCTTTGGCATGGCAAGATTCAGGTAGCCGGCACAAATCTTCAATGGTTGATAGTTGATTGCGCAAGGCTTGCCAAATACGAACCCGTGGTTCGAGATCAAGCCCAGAAGGCGCTGGCGCGATGCCATGATCTCCACAGCTATCTCACCAACAACATGGGCTCGTTGGTCAACTACGGTAAGCGATATCGCCGGGGTTTGCCGATCTCAACCTCCCGCGCCGAAGGTTGTGTCGATGACATCGGAAATGCGCGCATGGGCAAACGTCGTCGCATGAGATGGTCGCCACGCGGAGCCCACAACGTAGCCGTCACCCGAGCCGCTGTACTCGACGGCCGCCTGTCGGTCTCCAATCAAAAGATCGCCGCATAACACCCCCAGCTTTTGCCCACTCCC
>NZ_JBXWOU010000038.1:0-1358 GCF_059611045.1 Ruegeria sp. CDSB113
AACCGGATGAGGTGGGTGGCTCCTGCTCCACCGGCATCGAATGTGCCAAAGTGCAGTTGTCAACGACTGCTAGGAAAGGAGCCACCCAATGACAGTTAAGACCGTAGGCCTGGATTTGGCCAAGGACGTATTTCAAGTGCACGGCATTTCGGAGAATGGCCGCGTTATTTTCAATAGGGCGATCAAGCGCGCGAAGCTGCTGTCATTCTTTGAGACGCTGCCTTCGTGCACGGTCGGGATGGAAGCGTGCGGTTCATCCCATCATTGGGGCCGTCAGCTGAGCAAGCTCGGCCATGATGTGAAGCTCATGCCTGCCGGATATGTCAAACCATATGTGAAGCGCGGAAAGAGCGATGCTGTCGACGCAGAAGCGATCTGCGAGGCGGTCCGACGTCCGACTATGCGCTTCGTAGATATCAAGACAGAAGAGCAGCAAGCCATTCTCTCAATCCACCGGACTCGAGATCTGGCCGTCCGACAGCGCACACAGATAGCCAACATGATCCGCAGCCTGTTGCGCGAGTTTGGGCATATCTTGCCAATCGGGATCGAAGCGGTGACGGCTTTTGCAAAACGCCATCTGAACGGCGATCGACCCGACATGCCTGAAATCGCGAACGGGATGCTTGGTATCCAGTGCTATCAGCTCATCGGCTTGAACGCGCGCATCGAAGGTTATTCCAAGATGATCGAGCAACATGCCTTGCTGAATGCAGACGCGCGCAGATTGATGCGCGTGCCTGGCATTGGGCCGATCACGGCGTCAGCGATTGTCGCCACAATCGGTGATGCGCATCAGTTCCGGACAGGCCGCGATCTTGCAGCGTGGTTGGGCCTGACTCCGCTCAACAAGTCCAGCGGCGGCAAGGAACGTCTGGGCAAAATCACGAAGCAGGGTGATCGCTACATTCGCAAGTTGCTGGTCGTGGGCATGACATCGCGCGCGGTCATGGCGAAACGTTCACCGGAGAAGGTCGATCTGTGGACGGCGAAGATCATCGCAGACAAACCATTCCGATTGGCAACAACGGCGATGGCAAACAAGGCCGCTCGGGCCATCTGGGCGATGCTTACGAAGAAACAAGAATACCGGCAGCCCGCGTTCTAAGCGCGCCGACTGCCTTCGAGATGCAAGACGTTGAAATGATGATGTGGAATTAAGTCAACCAAGAGCAAGGACACTCCGGGAATGGCAGCGGCCCTCTTCTAAGGCCGATAACCCGATTGGAACCTCGCTCGCGGAATTCATCAAGGCCAGCGGAACACCACCGCACGAACAGGCCGGACAGACGAAGGTACTGACAAAATACCCGCAAACATCACCAAAAAGTTCTTGCAATGCAGGAGCCACCCACAGA
>NZ_JBXWOU010000039.1:0-1306 GCF_059611045.1 Ruegeria sp. CDSB113
ATATTCTGTCAGTACAGTCGTGTGTCCGGCCTGTTTGCGTGGCAGTTGCCACTGGCCCTGATGAGTTCCGCAAGTAAGGTTCCTATCGGGAATACGACCTCTGAAGGCCGCGCCATTGGTCGGAGTGTCCTTACTCTTGGGTGACTTCGGTTCGCATCATCACATCAAACGTCTTGCATCTCCGGGCAGGATCAACAGATCGGCTGCCGGTATTCCTCTTGTTTCGTCAATAACGCCCAAATGATCCGGGCGGATTTATTCGCCATGGCGACTGTCGCCAGTCGGAAAGGCTTTTCGTCTAGAAGCTTCGCAGTCCAGGTGTCGGCTTTCTCTGGGCTGTTCCTAGCCATGAGCGCGCGCGACGTCATTCCGATGATCAGCAGTTTTCGGATGTACCGGTCACCCTTCTTTGTGATCCGCCCGAGGCGCTCTCGACCGCCGCTGGATTTGTTCAGCGGTGTCAGCCCCAGCCAAGCCGCCAAATCGCGTCCGGTCTCGAACTGTTTTGCATCGCCAATGGTGGCGACAACGTCCGAAGCCGTGATGGGTCCGATCCCCGGCATTCTCATCAGACGTCGTGCATCGGCATCGAGCCATGCGTGTTGTTCGATCAGTTTGGTAAGCCCATCAACCCGCGCATTGAGCCCGTTCAGTTGATGACACATCACGCCGAGGATGCCGTCCGCGATCTCGGGCATTTCCAACTGCGCTTCGGTGCCGTGTTCCCGAGCGAACTTAGAAACAGCCTCAATACCCGTCGGCAGGATATGTCCAAATTCCCGGAGGATGCTGCGGATCATATTGACGACCTGGGTGCGCTGCCTAACGACCAGATCCCGCGCTCGATGGATGGCCAGTACTGCCTGTTGGTCTTCGGTCTTGATTTCGACAAAGCGCATGGTTGGTCGCCGAACTGCTTCGCAGATCGCTTCCGCGTCGGCTGCGTCCGTCTTTCCGCGCTTCACGTAGGGTTTAACATAGGCGGCTGGCATCAAACGAACATCGTGGCCAAGTTTGCGCAGCTCGCGTGCCCAATGATGCGCCGAACCGCACGCTTCCATGCCGACAACACATCTCGGCAGCGTTTCGAAGAACGCCCGCAGTTTGGCACGTTTGATCTTTTTGTTGATGATTTTGCGTCCGGTGGCTGAAACACAGTGCACCTGAAAAACGTCCTTGGCCAAATCCAGGCCTACGGTTTTAACTGTCATTGGGTGGCTCCTTTCCTAGCAGTAGATAACAACTGCACTTTGGCACGTTCGATGCCGGTGGTGCAGGAGCCATCCACCTCATCCAGATTGGGCCG
>NZ_JBXWOU010000040.1:0-1274 GCF_059611045.1 Ruegeria sp. CDSB113
ATTACAGGTTTGGATAGATCGGGAATTTAGCGCAAAGCTCTGCAACCTCGGCTTTGACTTTGGCTTCGACGGCGCCATTGCCGTCTTCGCCATTGGCAGCCAGGCCGTCGACCACCTCGATGATCCAGTCGGCGATCTGGCGGAACTCGATCTCGCCAAAGCCGCGGGTGGTGCCGGCGGGGGAGCCCAGACGGATGCCCGACGTAATGGTCGGTTTTTCCGGATCAAACGGCACGCCGTTCTTGTTGCAGGTGATATGCGCCCGGCCCAGAGCCTTGTCGACAATGTTGCCGGTCACGCCCTTGGGTCGCAGATCGACCAGCACCACATGGGTGTCGGTACCGTGGGTCACCGTGTCCAGACCACCCTTGATCAGCTGGTCTGACAGCGCCTGTGCGTTCACGACGACCTGCTTGATGTAGTCCTTGAACGCAGGCTGCAGCGCCTCGCCAAAGGCCACGGCCTTGGCTGCGATCACATGCATCAGCGGGCCGCCCTGAATGCCGGGGAAGATGGCTGAATTCACTTTCTTAGCGATATCTTCATCATTGGTCAGGATCATGCCGCCACGCGGGCCGCGCAGGGTTTTGTGCGTGGTGGTGGTTGCCACATGCGCATGCGGGAAGGGGCTGGGGTGCTCACCCGCTGCCACCAGACCGGCGAAGTGCGCCATGTCCACGTGCAGGTAGGCGCCGACCATGTCGGCGATCTCGCGCATGCGGGCAAAGTCGATCTGGCGCGGAATCGCGGAACCACCGGCGATGATCAGCTTGGGCTGGTGTTCTTTTGCCAGCGCCTCGACCTGATCATAGTCCAGCATGTTGTCTTCTTTGCGGACGCCATACTGCACCGCATTGAACCACTTGCCCGACTGGTTGGGACGGGCGCCGTGGGTCAGGTGACCGCCTGCGTCCAAGCTCATGCCCAGAATGGTGTCGCCGGGTTGGATCAATGCCTGGAACACACCCTGGTTGGCCTGAGAGCCAGAGTTCGGCTGCACGTTGGCAAAGCCGCAGCCAAACAGCTCTTTGGCGCGGTCGATGGCCAGGTTCTCGGCGATGTCCACGTACTGGCAGCCGCCATAATAGCGACGACCGGGATAGCCTTCGGCGTATTTATTGGTCATCACCGAGCCTTGTGCTTCCATCACGGCGGCAGAGACGATGTTTTCGGATGCGATCAGCTCGATCTCGTCGCGCTGACGACCCAGCTCGGATGTGATCGAGCCGAACAGCTCGGGATCACGGTCAGATAGGGACTGGGTGAAAAATCCG
>NZ_JBXWOU010000041.1:0-1176 GCF_059611045.1 Ruegeria sp. CDSB113
TTACTCGACGATTTTCGACACGACGCCGGCGCCGACGGTGCGGCCGCCTTCACGGATGGCGAAACGCAGGCCGTTTTCCATCGCGATCGGTGCGATCAGCTCAACCTCGAACGACACGTTGTCGCCAGGCATAACCATCTCGGTGCCAGCTGCCAGGGTCACGGTGCCGGTCACGTCAGTTGTACGGAAGTAGAACTGAGGACGGTAGTTCGCGAAGAACGGAGTGTGACGACCGCCTTCTTCCTTGGTCAGGATATAGGCTTCGGCTTCGAACTTGGTGTGCGGTGTAACCGAACCCGGCTTACACAGAACCTGACCACGCTCAACGCCTTCACGGTCGATGCCGCGCAGCAGGGCGCCGATGTTGTCGCCCGCTTCACCGCGATCCAGCAGCTTGCGGAACATTTCAACACCAGTACAGGTGGTTTTCTGAGTGTCACGGATGCCGACGATTTCGATCTCGTCGCCAACGTTGATCACGCCACGCTCAACACGACCGGTCACAACGGTACCACGACCCGAGATCGAGAACACGTCTTCGACCGGCATCAGGAACGGCTGGTCAACAGCGCGCTCGGGTGTCGGGATGTACTCGTCCACGGCAGCCATCAGCTTGCGGATCGATTCTTCGCCGATTTCCGGCTTGTTGCCTTCCATCGCGGCCAGAGCCGAGCCTGCGATGACAGGAATGTCGTCGCCGGGGTAGTCATACGAAGACAGCAGCTCGCGGATTTCCATTTCCACCAGTTCCAGCAGTTCTTCGTCGTCAACCTGATCCACTTTGTTCATGAACACGACCATGGTCGGGATGCCAACCTGGCGGCCCAGCAGGATGTGCTCGCGGGTCTGCGGCATCGGGCCGTCAGCAGCGTTCACAACCAGGATCGCGCCGTCCATCTGTGCGGCACCGGTGATCATGTTCTTGACGTAGTCGGCGTGGCCGGGGCAGTCGACGTGCGCATAGTGACGCGTGTCGGTCTCGTATTCCACGTGGGCGGTCGAGATGGTGATGCCACGTGCTTTTTCTTCAGGCGCGCCGTCAATCTGATCATACGCTTTGAAGTCACCGAAATACTTGGTGATTGCTGCGGTCAGCGTGGTCTTGCCGTGGTCAACGTGGCCAATCGTGCCGATGTTGACGTGCGGCTTATTACGCTCAAACTTTTCCTTTGCCAT